>NZ_SPVG01000270.1 GCF_004614165.1 Duganella callida | reverse complement strand
GCTGAGTACAATCAAATGCGGGAAGAGCGTGCCGCCAGGATCAATAAGGCCAGTGCGGCCAGCGCCCAGGCGCAGGCCAGTGCGCGTCGCGCGGTGGGGGCGGCGGCCGGCATCGCGGTGCATGTGGCGGCGCTCGACTGGCAGGCCATCGCCGATGAGCTGAACGCCCACGGTTACGCCATCATCCCCGGGTTGCTGACCGCCGACGAATGCGCGGCCATGGCGGCGCAATACGCGCAACCGTCGCTGTTCCGCAGCCGCGTGGTGATGGCGCAGCACGGCTTCGGCAGTGGCGAGTACCAGTACTTCCGCTATCCGCTGCCGTCCCTGATCGCGGCCCTGCGGCAGGCCTTGTATGGGCCGCTGGCCGACATCGCCAATCGCTGGCAGGAACTGATGGATCTGCCGGAACGTTTCCCGGCCGACCACGCCGACTACCTGGCCCGCTGCCACGCCGCCGGCCAGCAGCGGCCCACCCCCCTGCTGCTGCAATACGTGCCGGGCGATTACAACTGCCTGCACCAGGACCTGTACGGCGAACACGTGTTCCCGCTGCAGGCGGCCATCCTGCTCAGCCAACCCGGCCGGGACTTCGACGGCGGCGAATTCGTGCTTACCGAACAACGGCCGCGCATGCAGTCGCGGGCGGAGGTGGTGCCGCTGCGGCGCGGCGACATGGTGATCTTCCCGGTGCACCACCGTCCGGTGCAGGGC
The DNA here is from genome assembly GCF_004614165.1 of Duganella callida. Classification (GTDB taxonomy): domain Bacteria; phylum Pseudomonadota; class Gammaproteobacteria; order Burkholderiales; family Burkholderiaceae_D; genus Rugamonas; species Rugamonas callida. The sequence goes on along the minus strand of NZ_SPVG01000270.1, from coordinate 22,190 downwards.
ACGCGCGGCATCTACCGCGTCAACATGCGCCATGGCGTCAGCCGCCTGCGCGCCGGCCTGCGCCACACCCTCGGCCTGATCTTCCACGACGCCAGCTGACACTTATCACAAAACGTTTACTTGACTGATCGTTCCATAAATCGCATGATGTGCTCGGTTATTGACCGATCAATCCAAAATTAAAGGAATCATCATGAAAGTAGCTCTGGTAATGGGTGGTGCACGCGGCATTGGCGCCGCCGTGGTTCAACGTCTGGCCAAGGATGGCGCGGCGGTCGCCTTCACGTATATCTCGTCGCCCGACAAGGCCAACGACCTGGTGGCCAGCATCGAGGCGGCCGGCGGCAAGGCCATGTCGATCCGCGCCGACAGCGCCAATCCCGAGGCGGTGCAGGCGGCGGTGGAAAGCACCGTCGCCCACTTCGGCAAGCTGGATATCCTGGTCAACAGCGCCGGCATCCTGCACCTGGAATCGGTGGAGAACTTCAAGCTGGAAGACTTCGACCGCATGGTCGACATCAACGTGCGCGGGGTGTTCGTGGCGGTGCAGGCGGCGGCCAAGGCGATGAAGGAGGGCGGCCGCATCGTCACCATCGGCAGTGTCAGCGGCGTCAAGGTCGGATTTGCCGGTTCCAGCGTGTATTCGATGACCAAGGCCGCGGTGGCGACGCTGGTGCGCGGCTTCGCGCTCGACCTGGCGCCGCGCGGCATCACCGTCAACAATGTGCAGCCGGGACCGACCGCCACCGACATGAATCCGCCCGATGCGCCCTATCTGGACGCGGTGCGCAACATGGTGCCGCTAAAGCGCCTGGGCCAGGCCGGCGAGATCGCCTCGATGGTGGCCTATCTGGCCAGCGACGAGGCCAGCTTCGTCACCGGTTCCAGCTTCACCGTGGATGGCGGCTACACCGCCTGAACGCTCTTCTGCGTCTGATACAAGCGGGCGTAGATGCCGTTCTGCGCCAGCAGTTGCGCGTGGCTGCCCGCTTCGGCGATGCGGCCGCGGTCCATCACCACGATGCGGTCCGCGTTCTCGATGGTCGACAGACGGTGGGCGATGACCACCGTGGTGCGGCCTTTCATCAGCACCTCCAACGCCGCCTGCACCAGGCGCTCCGATTCCGTATCGAGCGCGCTGGTGGCTTCATCCAGGATCAGGATGGGCGCATCCTTGTACAGCGCGCGCGCAATCGCCAGGCGCTGGCGCTGGCCGCCTGACAGGCGCAAGCCGTTTTCCCCCACCGAAGTGTTATAGCCGTCGGCCTGGCGTTCGATGAATTCGTGCGCATGGGCGGCTTTGGCGGCGGCGACGACGCGCTCCATCGACGGTTGCGGATCGCCGTACGCGATGTTGGCGGCGATACTGTCGTTGAACAGCACCACGTCCTGGCTGACCAGCGCGATCTGCCGGCGCAGCGAAGTCATGGTGTAGTCGCGCAGGTCGATGCCGTCGAGCTGGATGCTGCCCGCGCCGACGTCGTAGAAGCGCGGCAGCAGGCCGGCCAGCGTGGTCTTGCCGCTGCCCGAGCTGCCGACCAGGGCCACCGTTTCGCCGGCGGGGATGTCGAGCGAGACGTGGTCCAGCGCCGGCCGGGCGTCCGGATCGAGCGGCAGGCCGTCCGCGCCGCGGTAGTGGAAGGTGACATCCTGCACGGTCAGGCGGCCCTCGGCGCGCTGCACCGTCTTGCCGCCCTGGTCGCGTTCCGCTTCCATGTCGATCAGGCCGAACACCGATTCGGCGGCGGCCAGGCCGCGCTGCATCGGCTCATTAATCTTGGTCAGGTTCTTGATCGGGGACTGCATCGCCAGCAACCCTGTCAGGAAACTCACGAATTCGCCGGCCGACAGCGCGCCGGCCTGGTTGCGCAGCAGCGCGAAGTAAATCACCGACGACAGCGTGATCCCGATCAGCAGCATGATGATGCCGGAGTTGAGCGCCGAGGTGGCCGCGTGCTTGACCGCCAGTTGGCGATTCAGCTTGGCCACGCGCTCGAAGCGGTTCTGCTCATAGCGCTGACCGCCGAAGATCTTTACCACGCGCTGGCCGCTGATGCTCTCGTCCAGCACATTGGTCAGGTCGCCCATGGCCGCCTGCGCGCTGCTGGCCAGCGAACGCATGCGGCGGCCGGCGAAGATGATCACCGTCGCCACCAGCGGCAGCAGGCAAAGGCAGAACACCGACAGCTGCCAGTCGGCCGCGAACATGGTGATCAGATAGCCGACGGTCTGCACCGAATCGCGCACGGCGACGGTGAACACGGTCAGGCCGGCCTGCGCCACCTGGGCCGCGTCGAAGGCCACGCGCGACAGCGTGGTGCCGGTCGAGGATTGGTCGAAATAGCTGTTCGGCAGGCGCATGATGCGGCTGAACATGGTTTCACGCAGATTGGTCTGGACCTTGGTGCTGAGCCAGGCGCCGCCATATTCGCCGGCAAAGCTGGACACCATGCGCAGGATTGCCAGCATCAGGATCACGGCCGGAATCGTCCACAGCGCGGCGTGGCTGCCCTGCGGCAGCAGATGGCCGAGCACATTCTGTACCGCCGCCATCATGCCGCCGGCCGGCGCCTTGGGCAGTCCCAGGCCCTGTTGCGGCGCCAGCGTATCGACCACGTTCTTCAGCTGGTGCAGCAGCAGCACATCGGTCAGCGCCGCCACGCCGATGGCCACCAGCGTGGCGGTGACGATCCATGCGTACGGCGTGAATTCGCGGATAAGACGGAGGTAAAGTTGGCGGCTGGACACTGGCTAATCACGTGAAAGAATACTTGGAAGCCCGCATTGTACCTGTCCGGCCACTGCGCGAGCCCGGTTTCGGCACAGTTCGATTGACCAAAGTGCAAACTTCGCTACACTCTGAATCTTGCTGCCGAATGGAGATATTGATGCGCACCACACTGTTTAAAGCCACTGCGGCCACCCCGCTGATCGCCGCCCTGGCGCTGGCCCTGCCGGCCCATGCCGACACCATCATCGACCGCGCCAACGGCTACACGCTGGACGCGGGCGGCCAGCTGCGGCGGTTCACCTCGCTGGCCTTCGATGACCTGGGCCGCATCGTCGCGGTGGGCAGTGAGCAGGAGACGGCGGCGCGCATGCCGAGGGCGGAGCACATCGACGTGCAGGGCAAGACCGTGCTGCCCGGCCTGATCGACGCCCACGGCCACGTGTTCGAGCTGGGCGAGATCGCCTCCGGCGTCGACCTGTTCACGCCCACCACGCTGAACGGCGCGGTGAGGGCGGTGGCGGACTTCGCGCGCAGCCATCCGCGCAATGCCTGGATCATCGGCTTCGGCTGGAACCAGGAAATCTGGAAGCTGGGCCGCTTCCCCACCGCCGCCGAGCTGGATGCGGTGGTCAACGACCGCCCGGTGCTGCTGCACCGCGTCGATGGTCATGCCATCTGGGTCAACACCAAGGCGCTGGAAATGGCCGGCGTCAGCAAGGAGACGCAGGACCCGGCCGGCGGCAAGATCGAACGCGACGCCAGCGGCAAGCCGACCGGCGTGCTGGTGGACGCCGCCATGCAGCTGGTGAACAAGGTGGTGCCGCTGCCGACGCCGGCCGAGGCGCGCGCCACGCTGGACGTGGCCCTGGCCGCGCTGGGCAAGGTCGGGCTGACCAGCGTGCACGACGCCGGCATCAAGGTGGCGCAGGACGACATTTACCGCGACTATGCCGACCACGGCAAGCTGACCACCCGCGTCTACGCCATGATCGGCGACACCACCGCCGATTTCGACGAGCTGTCCAAGGAAGGCCCGCTGAAATCCTACGCCAACGACGTCTACGCGCTGGCCGCCGTCAAGCTGTATTCGGACGGTGCGCTGGGCAGCCGCGGCGCGGCGCTGATGGCGCCCTATAGCGACATGCCGTCCACCAAGGGCCTGCTGTTCTATCCCGACGCCGAAATGCGCGCCAAGATCAACAAGGCCATGAAGGCCGGCTACCAGGTCAACATCCACGCCATCGGCGACGCCGGCAACCGCCAGATCCTGGACGCCTATGCTGACCTGATCCCGAAATACAAGAACGTCGAACTGCGCCACCGCATCGAGCACGCGCAGGTGGTGGCGCCGGAAGACATCCCGCGCTTCAAGCAGCTGGGCATCATCCCGTCGATGCAGCCGACCCATGCGACCTCGGACCAGAACATGGCCGAACAGCGCGTCGGCCATGAGCGCATCAAGGGCGCGTATGCGTGGCGCACCTTCCTCGACCAGGGTTCGAAGATCGCCTGCGGTTCCGACTTCCCGATCGAGTCGCCGAACCCGTTCGAAGGCCTGCACGCGGCCGTCACGCGCCAGAACAATGCCAACGTGCCGGCCGGCGGCTGGTACAAGAACCAGGCGATGACGATGAACGAGGCGTTCCGCTGCTTCACGCTGGACGCGGCCTGGGCGGCGCACCAGGAAAACGTGATCGGCTCGCTGGAGCCGGGCAAATGGGCCGACTTCATCGTGGTCGACCGCGACATCTTCAAGATCCCGCCCGAGCAACTGGGCAAGACCCAGGTGCTGCAGACCTGGATGGGCGGCAAAAAAGTTTACGGCCGTAAATAACATTCGGGGACAGACCACGATTTTTCAACAAAAATCGTGGTCTGTCCCCTTTTTGTAGTTGACTGGGTTGTATAGACAACCTATGCTGCATGAATTCCCACCGCGCAGGAGACTTTCATGAGCCATCATCTGGACAACGACCCACGTTACGACGCCAGCCGCGAGATCCGCGCGCCCCGCGGCCCCGAGCGAACCTGCAAGACCTGGGGCGCGGAAGCGGCGTACCGCATGATCCAGAATAATCTGGACAAGGAAGTGGCGGAAAACCCGAAGCACCTGGTGGTCTACGGCGGCATCGGGCGCGCTGCCCGCAACTGGGAATGCTACGACCAGATCCTGGCCTCGCTGCGCGAGCTGGAGGAAAACCAGACCTTGCTGATCCAGTCCGGCAAACCGGTGGGCGTGTTCCAGACCCACGAGGACGCGCCGCGCGTGCTGATCGCCAATTCCAACCTGGTGCCAAAGTGGGCCAACTGGGAGCACTTCAATGAACTGGACCGCAAGGGCCTGTTCATGTACGGCCAGATGACGGCCGGTTCGTGGATCTACATCGGTACCCAGGGCATCGTGCAGGGCACCTTCGAGACCTTCGCCGAAGCGGGACGCCAGCATTTCGGCGGCGATCTGAAAGGCCGCTGGGTGCTGACCGCGGGCCTGGGCGGCATGGGCGGCGCGCAGCCGCTGGCCGCGACCATGGCCGGCGCGGTGTCGCTGATCGTCGAATGCCAGCAGAGCAGCATCGATTTCCGCCTGCGCACGCGCTACCTGGACAAGCAGGCCGCCTCCATCGACGAGGCGCTGGAACTGGTCAAGCAGCACCAGGCCAACGGCGACGCCATCTCCATCGGCCTGCTGGGCAACGCGGCCGACGTGCTGCCGGAACTGGTGCGTCGCGCCAGGGCCGGCGGCCTGGTGCCGGACCTGGTGACCGACCAGACCTCGGCGCACGATCTGATCAACGGCTATCTGCCGCGGGGCTGGACGGTCGAGCAGTGGAAGGCGGCGCAGCAGGATGCGGCGCGCCACGCGGAGCTGAAGGCCGCCGCCACCGCCGCGTGCGCGGTGCACGTGCAGGCGATGCTGGACTTCCAGGCCATGGGCGCCAAGGTGGTCGATTACGGCAACAACATCCGCCAGGTGGCGTTCGACCACGGCGTGAAGAATGCGTTCGATTTCCCCGGCTTCGTGCCGGCTTACATCCGTCCGCAGTTCTGCGAAGGCCGCGGTCCGTTCCGCTGGGTGGCGCTGTCCGGCGATCCGGAGGATATCTACAAGACCGACGCCAAGATCAAGGAGCTGTTCCCGCACCACGCGCAGGTGCACCGCTGGCTGGACATGGCGCGCGAGCGCATCGCCTTCCAGGGGCTGCCGGCGCGCATCTGCTGGCTGGGCCTGGGCGAGCGTCACATCGCCGGCCTGGCGTTCAACGAGATGGTGCGCAACGGCGAGCTGAAGGCGCCGATCGTGATCGGCCGCGATCACCTCGACACCGGCTCGGTCGCCAGCCCGAACCGCGAGACCGAGGCGATGAAGGACGGCACCGACGCCGTCTCCGACTGGCCGTTGCTGAATGCCCTGCTGAACACCGCCGGCGGCGCCACCTGGGTGTCGCTGCACCACGGCGGCGGCGTGGGCATGGGATACTCGCAGCATTCCGGCGTGGTGATCGTCGCCGATGGCACCGATGCCGCCGCCAAGCGCCTGGCGCGCGTGCTGGTCAACGACAGCGGCTCGGGCGTGATGCGTCACGCCGATGCCGGCTACGAGACCGCCATTGCCTGCGCCAAGCGCAATGGCCTGAACTTACCCATGATTAAATGAGCAAAACAATGAATGCACTGACCCTGAAACCCGGTTCGCTGACGCTGTCCGACCTGCGTAACGTCTGGAACGAAGCCGCGCCGCTGGCGCTGGCCGCGGAGGCCTACCCGGTGATCGCAGCCTCGGCCGCCGCCGTGCAGGCCATCGTCGCCAAGGGCGACGCCGCCTACGGCATCAACACCGGCTTCGGCCTGCTGGCCAAGACGCGCATCCCGGACGACAAGCTGGAACAGCTGCAGCGCAACCTGATCCTGTCGCACTCGGTCGGCACGGGCGAACTGATGTCGGACGCCGTGTGTCGCCTGATCATGCTGATGAAGATCGGCAGCCTGGCGCGCGGCTATTCGGGCGTGCGGCCGCTGATCATCGACACCCTGATCGCGCTGTATAACGCCGGCATCATGCCGGCGATTCCGGCCAAGGGTTCGGTCGGCGCGTCCGGCGACCTGGCGCCGCTGTCGCACATGACGCTGGCCATGCTGGGCGTGGGACAGGTGCGCTACAAGGGCGAACTGGTGGACGCGATGGCGGCTTTGCAAGCGGCCGGCATCGCGCCTGTGGTGCTGGCCGCCAAGGAGGGGCTGGCGTTGATCAACGGTACGCAAGTATCGGCCGCGCTGGCGCTGCATGGCCTGTTCATGGCCGAGCGACTGCTGGAGGCGGGCATGGTGTCCGGCGCGCTGTCGCTGGACGCGGCCAAGGGTTCCGATTCGCCGTTCGACGCCCGCGTGCACGAGGTGCGCGGCCAGCCGGGCCAGATCGCCGCCGCCTCGATTTACCGCCAGCTGGTGGCCGGCAGCGCGATCCGCGCCTCGCATCTGGTCGGCGACGAGCGTGTGCAGGATCCGTACTGCCTGCGCTGCCAGCCGCAAGTCATGGGCGCGTGCTGGGACATCATCAACAACGGCGCGCGCACGCTGCTGATCGAGGCCAACGCGGTGACCGACAATCCGCTGCTGTTCAAGGATGGCGAGCTGTCGGTGGTGGTCTCGGGCGGTAACTTCCACGCCGAGCCGGTGGCGTTTGCCGCCGACACGCTGGCGCTGGCCATCGCCGAAATCGGCTCCATTTCGGAGCGCCGCATCTCGCTGCTGATCGATGCCACCTTGTCCGGCCTGCCGCCGTTCCTGGTGCGCGATCCGGGCGTGAACTCGGGCTTCATGATCGCCCACGTCACCGCCGCCGCGCTGGCGTCGGAGAACAAGTCGATCGCCCATCCGGGCAGCGTCGACACCATCCCGACTTCGGCCAACCAGGAAGACCATGTCAGCATGGCGACCTACGCGGCGCGTCGCCTCGACGATATGGCGCAGAATACGGCTGCCATCATCGGCATCGAACTGCTGGCGGCGGCGCAGGGCATCGACTTCCACCGTCCGCTGAAGACCTCTGACCACCTGGAGCACGTGCATCAGCAGTTGCGCCAGAAGGTGGCGTTCTTCGACCAGGACCGCTTCTTCGCGCCCGACATCGAAGCCGCCAAGGGCATGGTGATGCGCGGTGAGCTGAGTGCATCGTGCAAGCATCTGTTCACGCCTTTGCATCCATAAGCGGAGGACGGCATGGACTATCAATTCAAAGCAGGCAGCATCCCCTTGCTGGTGTCCATGCCGCACGTGGGCACCGATATTCCCGATGACGTGCTGGCGGCCATGACGCCGGCCGCCGTCGACAAGCAGGACACCGACTGGCATCTGGTGCGCCTGTACGAATTCCTGGGCGGGATGGGCGCGTCGGTGCTGTCGGCGCGCTGGTCGCGTTACGTGATCGACCTGAATCGTCCGCCCGAGAACACCAATCTGTATCCGGGTCAGGACACCACCGGCCTGTGCCCGGTCGATACCTTCCACCGCGAACCGCTGTACCGCGAAGGCATGCTGCCGGACCAGCGCGAAGTGGAGCGCCGCCTGCGGGCGTACTGGATGCCGTACCACGATCAGCTGCGCGCGGAGCTGGATCGTCTGCTGGCGCTGCATGGCCGCGTGGTACTGTGGGATGCGCATTCGATCGCCTCGGTGGTGCCGCGCTTCTTCGACGGCAAGCTGCCGGACCTGAACTTCGGCACGGCCGACGGCAAGAGCTGCGCGCCGGGCCTGAGCGACGCCGTCGTGGCGTGCGCGCGGGCGCAGGCCAAATTCACCATCGCCGTCAACGGTCGCTTCAAAGGCGGCCATATCACCCGATACTATGGCCAGCCGGATGCCAACGTGCATGCGATCCAGCTGGAGATGTGCCAGTCCACCTACATGGACGAAGATGCGCCATACGGCTATCGCGCCGACCGTGCGGCGCAGGTGCAGCCGCTGCTGCGCGCGATGCAGCAGGCGGCCGTGGACTGGGTGCGCGCATGAGCAAGCTGTTTGCGCGCCACGCGCTGCTGCCTGATGGCTGGCACACCGATGTGCTGATCGAGTGGGACGCCGGCGGCACCATCGCGGCGGTCACGCCCGCTGCCGGGCCGGCCGAAGGCGCGGAGCGCGTCGAATACGCGCTGCCCGGCATGATCAACCTGCATTCGCACAGCTTCCAGCGCGCGCTGGCGGGCCGCACCGAAAAGGCCGGCGACAGCAAGGACAGCTTCTGGACCTGGCGCGAGTTGATGTACCGCTTCGCCCGCAACATCACGCCCGAGCACATCGAAGCCATCGCGGCGCAGCTGTTCAGCGAATGCCTGCGTCACGGCTACACCTCGCTGTGCGAGTTCCACTATGTACAGCGCGGGCCCGATGGCAGCATGTATGCGCGCCCCGCCGAAACGGCCGAGCGTGTCGTCGCCGCCGCACGGTTGACGGGAATTGGCGTGACCATGCTGCCAGTGTTGTATAGTTATTCCGGCTTCGGCGAAGGTTTGTTGAAGCCAGAGCAACAGCGCTTCAAGACCGACGCGCGGGATGTGTTGCGCATCGTCGAGGCGCTGGAGCCATTGCGCGATGCGCAGACCGAAGTCGGCGTGGCGCCGCACTCGCTGCGCGCGGCCTCGGTGGCGCAGATCGGCGAAGTGCTGGCGGTGCTGCCGAAGGCGCGCCCGGTGCATATCCATATCGCCGAGCAAATGGCGGAAGTGCAGCAGTCGCTGGCCTGGAGCGGACGCCGTCCGGTCGAATGGCTGCTGGATCAGGTGGAGGTGGACCGGCGCTGGTGCCTGATCCACGCAACCCACCTGACGGAAGAGGAAATCGGCGGCATCGCCCGTAGCGGCGCGGTGGCGGGCCTGTGCCCGACCACGGAAGCGAACCTCGGCGACGGCCTGTTCCCGCTGGAGCGTTTCGTGGCGCAGGGCGGCGTGTTCGGCATCGGCAGCGACAGCCATGTGTCGCAGAGCGCGGTGGAGGAATTGCGTTGGCTGGAATACGGCCAGCGGCTGCGGCACCAGCGCCGCAATATCGCCGTGTCGGATACGCAGCGCAACGTCGGCGATTTTTTGTGGCAGGGCGCCCTGCGCGGCGGCGCGCAGGCGGCGGGACGGCCGGTGGGCGCGCTGGCGCCGGGCCTGCGGGCGGACATCGTGGTGCTCGACGCCGCCCATCCGAACATGTCTGGATTGGCGCTGGACGAGGTACTCGGCAGCTTTGTCTTCAGCGGCAACGACAACCTGGTCAAGGACGTGATGGTCGGCGGCCGGTGGGTAGTGCGCAATCAGCAGCACGTGGCGCAGCAGGCGATCGCTGCGCGCTTCAAGCAGACATTGGCCGAACTGAGGGAGTTCCGATGACCCAGCTGATCCAGTATGCAAACCTGCGCACCGCGCCGTGGAAAAACGGCGGCGGCAGCACCACGGAAATCGCCATCTCGCCGCCCGGCGCCGATCTCGACGAATTCGACTGGCGCGTCAGCCTGGCGACCATCACCCAGGACGGCCCGTTTTCCGCCTTCCCCGGCATCGACCGTACGCTGGCGCTGGTGGCCGGCGACGGTGTGCTGCTCGATTTCGGCGACGAGCGTTTCGTGCTCAGTCCCAGCGAACCGGTGATCGAGTTCGATGGCGAGGATGCGGTGCACGCCACCGTCTCCGGCCAGCACACCACGGATTTCAATGTGATGACGCGACGCGGCCGTTGCCGTCACCGCGTGGAACCGCTGGCGGTGCGCGGCTCCGCGACCTTCAAGCGGCGCGGCGCCACCACGCTGCTGTTCCTGGCCGAAGGCGAGGCGCTGACCATGAGCAGCGCGCGCGAGCGCATCGCCATGGTGCGCTACGATACGCTGGTGATGCTGGAATCCGACGACGAGTGGACGCTGGAAGCGCCGCTGGCCAATGTGCTGGTAGTCGATATCATCAATAATTAAGGCTGTTATGTGGGACGTGTTGTTTACGAATGTGCATCTGGCGACCATGGTCGGTGATTCATATGGCGAGGTGCGCGACGCCGCCATCGCGGTCAGGGACGGTGACATTGCCTGGCTGGGGCCTCGAGCCCAACTGCCGGATGCGCAGGCGCTCACCGTGCACGATGGCGGCGGCAGCTGGCTGACGCCGGGCCTGATCGACTGCCACACCCACATCGTCCACGCCGGCAACCGCAGCGATGAATTCGAGGCGCGCCTGAATGGCGCCACATACGAAGATATCGCCCGCGCCGGCGGCGGCATCATGTCCACCGTGCGCGCCACGCGCGCGGCATCGGCGGATGAGCTGCTGTGGCAAAGCCTGCCGCGCGTGCGCAATCTGCTGGCGGAGGGCGTGACCACCATCGAAATCAAGTCCGGCTATGGCCTGACACTGGAGGCGGAGGCGCACATGCTGCGCGTGGCGCGCCGCCTCGGGCGCGAGCTGCCGGTGCGCGTGGTCACCACCTTCCTGGGCGCGCATGCGCTGCCGCCGGAATTCGCCGGCCGCGCCGACGACTACATCGATGCGGTCTGCGGCATGATCGCGCCGTTGGCGGCCGAGGGACTGGTCGATGCGGTGGACGCCTTCTGCGAGCGCATCGGCTTTTCGTTTGAGCAGACGGAACGCGTGTTCCGGGCCGCGCAGGCGGCCGGGTTGCCGGTCAAGCTGCATGCGGAGCAGTTGTCCGACCAGCGCGGTGCGGAGCTGACCGCCCGCTACCGGGGACTGTCGGCCGACCATCTGGAGCATCTGAGCGCGCAAGGCGTGGCCGCGATGGCCGCCGCCGGCACGGTGGCGGTGCTGCTGCCCGGCGCCTACTACTTCCTGCGCGATACCACGCCGCCGCCGGTGGCCGCGCTGCGCGAGGCCGGCGTGCCGATGGCGGTGGCCACCGACTGCAATCCCGGCACCTCGCCCATGACGTCGCTGCTGCTGGCGATGAACATGGCCTGCACGCTGTGGCGCCTGACGCCGCGGGAAGCGCTGGCCGGCGCCACCATCCACGCGGCGCGTGCGCTGGGCCTGCAGGACGAAATCGGCAGCCTGGAAGTGGGCAAGCGCGCCGATTTCGCGCTGTGGCGCATCGCCCGGCCGGCCGATCTGTCGTACGCCATCGGCCTGAATCCCTGCCGCGGGGTGGTCAACGCAGGCAGATTGCGCTCTGCGGCCATGTAAAAATTCCTCGCCCTGTTGTGCTTTCGGTTACATTATTCCGATTGCTATCTCAACAGAGCAGGATATCCATGTTTGTCCCGAATTCCATCCGTGCCGCCGTGCTGGCGGCGCTGAGCCTGAGCTTCAAGTCGCAGGCGCTGGCGCAGGAGCCGGCGCCGCCCGTACCCCATGCGCCGGAAGTGCCGGTGGTGGCGACCACGCCGCTGCAGCCGGCCGCCGCGCCCACCCCGGTCATCAATCTGCCGACCGCCGCGCCGCGGCCCTTCGCCGAGATCGTGCGCGGCGCCGTCCATCTGCCGGGCTTTCTGAGCCTGTACCAGAAAGAGGAAAAAGTCTGGATCGAGCTGCGCCCCGAGCAGTTCGACCGGCCGATGTTCATGACCGTGAATATGCCGAACGGGATCGGCGAGCGCGGCATCTACGGCAGCCAGATGGGTTTCAGCCGGGTGGTCGTCTTCCATCGCATCGGCAACCTGGTGCAGGTGGTCGCCAAGAACACGGAATTTGCCGCCAAGGCCGGCACGCCGCAGGCGCTGACGGTGCAGCAGGGCTTTTCGGACAGCCTGCAGGCGATCGCGCCGGTGGTCAGCGGTCCGAATCCGCAGAACAAGGCGATCCTGATCGAAGCCAACACGCTGCTGTTCGGCGATATCCCCGGCATGACCACACGGCTGGAGGCAGCGTTCCGGCTGATGTACGCCATCGATCCGCGCAACAGCAGCTTCCAGACCATCCGCTCGGATGACGGCATGACGGGGTTCCAGGTCAATGCGCATTACTTCGTGCCGCGCATCCCGGCGCCGCCGGCGGTGGTGGCGCCGCAGATGGCGGCGGCGGTGCCGCATCCGCCGACCACGCTGCCGGACCCGCGCAGCATGTTCCTCGGCTTTTACTACAGCTTCATGCCGCTGCCGGAACACGCCATGCGTGGCCGCCGCGCCGATGACCGCATCGGCCATTTCGTCAGCACCAGCGAGGATTACTCGGATGACGTGACACCCACCACCGCCGTGCATCTGGTCGAACGCTGGCGACTGGAAAAGAAAGACCCGGCGGCCGAGTTGTCGGAGCCGGTGCAGCCCATCGTCTACTGGATCGATGCCAACGTGCCGGAGAAGTACCGCGAATCGGTGCGCCAGGGGGCGCTGGCGTGGAATGCGGCGTTCGAGCGCATCGGCTTCAAAAACGCCATCGTGGTCAGACAGCAGACCGGGAAGGACCGCTTCGACACCATGGACGCGCGCCATGCGTCGATACGCTGGTTCGTCGGCAGCGATGCCGGTTTCGCCATCGGGCCCAGCCAGGTCGATCCGCGCAGCGGCGAGATTCTGGATGCCGACATCGCCATGTCGGACGTGTTCGCGCGCGGCGTGCGGCGCGTGATCGGCGAGGACGCGATGGACCTGTCGGCGCCGCCGGCGGATGGCGGCGCGGCGCGCTGCGACTACATGCAGGAGTCGGCGACGGAGATGGGCTTTGCCATGGACGTGCTGGAAGCGCGCGGCGAGCTCGAAATGGGCAGCCCGGAAGCCGACGCGGTGGCGCAGGCTTACGCCAAGTCGGTGATCATGCACGAAGTGGGACACACGCTGGGCCTGCGGCATAACTTCCGTTCCTCGACCATCTACACCCTGAAGCAGCTGCAGGATCCGGAGTTCACCAAAAAGAACGGCATGGCCGGTTCGGTGATGGATTACACGCCATTCAATCTGGCGCTGAAGGGCGAGAAGCAGGGCGAGTATGTCAGCTCCACGCTGGGGCCTTACGATTACTGGGCCATCGAATACGCCTACAAGCCGATCGCGCCCGAGCAGGAGAAGGAAACGCTGGCGCGGATCGCCTCGCGCTCGAGCGCGCAGGAGCTGGCCTTCGGCACGGACCAGGATGCGAACGGCTTCAATATGGACCCGGACGTGAACGTGTTCGATCTGGGCAGCGATCCGCTGAGCTATTTCCAGCGCCGCCTGACGATCTCGCGCGAGCTATGGGACCGCGTGGAGAACAGGATGCTGAAGCCGGGCGACAGTTACGAGACCTTGCGCCGCAGCTTCGAATACGGCTTCCAGCAGTTCGTGCGTACCTTGCCGGTGGTGGTCAAGTATGTGGGCGGCGTGACCTATCTGCGCGATCACGCCGGCACCGGCCGCGCGACCTTCACGCCGGTGCCGCTGCCGCGCCAGCGCGAGGCGCTGCGGATGGTCACCGACAGTCTGTTCCGCGCCGACAGCTTCAGGTTTTCGCCGGCGATGCTGAGCCGCCTGGGGTCCGATCATTTCGCCCAGGTGGGCAGGCCGGATGTCTCGGTGGGCGGGCGGGTGCTCGGCCTGCAGTCGGCGGCGCTGAGCCAGCTGATGTCGGATGCGGTGGCGATACGGCTGGTGGATTCGCAGGAAAAGCTGGATGCCGGCAAGCCGGGACTGGGCCTCGACGAGTTGTACTCGACCCTGCAGAACGCCGTCTGGAGCGAGCTGAAAACCGGCAAGGACATCGGCGCCATGCGCCGCAATCTGCAGCGCGAGCATCTGAAGCGCGTGGTGGCGGCGCTGTTGCGCGTATCGCCGCTGATGCCGGCCGACGTGCGCAGCCTGCAGCGCGAGAATGCGCTGGAGTTGCAGCGTCAGCTCAGCGTGGCGATGGCGCGCCCGATCAGCCGCGAGGCCAGGGCGCATCTGTCCGAAAGTTATGAGACCTTGGGCCAGGCGCTGAAGGCATCGATGTTGCGCGCGGGGGCCTGAGGATGGCGCTTCGACGATGGCTGGCCGGCCTGGTGGCGTTGTGCGCCGCCGTGCCGGCAATGGTAGCGGCATCAGCAACGGCGGCGTCTGAAACGCTGCACGTGGGCTCCAAGCGCTTTACGGAATCCTACATCCTCGGCGAAGTGCTGACGCAGACGGCGGCGCCGCACGCGAAGGTGGAGCATCTGCAGGGGCTGGGCAATACGGCGATCGTGCTGGCGGCCTTGCAGGCGGGGCGCATCGATGTGTACCCGGAGTACGTGGGTACGATCGACGCCGAGATTCTCAAGCATCGGCAGCCGGCATCGCTGGAGCAGATCAACGCGGAGCTCAAGCCCATGGGGCTGGGCGTGGCGGTGCCGCTGGGCTTCAACAACACCTATGCACTGGCGATGCGCGGCGCCGACGGCGTGCATAAGCTGAGCGAGCTGGCCGCGCGCGAACAACTGCGTTTCGGCCTGTCGCACGAGTTCATCGGCCGCGCCGACGGCTGGCCGGGACTGGCGGCGCGTTATGGTTTGACCCAGCGGCCGCAGGGCCTGGATCACGGCATCGCCTACGAGGCGTTACAGCAGAAGCAGGTCGACGTGATCGACATCTACTCGACCGACGCCAAGATCCGCCAGTACGGCCTGCGCGTGCTGGATGACGACAAGGCTTATTTCCCGCGCTACGACGCGGTGCTGCTGTACCGGCTGGACGCGGCGCGGCGCTTTCCGGCGGCGTGGCAGGCCATCGGCCGACTGCAGGGCAGGATCAGCGCGGACGACATGATTGCGATGAACGCCGCCGCCGAGATCGACGGCCAGCGTTTCTCCCGCATCGCCCACGACTGGCTGGCGAAGCATGCACCCGCCGGCGCGGTGGCGGCCGCGCAGCCGGCGGCCGGGCGCGATGGCCTGATGGCCAAGCTGTTCGACCAGAACCTTGGCCGTCTGACGCGGCAGCACATCACGCTGGTACTGCTGGCGGTGGCGATCGCCTGCGTGGTCGGCGTGCCGCTGGGCGTGCTGGCGGCCTGCCTGCCGCGGCTGCGGCAGGTGGTGCTGGGGCTGACCGGTGTGCTGCAGACGGTGCCGTCGCTGGCGCTGCTGGCGCTGATGATTCCGCTGCTGGGCATGATAGGCACTGCGCCGGCGCTGGTGGCGCTGGTGGTGTACGCGCTGCTGCCCATCGTGCGCAACACCTGCACCGGGCTGCTGCAGGTGCCGTCCGGCATGAAGCTGGCGGCGCAGGCGCTGGGCCTGCGGCCGATGCAGCGGCTGCGCCACGTCGAGCTGCCGA
This sequence comes from Duganella callida, assembly GCF_004614165.1. Lineage (GTDB taxonomy): Bacteria > Pseudomonadota > Gammaproteobacteria > Burkholderiales > Burkholderiaceae_D > Rugamonas > Rugamonas callida. Next base: position 6,279 of record NZ_SPVG01000270.1, on the reverse strand, counting down.
TGGCGCTGCCGGTGATCCTGGCCGGCGTGAAGACGGCGGCGGTGATGAGCGTGGGCACGGCGACCATCGCCGCCTTCATCGGCGCCGGCGGCTACGGCGAGCGCATCACCATCGGCCTGGCGCTGAACGATAACGACATGCTGCTGGCCGGGGCGATCCCGGCGGCGCTGCTGGCGGTGGTCACGCAGGGACTGTTCGAACTGCTGGAGAAGGCCATGACGAACAGGCATCAGCTTTATGTAAAGCCGATGTAAGCGATTTTAAGCCGCCGTAATGATTTGTAAGGTCTGCGGCGGCCGGCGGCGGGGAGGCCTATAGTGAAGCCGTTGATTCAATCTCCCCTCCCACTGACAATGGGTTCCACCCATCCGGCGCCGAGGCACCGGGTGGGATTTTTTTATGCCTGCGCCGACAGGTTGGCCAGCGCGTCGCCGGTGACGCGGCAGATGCGCCAGTCGGGCATCACGGTCGCGCCCATGCCTTCGTAGAACTTGATGGCGTTGGCGTTCCAGTCCAGCACCGACCATTCGAAGCGGCCGCAGTCGCGTTCCACCGCCAGCTGCGCCAGCGCCACCAGCATCTGCTTGCCGTAGCCCTTGCCGCGCTGCGCCTGCTGTACGTACAGGTCTTCCAGGTACAGGCCTTTCTTGCACAGGAAGGTGGAGAAGTTGTGGAAGAACAGGGCGAAGGTGACGACCTCGCCGCCGGTCTCGCCGACCAGCGCTTCGCACACCGGCTTGTCGCAGAACAGGCTGTCGTGCAGCATGGCTTCGTTGGCGACCACCATGTGCTCGAGCTTTTCAAACACGGCCAGCTCGAAAATCATGCCGAAGATGGCGGGAACGTCGGCCGGCGTGGCCGGGCGGATGGTCAGTTCGGAGGTACTCATCAGGTTTTGGCGGTAGTGGAGGTAGGAGGTTTCAGCACCCAGGCGACGCTGGACAGGCATAGCACCATGCCCAGCCATTCGAGCGCGCCGGGACGGTAGTGTTCCAGCTGGATCGACAGCAGCACCGAGATCACCGGCGTCACCACGCCGATGTAGACAGCCTTGTCGGAGCCGATGCGGTGGATCAGGGTGAAGTAGGCGGCAAACGCGATCACCGAGCCCAGCAGCGACAGGTACAGCAGGCCGCCCCAGTAGCGGGCACCGACCGGCATGACGAAGCTCTGGCCGCTGGCCAGCACCCACAGCGCCACCAGCGAGGTGCCCCACAGCATGGACCAGGCCATGGTCAGCAGCACATTGTCCGATTGCTGGCGCACCTTGACCACCACTACGTTGCCGACCGAGCTGGCGACCGTGGCGCATACCGCCAGCACCAGGCCGAGCAGGAAATGGCCGTTGCCGCCGTTCAGGATGTCGTTCCAGGCGCCATGGATGGATTTGTAGAACAGCAGCGTCACGCCGCCGATGGCAACCAGGCCGGCGGCCCAGGTGCGCCAGGCCAGCGGCGTGCCGAAGGTCAGGCGGTTGAGGATGGGGTTCCAGAACACCATCAGCGCGAACAGCACCGCCACCAGCCCCGACACCAGGTATTGCTCGGAGGTGTAGGTGCAGATGTAGCTGACGGCGAAGGTGGCGGCGCCCTGCAGCATCATCCAGCGCTGGACGCGCCAGGGCAGCAGCAGCTTGTGGCCGCGTGCCGCGCACCAGGCGAACAGCACCGCGGAAGCCAGTGCAAAGCGGTAGACCACGGACACGGCGGGCGGTACTTCGCCGAGTTGCAGGGTGATGGCAAAAAACGTGGAGCCCCAGATCAGGCAGGCGGTGACGAATAGCAGTGGAGAGGACATCGGACGAGTATAGCCGTCCGGGCCATATCTTGCCTAGCGGCTATGCGTTTGTTGCGACGCAACACTTGCGGCACGAAGTTGTATCAAGAGTGTAAATTAACGGGCATTTACAAGAACTCCAAGTATAGTGAAATGGCACGATTACTCAGTCTTTATCCCGGAGGGCGCCATGAATACCGCGCTGCAAATCAAAGTCATCACGCTGCTGGGCTATGTGGCCCTGAGCACCGCCCTGGTGCTGCTGATGGCCGACGATGAGATGCAGAATGCGGCGCAAGCCCTGTTCTACGGCTGGTTCCGCTAAGAGGCTGTTTCAGCCTCCAGGGCATCAGTAGGCCAGGTGCAGGCGGCGGTACAGGAAGCTCAGCACGAACAGCGGCCCGATCAGCAGGAAGCGCAGATCTTCCAGAAAAGAGGGTTTCTTGCCTTCGATCTTGTGGCCGATGAACTGGCCTATCCACGCCAGCACGAACACTGCCACCGATAATGGCAGGATGGTGGCTTGCGGCAGTACGGCCAGAATCGACAGCATCAGCGCCGCCATCAGCAGCATGCCCACCGCGAACGGTTTCGACAGCCGGAAGTAATACACCATGGCGGCGATGCTGAAGCCCAGCGCCACGCCCGGATGGATGGCCCACAGCAGGCCCAGCAGCGTGAACATGATCACCGGCACGCAGATAAAGTGGATCAACTCGTTGGTCGGATGCAGATGGCTTTCGCTGTACTTGGCCAGCAGCGCATCGATGGTGCGGGATTGCGGCATGGTTGTCTCCTGCAAGTTATGGTTCCAGGGCGTACGAGGATTCTACACCTGTACAATGGCGGCATGACTGATGATCTCTCCGCGCTGGCGCGCAAGCGCTGTTTCGATCCGGTGGTGAATGCGGACACCCGGTTGCTGGTGCTGGGCAGCCTGCCCGGCGACAAGTCGCTGAGGGCACAGCAGTATTACGGCCATCCGCAGAACAAGTTCTGGGAGCTGATGGGCGCGGTGATCGCGGTGGATCTACGCCTGCTGGATTACCAGGCGCGCCTCGCCGCATTGCTGGCGCATGGCGTCGGATTGTGGGATGTGATTGCCGAGGCCGAGCGTGCCGGCAGTCTCGATGGGGCAATCAGAAACGTTTCGCACAATCCTCTGTCCGACCTGGTGGCAACGCTGCCGCGTCTGCGCGCCATCGGTTTCAATGGCGGCACTTCGGCGCGGCTCGGGCGCAAGCAACTGCCATCCACTAAACATGCCTTGGTCGATCTGCCCTCCTCAAGCCCGGCCTACACGCTCAGTTTCGCATCCAAGCTGCAGGTGTGGCGCCAGCTCTCCGACTACCTGCTTTGAATTTGCGTTCAACCTCGGACAGATGGATATTGATTTCGGCGGTGGTTGGGGTGGCCAGCCTTTGGGCTCCGTTGGGCCAGGTTGGTAATCGCCGCGGGCGATGGCCAAGACGCGTTCGCGAATTTTCTCCTGCGACATAATGCCGATCATGATGGACTGGTTCATTTGACCTCCCGTAATACACGGTCTACGTCAGAGAGAAATCGTTGATCAAGTGCTGCACGTAGGTTAGTTCGTACGGTACATCGTGATCCCATGCATGACCATGTCTATGGTCGCAGGCGCAAAATGCGCCTGGCATAGCTGTCATGTCTGGTCGGTTAGACCGCGTGGGCGTTATCGTAACCGACGTTGTACAGACGCCTTGATCTGCGCCAGCGAATTTATTCAGCCACCACCACCCGCACCGTGGATTCCAGGTAATCCTTGAAGCCCAGGTTCAGGTAGAGCTGGTGCGCCGGGTTGTCGCGCATCACGTGCAGGAAGGAGCGGTCGCCGCGGCGGGCGTGAAGGTGCAGCAGTTTGGCGATCAGTTGCTTCGCCAGGCCGCGGCCCTGGTAGTCGGGATGGGTGCAGACGCCGCTGATCTCGCACAGCCCCGGCGCGCGCAGACGTTCGCCGGCCATCGCCATCAGGCGCGCGCCGTCGAAATAGCCGTAGTATTCGCCCAGCTCGATGGTGCGGATGCCGAACGGGCCGGGCTTGCACAGCATGGCCAGCTGCAGCGCCTGGCGCGCGTGTTCGGCGCGCAGGGGCACGGCGTCGGGCGCCGGATCGGCCGCCGACGCCGCGCCGTCCCACAGCATGCGGAACATGGTGGATTCGGCGTCGATGCGCCAGCCGGGCGGGGCGGCATCGGTCCAGCTGTCGCAGTAGAAGTGCTCGCCCGGCGTCACCCACGGCGCCAGCGCGGCGAAGTCGGGCCGGGCCGCGTCGGCAAACGCGAGAATGGGCGAGAAGCCGGTGGTGTAGCGGCGCGCCGTGTCGGTGCCCTCCGTGTGCTGGCGGTGCGCTCCGCTCAGGCAGTGCCAGAAGATGTGGTCCAGCACAGCGTCGCGTGACATCACGGCCCCACCGGCACGAAGGTGACGATGCCGTCGTCGGTGATGGCGATCAGCATCAGGCCATCGCCGGACACCGCCATCTGGCGTGGCAGCAACTGACGGCCGGTGGTGCTCAGCTTGTAGCGCTGCAGCACGGCGCCGGCGCTGCTGAATTGGTAGATGTCGCTGCTGCCGGCCTTGGCCGCCCCACCGCAATAGATGCGGCCATCGGCGCCGACTTTGACGTTGTTCGCTACGGCGTCGCCGATCGCCAGATAGCTGAGGATGCCGAGATCGGCGGCGTTCAGCACGGTGCAGGATTTCAGGCTGGCGGCGGCGCTGTAGACGCGGCTGGCGTCGCTGCCGACGAACACATCCTGTCCCTGGGTGCTGGGACTGGTGTGGCTGGCCGGCGCCAGTTTGGCGGCGTACAGGGTGCCGTTGTTGAGCGCGGTGTAATCGACGCTGACGCTGGTGTGCCGCACCGCGCCGCTGCCTTCGTCCTGCTGCACCACGCGGGTGCCGTCGCTGCTGGCGCCGAGCGTGCCGCCGCTGCTCAGCGGCAGGTTGGGCAGGCGCGCGCCGCTGGCGGTCAGGTAGACCTGGCCATCGCTCAGTACCGCCAATTCCACGCCGTTGGGGCGGATGATTTTGAGCCGCGTGGCGGTGGTCGCGGCCACCGCCAGCGGCAGCTGCCTGGCGATGTTGCGCGCGTTCAGGTCGAGCGCGGTGAGGCGGCTGTTGCTGGCGTCGACCACGTACAAGGTATCGCCGTTGGGGGTGACGGCCATGTCGCCCAGCACCGCGCCGAGGCCGGCGATGGTGGCTTCCTTGGCGCCGCTGTAGATGTTATAGACGTCGACGTAGGCGCCGCCGTTGTGGACGTAAATATAGGGCCGCAGCGGATCGGCCGCCACGTTGGCGTAGCTCAGCGCGGTTCGGGTGGCCGCCGTGGGCGCCGCTGCGCCCACCCACAATGCCACGCGCACCGGTTCCGGCGCCGCCGCGTCGCCATCGTTGGGGTACAACGTGATATTGGCCGTGTTCAGCGTGTTGGCGGTCATGCCGGCCGGATCGGCGGTCATGGTCAGTTGGTTATTGTTGATGCTCAGGGCCAGCCATGGCTGATCGCTGGTGGCGCGCATGCCGGCGAAACTGCCGTAGTTGTCGCTGACGGTGATGGTGCGCGTCAGGCGGCGCCAGGTGGGTGTCGCAACCAGCGCCACCGCGGGGTCCGATGGCAGCAGCTTGTGCAGATCCTTGTTCAGGCTCAACAATATGGAGGTCGTTATCAGGTCGCCGTTGACTACACTGAATCCGGCCAGCAGCTGGGAGTTGACACCCACCTTGGCCAAAGCCGGATATGGCCGGAAGCTGATGCTGGCGCCGGCCTGGTTGACGCTGCCGGTGGTGGCGCTGGCGGTGACCCAGGTCGGCACGTTGTTGATGCCCCAAGACCAGGAGTTGGTGGCAGTGTTCAGGCTGAACTTGAGATCGCCGTTGGTGCTGAAATCGCGGCCATAAGGACCGCCCAGCACCAGGCTGGTGGTGGACGCCTGCAAGGTCGCTGGCGTCAGTTTGAGCGTGACCGGCAGCAGGCGCGCGACGGCGTTGGCCGGCTGGATCGTGGCGCTGCCCTGGTAGTTGCCGCTGGCCAGCCGGCCCACGGCCGGATTGACGTTGAGCACGATCGTGCCGGGGGTGGTGCCGCTGGCCGGCGACACCGACAGCCAGCCGGTGTTGCTGCTGGCGCTCCAGGCGGTGCTGCCGCCGGCGTCGATTTTCACCACCTGGCTGGGCACCGGCGCGCCGTTGACGGCGGAAAAGTCGACGCTGTTGGCGCCCAGCACGATGCCGGGCGGGGCGACGGTGAGCGTCACCGGCAGCACCGCGCTCTGGCCGTCGCTGGCGCTGATGGTCAGCTTGGTGCTGTAGCTGCCCTGGGCCAGGCCGGTCAGGTCGTAGCTGACGCTCAGCGTGCCATTGCCGTTGCCGCTGGCGGCGCTCAGCTTGAGCCAGGTCGCGCCGCCGTTGCTGGCGGTCCAGCCGCGGCCGGCGGCGGTGATGCTGACCGTGGCGCTGGCCGGCGCGGTGCCGCCG
>NZ_SPVG01000018.1 GCF_004614165.1 Duganella callida | reverse complement strand
GTCAGTTCTGCCAATCGCACACGAGCCCAACCGTAGCGCAAGCTACGGTTGGGCTCGTGTGCGATTGGCAGAACTGACCCCGGATTTATTTGTCCAGCATGCTGATGCGCACCAGGTCGGCGACGTTGTCGACGCCCAGCTTGCTCATCAGCCGCGCCTTGTGCACTTCCACCGTGCGCACGCTGATGCCCAGCGCCGGCCCGATTTCGCGGTTGTGGCGGCCGATCACCACCAGTTCCATCACTTCGCGCTCGCGCGGCGTCAGCTCGCTCAGCAAGGCCGTGCTCTGGCTGCGCCGCTGCTGCTCGCTGCGCACGTTGCGCGCGCGCGCCAGCGCTTCGTCGATGGCGGCGATCAGCTTGCCGTCGTCGATCGGCTTTTCCAGGAAGTCGACGGCGTCGGCCTTGAACGCCGCGCGCGCGGTGCCGACGTCGCCATGCCCGCTCATGATGATCACCGGGATGGTGCAGCCGCGCCGTATCAGTTCCTGCTGCAGGCTCAGCCCGTCCATGCCCGACATGCGGATGTCGATCAGCAGACAGCCGCTCCACGCCGGCTGCCAGCCCTGCAGGAAGGCCTCGGCACTGGCAAACACCGCCGTGCGGTAGCCGCGTACCCCCAGCAGCAGGCCCAGCGCATCGCGCACCGAGGGGTCGTCGTCGACGATAAAGACGGTCAAATCATGCTGCAACATAGTTCTCCTGATCCTGTTCTTGCTCTGCCTGGCGCGCCAGCGGCAGCGCCATTCTGAATATGCCATGGCTGGCCACTTCGGCCCACAGCGAGCCGCCGTGCGCTTCCATGATGGCGCGGCTGAGCACCAGCCCCAGCCCCAGCCCGCTCGCCTTGGACGAGACGAAGGGCTCGAACAGCCGCCCCGCCAGTTCTTCCGACACGCCCTTGCCACTGTCTTCCACCGTCAGCTGCAGACAGCTGCCCTTGCCCAGCCGCTGGCTGTCCAGCCGCTGCGCCGATACCATGATGCGGCGCTGCCCCGCCGGCTGTTCCTGCACCGCGTCCAGCGCGTTGGCCAGCAGGTTGCGCAGCACCAGTTCGATCTGCAGGCGGTCGGCCAGCATGGCCAGCGGCGGCATCTCGGCCACCTCCAGCTCCACGCCGTGCTCGCGCAGCTGGGTGAAGAACTGCTGGCTGATGTTGGACACCAGCTGCTCGGCATCGACCGGCTCCAGCTTCATGGCGCCGGTGCGGAAAAAGTCGCGCAGCCGCCGCACCACGTCCGCCGCCCGGCTCGATTCGGCCATCATGCGCTGGATGGTGCTTTTCAGCATGTCGCCCTGCTCGCCGCGCTCGACCAGGTACTCGCACGCCTTGCCGTAGGCGCTGAGCGCGGTCAACGGCTGGTTCAGCTCGTGCGCCAGCGCGGCCGCCATCTCGCCCGCCGCCGCCAGCCGCAAGGACTGCTTGAGGTCGCGCGACATCTGGCGCAATTCATCCACCACGATGCCGATCGAAAAGCCGACCAGCGCCAGCATGGCGTCCAGCAGCTGCAGTTCCGGCACCTCGATGTTGACCGCGTTGTTCCACTTCACCAGGCCGCCGATGCCAAGCTGCAGCACAAACACCATCAGCGCCGTGCCGTACAGGCCCTGGCGCGACGCCGCCCAGATCACCGGCAGGAACAGGAAATAAAAATGCTTGAATTCCGAGGTCTCGATGGTGCCGAACACCAGGTACAGCACGCAGATCGCCAGCAGCAGGTAGCCCGCCGTCTCCGCGCGCCAGACAATCTCGCGCAGCCGCGCCCGCCCCTGGGCGCTGGCCAGCATCCAGATCAGCGGCATCGACACTAGCACCCCCACCATGTCGCCGATGCCGAAGCGCAGCACCACCGCCGCCCACTGCCCGGACGGGATCAGCCCCGTCAGCGACAGCAGCGACATGTACACCACGTCGTTCAGCAAGGTGCCGATGGCCACGATCAACACCCACTTGAACAGCCGATCGCGGCTGTCGAACACGCCGCTGCTGCCGAAATTGCGCTTGAGCACCACGCCGATCAGGCCGTAGCCGACCGTCAGCCAGGCCGACAGCAGCAAGGTCAGCCCCAGCCCGGCCGGCATGCCGCGCACCATGATTTCCCCCAGCACCAGCGCGATCCACCACGGCAGCGCCGCGCGCCAGCCGTACAGCAGCCAGCACACCAGGCCCAGCGCCGGATCCGGGTTCCAGGGCGTGATGTTCAGCCCGTATAGCGGATCGATGTAAGTGGCCCAGTCGAACAGCACGTACAGCCCGATAAACGGGAGCGTCAGCCGGCTGAGGGAAGTAGATGATGCGGTCATACGCGCGTTTTGTATCCTAATGTAGCATTATGCATTGCCGCGTTTCATCCTGCATTGCTTTTTGCAACTACGGGTAACCCTTAGCTTAGCACTATCTCCTCCTTACAACAGCAGCGTTAACAAGGCAAGAATTATTAGGGGAAATGCGTAGTTCTTTACCCCAATTTACATTGCGTTACATGAAACTTACCATCCAGACTCATATCTTCACAGTGAGTCGACGATGTCGCAGTCCATCACCATCCGTTCCGGCGTATCCGGCTTTGCCGGCATGCGGCGCGTGCGCGAGACCGTCAAGCTGTCCGCGCGCGCTTTTCTGAACCGCAACGCCACCTACGGCTGGCTCGAGCTGCTGAACTCGCATCCACTGTTCGTCGAGCTGGTCAAAGCCCGCCCGCGCCTGCTGTACAAGGTGTACCGCCCTTACCTGAGCAATACCATGACCTGCGCCCAGCGCGTGGACTTGCTGCGCACGCATTACCGCCACGTGTTCCGCCATGGCCTGGGGCCGCTGACGGTGCAGGCCGCGCGCGGCGCGGTGACGCTCGGCGCGGTGGCCGGCAAGAGCGGCGGCCTCTACCACCTGCAGCTGCGCGCGATCGAACCGATGGAGCGCGAGGGCGAACTGGTGCTGCAACTGCTGCACGGCGACGCGCTGGTCACCAGCTGCGCGTTTTCCTTCTTCCAGACTGAACACGGCATGGCGCTGGGCATCGGCTGCATGCAGGGACCGAAGGGCGAAGGCGGCCTGCAGCTGATCAAGGACGCCACCCGCGAGCTGCACGGCCTGCGGCCGAAAAACCTGATGGTCAAGCTGCTGGGCCAGATCGCCCACGATTACGGCTGCGTCACCTTGCGCCTGGTCGGCAACGCCAACCGCGCGGTGTGCGGCGCCACCCGCCAAGGCAAGGTGCACGCCGATTACGACGCGCTGTGGCAGGAGCTGGGCGCCACCCTGCGCGCCGACGGCGATTATGAGCTGGCCAGTGAGCCGATCTGCGCGCCGGACCTGGCGGCGGTGGCCTCGAAAAAACGTTCGGAGGTGCGCAAGCGCCACGAGACGCTGTGCGAACTGGCGCAGACCGTGGCCATCAACCTGCACGCGCCGCGCATCGAGGCGGTGCCGACGCCGTCCAGCCAACTCAGCCAACTCAGCCAACTCAGCCAATACCACCAGCCGCTGGCGCCGGGCGCGCGCGACGGTGATGAGTACGCACTAGCGTAAAAAAATCCGGTACCATGGGCTTTTCGTCAGAGGAGAGATACCATGCGTGTGGATATTTATTGCCGAGATGAAGCACAGGGCAAGCACAGCTACCTGGCTGTTCCTGAAGGCAAACCCATTCCCGAAGAAGCCACCAACACCGACTGGCACCCCGAAGCCCAGCACGTGGAGGTCGACGACGACCAGGACGACCTGTCCCGATACCATATCGAAACGCCCCTGGCCCAGATCGGCGCCAAGGGCTACGCCATCACCGGCGTGCGGCAACAGTTTTAATTAATACTCGATCGCCACATCCCTGGCGCCCAGCTGCTGCTGCAGCGCCAGCTGCAGTTCGTCCGACGGCGCCACGCGCCAGGCTTCGCCCAGCTGCACCACGCAGCTGACGCCCTGCGGCTGGATGCGCGCCGACACCGGCAGCCCGTCCGGCTGACGGAACGGCGCCAGCACTTCCGCCATCTTGCGCGCGTCGACCGTGGTCGGCAGCGCCATCGCCAGCTGCTTGCCGTGCTTGACGCGCGAGCTGATGATGTCGAACACCTTCTCGGCCGAAATCCGCAAGCCGCCATTGAAGCGGTCTTCCGACACCTTGCCGATCACCGCCAGGAATTCGTCTTCCTTGAACATGTGCTTGTTCTCCTCGAACACCTCGGCGTAGACGGTCACCTCCACCACCGCGCTCTTGTCGTCCAGCGTGACGATCAGCAGCTTGCCGCGCTGGGTCATCTGCGGGCGGATGCCGGTGATCACGCCGCACAGGATGCGCGGCTCGCGCGACGGCTCCAGCTCGGCCAGCTTGGTGCGGGCAAAGCGGCGCGCCTCGCCGGCAAACGAGTCGAACATGTGGCCGGACAGGTAGAAGCCCAGCGCGATCTTTTCCTCGGCCAGCTTCTGGCGGTCGGTGAACGGCGCCGCCTTGACGTAATCGGGCGGCGGTTCCAGATCGCTGTCGTCGCCGCCGAACAGGCTGACCTGGTTGGCCGACTTGGCCTGCTGGTCGGCGTATTCCATCGCGAAGCCGACCGAGGCCAGCAACACCGCGCGGTCGATGCCCAGGCAGTCGAACGCGCCGGCGCGGATCAGCGATTCGATGGTGCGGCGGTTGATCTGCTTCTTGTCGACGCGCTTGCAGAAATCGAACAGGCTGGTGAACGGACCGTCGGCATTGCGCGCGGCGATGATCGCCTCGATGGCGTTCTGGCCGGCGCCCTTGCACGCGCCCAGGCCGTAGCGGATCTGCGTGACCTTCTTGCCGGTGACCGAAGGCGGCGGGCCGTCCGGCACGAAACGGAAGTCGGACTTGTTGATGTCCGGCGGCAGAATGGTCAAACCGCAGACGTCGATCGCGTCCTCGACCAGGATTTTGACCTTCTCGGTGTCTTCCATCGCCAGCGACATGTTGGCCGCCATGAAGGCGGCCGGATGGTGCGCCTTCAGATACGCCGTGTGGTACGACAGCAGCGCGTACGCGGCCGCGTGCGACTTGTTGAAGCCGTAGCCGGCGAACTTTTCCATCAAGTCGAAGATCTCGTCGGCCTTCTCGGTCGACAGGCCATCCTTGGCGGCGCCGGCGCGGAAGATGGCGCGGTGCTCGGCCATCTCCTCGGCCTTCTTCTTGCCCATCGCGCGACGCAGCATGTCGGCGCCGCCCAGCGAATAGCCGCCGACGATCTGCGCCATCTGCATCACCTGCTCCTGATACACCATGATGCCGTAGGTCTCGGACAGGATAGCCTCGGTGCGCGGATCGGGGTAGTCGAACTTTTCGCCGTGCTTGCGCTTGCAGAAGTCCGGGATCAGGTCCATCGGACCCGGACGGTACAGCGCCACCAGCGCGATGATGTCCTCGAAGCGGTCGGGACGCGCATCCTTCAGCATGCCCTGCATGCCGCGCGATTCAAGCTGGAACACGGCGACGGTCTTGGCCTTGGTCAGCAGGTCGTACGACGGGCGGTCGGTCAGCGGCAGCTTGGCCAGGTCGAATTCGGATTCGGCCGGGTCCAGCGCCTTGATGTAGCGCACCGCGCGGTCGAGGATGGTCAGCGTGGTCAGGCCCAGGAAGTCGAACTTCACCAGGCCGACCGCCTCCACGTCGTCCTTGTCGTACTGCGACACCACGCCCGAATCGCCGGACTGGGTGTACAGCGGGCAGAAATCGGTCAGCTTGCCGGGCGCGATCAGCACGCCGCCGGCGTGCATGCCGATGTTACGCGTGATGCCTTCCACCTGCTGCGCCAGGTCGAGCAGCTGCGCCACTTCCTCCTCGTTCTGCTGGCGCTCCTTGAGCATCGGCTCTTCCTCGATCGCCTCGGCGATCGACACCGGCTTGCCCGGCTTGAACGGAATCAGCTTGGAGACGCCGTCGCAGAAGTTGTAGCCGAAGTCCATCACCCGGCCGACGTCGCGGATCGCGCCCTTGGCCGCCATGGTACCGAAGGTGGCGATCTGCGACACCGCGTCGCGGCCGTACAGATCCTTCACGTGCTGGATCACCAGTTCGCGCTTTTCCTGGCAAAAGTCGATGTCGAAGTCGGGCATCGAAACCCGTTCGGGGTTCAGGAAACGTTCGAACAGCAGGTTGTACTTGAGCGGGTCGAGGTCGGTGATCTTTAAAGCGTACGCCACCAGCGAGCCGGCGCCCGAGCCGCGGCCCGGACCGATCGGCACGCCATTGTTCTTGCCCCACTGGATAAACTCCGCCACGATCAGGAAGTAGCCGGGGAACTTCATCTTGATGATGGTGTTGTTCTCGAATTCCAGCCGGTCCTCGTAGCGCTTGCGGTTGGCCTCGCGCTTTTCCGGGTCGGGATACAGCTGCAGCAGACGTTCTTCCAGGCCCTTCTTGGTCTCGGCCACCAGGAACTCGTCGATGGTCATGCCTGGCGTCGGGAAATTCGGCAGCTGCGGCTTGCCCAAGGTCAGGGTCAGATTGCAGCGCTTGGCGATTTCCACCGAGTTCTGCAGCGCGGCCGGCAGGTCATGGAACAGCTCGCGCATCTCCTGCTGCGACAGGAAGCGCATCTGCTCGTTGAACTTGCGCACGCGTTTGGCATTGGCCAGCATCTCGCCCTCGGCGATACAGATGCGCGCCTCGTGGGCGATGAACTCGTCCTGCGACAGGAACTGCACCGGATGGGTGGCCACCACCGGCAGGCCCAGCTTGGCGGCCAGCGCCACCGACTGGCGCACCTGGGCTTCCTGGTTGGCCTGGCCGGCGCGCTGGATCTCGATGTAGAAATGGCCGGGGAAGATGCCGGCCCACTTCTGCGCCTGCTGCTCGGCCAGCGCCGGATTGCCGTTCTCGATCGCCATGCCGACGTCGCCGAAATGCGCGCCGGACAGCGCGATCAGGCCGTTGGCGGGATCGACGCCGGGCAGCAGCTCGTAGGTTTTCCGGGTCAGACCGGCCAGCCACTCGGTGCGGATCTCGGCGCGGCCCTTGTACTGGTTGGTCAGCCAGGCTTGCGACAGCAGCTCGCACAGCTGCAGATAGCCCATGCGGTTTTTCGCGAACAGCATCAGCCGCGACGGCTTGTCGCGGTTGTCGTCATTGGTGATCCAGCAATCGACGCCGACCACTGGCTTGATGCCCTTGCCGCGCGCCGCCTTGTAGAACTTGACCATGCCGAACATATTGGCCAGGTCGGTGACCGCCAGCGCGCCCTGCTTGTCCTTGACGGCCTGCTTGACCAGATCGTCGATGCGCACCAGGCCGTCGACGATGGAATATTCGGAGTGGACACGCAGATGGACAAAGGACGGGCCGGCCGGCGCCAGCGCCGCCGGCGAAGCAATCTCTTGTTGGTTTGCTACCATGTTCATATGCTGTTCCAGACTGATTCAATAACCCGCTATTTTACCGCGACGACCGCGGCACGATGATTCACCGCTTCAGGTCGCGGTAAAAATTTTCGTGCGGACCGACGGCGGATGACCTCGACCGCCGCGTCAACATCGGCCGCTGTGACATCCCGGAGTTTTTTGTATTGGCGGGCAAACCTGCGCGTCTGCCGGACTTCCCACATTATTTGCCCCGGCTGCCGCGCGGAACGAAAGCCCGGGCTTGGTCACGCGGTTCAGCCATCGATGCCAGCGATGCTGCAATAAACTCCACCGGCAAATCCGGATTGTCCAACGCGGCGCGCCCAACCCGCGCCCAGAACTCGATCTGGCCGGCGATGGTGCGATGCTCCGCTGCAGCGTCTATTCTGGCCTGATCGTACAACTGCCGATCGATACGAATCGATGTGCTTGGCATATTCACCTCCTTGCTACATTTGTGGTAGCCATCGTACCACCGTAGCTGGTCATTGAGCCGGCTTGCCTCAAATGCCAGCGTAAAAGCGCGTATAATGTCGCCTTTCCCTTTTTGATCCCTCACCATCATGCACGCTGATACTGCTTTACAAGCTGAAGCGCATGCTGGCGCTGCCGCACCGCACGTCAACATCGCCGCCTACAAATTCATCACCTTCGACAACACGGAAGAGATGCGTCCGCAATACCAGGACATCTGCCACCGTCTGGGTCTGAAAGGCACCGTCCTGCTGACGCCGGAAGGCATCAACATGTTCCTGTCCGGCCCGCGCGCCAACATCGACGAATACCTGGCTTGGGTGCGCAGCGACGCCCGCTTCGCCGACCTGGAAGTCAAGGAAAGCCTGTCGAACGAGCAATCGCACAAGCGCATGCTGGTCAAGATCAAGAGTGAAATCATCACCATGCGCATGCCGCTGATCAAGCCGGAAGACGGCCGCGCGCCCAACGTCGAAGCGCACACGCTCAAGCGCTGGCTCGACAACGGCGTCGACGACGAAGGCCGGCCGGTGGTGATGGTCGATACCCGCAACGATTTCGAAGTGGACGTCGGCACCTTCAACAACACGGTCGACTACCGCATCAAGAAGTTCACCGAATTCCCGGACGTGATCGCCGCGCACAAGGACGATTTCGCCGGCAAGACCGTGGTGACCTTCTGCACCGGCGGCATCCGCTGCGAAAAGGCCGCGATCCACATGCAGAACATCGGCTACGACCACGTCTACCAGCTCGAAGGCGGCATCCTCAAGTACTTCGAGGAAGTCGGCGGCGACCACTACACGGGCGACTGCTTCGTGTTCGACTACCGTACCGCGCTGAACCCGAAACTGGAACCGACCGAAACCGTGCAATGCTTCGCCTGCCGCGCCGTGGTCACGCCGCGCCAGCAGCTGGCGCCGGAATACGTGTACGGCGAGTCCTGCCCGCACTGCTACAACAAGCAATAAATCAGGTTACTGGCGTGCGCGCGGCACCAGTTGCTGCAGCGCCGCCTGATAGGCATTGCGCGCCGTCTGAAACACCGCCAGCTTGGCGTTCAGCTCGGCGATCTGCGTGTCGACAAACTGCAGGCTGTTGACCTGCTGCTGGGCTTCTTCGCTCAGCTCGCTCACCTTATAAGTGATGCCGTCCACCGTCACTTCCAACTCATCATCCATCTTTCCATCCTTAAATTCGGGGACAGACCACGATTTTGAAACAAACGCGGTCCGTCCCCCTGTCGTTTGATCTACTGCCATATGCGCGCGCTTCGCGTGGTCTACAGTCAGCTATCCGACTTGCAGAAGAACAGCCATGCCGCGCCGCGCCCGCCTAATCATGCCCGAGGTTCCTGTTCATATCATCCAACGGGGCAACAACCGTCAAGCCTGTTTTTATCAGGACCAGGACCGCAAACGCTATCTCGACTGGCTAACCGAATATGCCGGTGGCTGCGGCTGCGATATCCACGCCTACGTATTGATGAGCAACCACGTGCACCTGCTGCTCACGCCAGCGACCGCCCGCGCAGCCAGCGCCATGATGAAATCCCTGGCCCAGCGGTACACCCAGTATGTCAACCGCAAATACGAACGCAGCGGCTCCATGTGGGAGGGCCGCTTCCGCTCCTGCCTGATCCAGGACCGCACCTATCTGCTCAACTGCTATCGCTATATCGAGCTCAACCCGGTGCGCGCGCAAATGGCTACACATCCGGCATCCTACCCATGGTCCAGCCACCGCAATAACGCCTACGGTGTCCCCAGCGGACTGCTGCGCCCGCATCCGTTGTACCTGGCGCTGGGCAACGACACGCACAGGCGCCAGGTTGCCTATCAAACCCTGTTCCAGCACGAACTGGATGCCAACCTCATCGAGCGCTTCCGCCGCTCCACCAACGGCAACTACGCTTTGGGCGACAGCGATTTCGCGACCTGGGTTGAAGAAGAGCTGATGGAGCGCGCCAGCCCAGCCAAGGCCGGCAGACCAAAAATTTGAAAATCGTGGTCTGTCCCCTATTTTCGCATGCCGTAGCTGCCCCGCAGTCTGAGGAAGGGCTCTTCGATGGTGTGGTAGCTGAGCGTGGCCAGCGCCCACACCAGACCATACACCACGGCCAGGACCAGCATTGTGTCCAGCCCGCCGACGCCGGTCAAGCGCACCGGCCCGAACTGCTGCGCCAACGTCTGTACCACGCCCATATGCAGCAGATAAAATGAAAAGCTGACTTTGCCGCCGTGCGTCAGCACGCGCTCCAGCCAGTCCGGCAGCCGCCCCTGCCAGCTGACCCAGCTCAGGATCACGCCCGCCCACACCACGCTTTCCAGCAGCGACCAGACGATCCAGAACGCCGCGTTCGAGTCGGCATTGAACGGCGCCACCCGGGCCTGCAAGGCGCTGGCGCAGACCGCCAACGCCAACGCCGGCAGCAACAACCACCCCGCCCAGCGCTGCAACCAGTCCTGATGGCGCAGATACAGCATCGCCGCCAGCATGCCCATGACGAACTGGTCGAAGCGGCCGACAAAGGTGCTGAAGTACATGAGCACGCTATGTTTGCTCTCGTGGTACAGCATCAGCTTGAACGCCAGCATCAGCGCCAGCAGCTGCAGCAGGTAACGCATGCCGCGCTCCAGCGCGAAACGGCTCAGCCAGGGGAACACCAGGTAAAACATGAATTCCAGCGGAATGCACCAGGCGGCGCCGGTGATGAGGTTTTGCGACGTCGGCGAATTACCCAGGTTGGCCGTGAACAGGTACAACAGGTCCTGCGGCTGGAAGGTGTCGCGCCCCAGCGAAAACGCCAGCAGAAATACGGTCAGATACAGCGGCAGGATGCGCAGCATGCGGTTGCGCACGAAGCCGCGGTAATCGATCTGCTGCTGGAACTGCGCAATGCGCATGAACAGAAAACCGGACAGCGTGAAAAACAGCGCCACGCCGGTATGCCCCTCGCTGATCAGACCCGCCCATGGCGTGTCGAACACCACGCCGCCCAGGCCGCGCCATTTGATAGAAAAATGAAACAGGAAGACCAGCGTGGCGGCAAACCAACGCAACTGATCGATGCGCGGGCTGTAGGGCAGGTTGACGGACTTCATCGGCGGATTAATCCTCCATAGCGATACCAACGTCCAAGTTGCACACTATAATAGCGCGCAATAGTTCCATCCCGTACAAAGTCGTGGCCGCCGGGTATCGAGCGCGCAACGAGCACCCGTCGCTACGCATGAAAAAATTCATCTTCGCCAACCAGCTGCGCGGGATCGCCGCCCTGCTGGTCGTCATGACCCACTACTTCGGCACCTTCTTTGCCGAGCAGGACCTGCTGGCTGCGCGCACCTTCTCGCCCAATCTGCATCTGGTAAAGGCGCCGTGGGTACACATCTTCGAGCTGGAATATCAGGGGCCATTCGGCGTCGCGCTGTTCTTCCTGATCAGCGGCTTCGTGATCCCGTTCAGCCTGCGCAAGTCCAGCGTGGCCGGCTTCCTGGTCAACCGCGTGCTGCGCATCTTTCCGACCTATGCCTGTTGCCTGGGACTGGGCACCCTGGCGGTCTACCTGAGCTCGCGCTACTGGGGGCAGACCTTCACCTATGATGCCAAAGTGCTGGCCGCCAATGCGCTGCTGGTACACAACCTGCTCGGCTTCCCGTCCATGGATGCGGTCAACTGGACCCTGTCGATCGAGATCAAGTTTTATCTGGTGATGGCGCTGGGCGCGGCTGCACTGTTCCGGCCGTCGATCGGTTGGCTGCTCGGCTTCCTGGCCGTGGCGCTGGCGCTGACCTGGCATGGCGAACGTGGCGTCGCCATCGCCACCCCACTGCTGATGGAATTGAATTTCATCGTGTTCATGCTGGCCGGCTGCGTGTTCTATCAACATGCGACGCAGCTGATTTCCACGCGCGCGCTGATCATCCGCACGCTGTTGATCATGGCGACCTTCAGCTGCACCTGGAGTCTGGGACCCCAGAGAAGCATGTTCCCGGCGGTGACCGTCTGGTACTACTGCGCCTTTATCGTCTTCGCCATCTGCTATGCCCTGCGCGATCGTTTCCGACCGATGCGCGTACTGGACTTCCTGGCGGCGATCAGCTATCCGCTGTACTGCGTGCATGCGCTGTTCGGCTACTGCGCGTTGAAAATCCTGATCGACCAGGGCTGCCGCTACGGGGTGGCAATGCTGATCACCCTGCCCACCACCTTCGCCCTCGCCTACCTGGTGCACCGTACAATAGAAAACGGCAGCCACACGTTGGGCCGCCGTTGGGGGGATGCATTATCGCGGCGTCAGCTTAGCGGAAATATGCCGAGATCTGCTTGACGTCATCGACACTGGCGACGCCGGCTGCGGTGCGCATTTTCAGAATGGACAGCAGGTAGGTGTAACGCGCCTGCGCCAAATCACGCTGGCTGGTATATAGCTGCTGTCGTGCATTCAACAGATCGAGATTGATACGCACGCCGCCCTTGATGCTTTGCTGCGTAGCAGTCACCAGCAACTCCGCTGAGCTCACCGCCTTGTCCAACGCGCGAATACGCGCCACGCTACTCAGCATGGCGGCATGTTGCTTGCGCAGTTCGACCAGCACTTTGTCCGTACGCAGTTGCAGTTCGGCCTTGGCTTTTTCCAAGCCGGCCACCGACTGACGCGTGGTCGCCGATACTGCGCCACCGGAATATAATGGTACGGTCAACTGGATACCGATGGTGCGGTTGGTGGAATCCTGATTATATGTGTTCAGGCTTTCCGCGGTTGCTTTGCTATAGCTCGCAACGACATCCAGACGAGGCTTGTGCCCAGCCTGACTTTTGGCGACTTCCTGACGAGCAGATTCGATGGCGAACGTCTGCGCCTTAAGGTCTGGGTTATTTTCCAGCGCGATTTTGCGCCATTCATCGAAGCTGCCAACCGGTACCAGGCCAATATTAAATTCCGGCATGAGTTGGTCCAGCGAAGTCACTTCTTGGCCAACGATCGCGGATAGTGTCGCTATCTGATACTGTTGGTTGTCCAATGCCTCGATCAGCTGTGCTTCCGCCAGATCCAATCGTGACTGCGTTTCAAGCATGTCAGTTTTGGTGCCCTCGCCTTTTTCAAACAGACGGTCATTAACCGCTTTCTGCTCCGCGTACATATCGCGCTGAGCAGTGTTAATCCGCACCTGTTCATTCGCAAACAATGCATCGATATAGGCACCAACCACGCGACCAATTAGTTCCTGCGCCCGGCCTTCAAAGTTCTGTTCGCTATAAGCAGTCTGCGCCTTCCCCTGCTTGTAGCGTGCCCAGCCATCAGGATTGTAAATAGGCTGGCGTAAATTGACGCTCGTAGATCGGCTGAGATATTCCGGATGCGATGGAAACTTTCCTTGCGCGCCGTAGTCAGTCACCAAGTCTGCGTTGTTACGGCTGAGCGAATAGTTTGCCTGCACGCTAGGCAGGAGGTTAGATCTACCCAAGATTTTGTATTCCTTGCCTGCCTCGGCATCCTGCACCGCTTGCTGGAAGGTAGCATCATTGTCCAGCGCCGCTTGATAAGCCTGCATTAGCGACATCGCCTGCGCGCTGCCGAACTGCAGCAGTGCGCCAGCGAGTGTCGTCGCCAGCGCCAGACGGCGCGGCTTGAAATTGCGTGTCATGCTCAGTCCTCCACCATCGCCGACTTGGCGCGGTCGAATACAGGTTTCAGCAGGTAGCTTGCCATGGTGCGCTCGCCCGTCTTGACGAACATCTCCACCGGCATGCCGGACCGGATATCCAGCTGCTTGGCGGCGATCAGCTTCTGACCTTCCTTGGTCACCCGCGCGCGCACCTTGTAGTAAGGTTGACCGGTGCGTTCTTCCACCGTGCGGTCAGCAGACACCTGGATCACCTCGCCAGGGATGTGCGGCGTGCGATTGGTGTTAAAGGCAGAGAACATCAATTCCACTTCCAGGCCGTTGTGCACGCGGTCGATCAGATTGACCGGCAGTTGGCCTTCCACCACCAACGCGTCGTCCGCCGGCACCAGATCCATCATGTGGAAACCGGGTGCGACCACGCCGCCTTTGGTGAACACCGCCAGATTGACAACCGTGCCATCAACCGGCGCTTTGAGTTCGGTGTTACCGACTTCGAAATCAAGTCCGCTCAGACGCGCCTCCAGCGCTGCGGCCTCGCGCTGGGTATCGGCAAGCGTTCCGCGCACTTCTTTCTGAAACTCCTGCATACGCTGTTGACGGCGCATTGTGGCTTCGCCAATTTGCCGTTGAAGACGCCCAATATTGCCGGTATCTTCGGAGATCTCACCGTTCAGCTGCACAAAGCTGCGTTCAACATCCAACATGCGATTGCGCGCGATATAGCCATCCTTGGCCAGATCACGCATGTTATCCAGCTGCTCCTTGATGATGCCCACTTGTTGCATTTTGGCTGCACGCGCGTCTTGCGTGCCCTTCAACTGGGACTTCAAGCCGGCTATGTTCTCGTCATACGCATTCAATTCGCTGTCCAGCGAAAGGTGACGCGAGGTGAAGAGCTGATTCTGCAATGCCATCGCCGCCGCAGCGCGCGGGTCATTCTGATCATCCAGCAGCACTTTGGGGAAAGTGATCTTGCTCTGTCCATCGCGCTCCGCGAGCAAGCGAGCTTCATTGGCGCGCGAAGTGATGAACTGGGCACGCGAGGTTTCCGCCTGCGATTTGGCTTCGACACTATTCAGGCGCACCAGCACTTGGCCGGCCTTGACCACGTCGCCATCTTTCACCAGGATCTCCTGCACGATACCACCGGTCTGGTGCTGGATGGTCTTGCGGCTACTTTCCTTGGTCACAGTGCCCTGCATCGGCACGCCCTTATCCAACGGTGCCAGCGAAGCCCACAGGATGAAGCCGAATACACCGAAGATCACAATCAACCAGCCGACACGCGCATAAGCGCCCGCATCGGTGTTGACGGTGACTGGCGTGACGTCATGAGTCACCACATCGGTCGCCTGATTTTTCGGATTGGTTAAATTTGCCATAGTTACTCCTGATCCTCGGCACGCTCTTTAGCAGTCGCAGCCTCGGCAGCCGCTGCCGCCTGCATCTGCGCCTGTACTTGCGCCTGTGCACGGGCTTCGGCCTGGGCGCGTGCATCGGCTTGTGCCTGGGCCTGGGCCTGTTGCTGCGCCAACGCATTTTTTTGATTTTGCTGGGCCTGTTGATTTTGCTGATTCAACGCGTTCAGCACCTCTTGGGTCGGGCCGAACATATTGACCATACCGTCACGCAGCAACAACAGCTTGGTGGTGACGCTGATGGCCGAGGTCCTGTGCGTAATCAACACAATGGTCTTGCCACGCTGACGCAGATCCGCCACCGCACGTACCAGCGCGGCCTCGCCAATATCATCCAAATTGGAGTTCGGTTCATCCAGCACGATCAGCGACGGATCGCCATACATTGCTCGGGCCAGACCGATACGCTGCTTCTGGCCGCCGGACAGGCCGGCACCGCCGTCACCGAGCGGAGTATCGTACCCTTTAGGCAAATGAAGAATCATGTCGTGCACGCCAGCGCGTTTAGCGGCTTCAACGACCTTTTCGGCATCGATGTCACCGAACCGCGCAATGTTTTCGCTCACGGTACCGCCGAACAGTTCGATTTCCTGCGGCAGATAGCCAATGAACGGACCCAACTGAGCCTTGTTCCACTGATAGATGTCCGCGCCGTCCAGGCGGACCTTGCCGCCGAAGGCTGGCCACACGCCGACCATGAGCCGTGCCAGCGTCGACTTGCCACAACCGCTAGGGCCAATCACGCCCAGCACATCGCCGGGAGCGATGGCAAAGGCCACATTTCGCAGCACGGGCGTGGTCACGCCGGGTGGCGCGGCGGTTACGCTTTCAATCGACAGCGCACCGGTGGGCCTCGGCAGTTGCATGCCGGCTGGACGCTCCGGGTTGTTTTCCAGCAGCGTGGTCAGGCGCTCGTAAGCGCTGCGGGTGCCGGCAAACGACTTCCAGACCGCGATGATCTGTTGCACAGGTTGCAAAGTGCGGCCCATTAGAATCGAAGCCGCAATCATCATGCCCGAAGTGATCTTGCCTTCAATCACCAACAACGCGCCGACACCCAGCACCAGCGATTGCAGCGAGATCTGGACGAATTTGGTGATCGAATTGATCCAGCCGGCCTTTTCGCTGGCCTCAGCCTGCAGATGCAGGAATAAGCCGTGGGTCTTGTACCAGCGGTTCATCAGGCTGGGCAGCATGCCCATGGATTCGATGACTTCCGCATTGCGCAGATTGTTAGTGGCCTGCGTGCCGGAAGAGATGGCCATGGCATTGGCTTCGGCCAGCGGCTTGTGGGTAGTACGCTCGTTGACTACGGCCAAAATGACCAGCACGACTGTACCACCCAGAGCGAAGAAGCCCAAGGTGGGCTCGAAGAAGAAAATGACGATCAGATAGACCGGAAACCACGGCGCATCGAAGAAAGCGAACAACGCACTACCAGTCAAGAACTGGCGCACGTTGGTCAGATCATGCAGCGACTGGCCGGCATTGCCGGCGCCGACACGCTTCAGATTCTGCTCGAACGCCGCAGTGTACACACGCTTGTTCAACTGCATATCAAAACGGGCGCCCACGCGCACCAGAACGAAGCTACGGATCAGCTCCAAACCCGACATCAGGATGTATGCGCCCAACATCAGCACCGTCAGCATAAGCAGCGTCAATTCACTGCGACTGGCCAGGACGCGATCATATACCTGCAGCATGTACAGCGACGGAACCAGCATCAACAGATTGGTGATAGCGCTAAATGCGCCTATGGTCCAGAAGGTTTTTTTAAACGAGATCAGGATCTGCGCGATCTCGCTTTTTGGTTGTAGGAGCTTTTTCATTAGAGCATCACTCTGGATAGCAAGGGCTGCATTATCACTCAAAAATCGTAGAAAATGTGATCTGCATCACATTTGTTACAACTTAAAAGAAGAGACGACGCAGAAAGAAATGAGGGGCACAACGACACGCATATCGATACGGATGCCGACATTATCGCGCAAGCAGAGCAAAAAATGTGACGATCATCACATTTTTAGCGAAATAGAGACACATAGGGGAAAATAAAAAAGACCGGGGGTAACCCGGTCCTTAGCGCGAAGCATGCAAGCACGCTTCGCGGATCTGTCGACAGTGCCCTGCGAACAGGACACTGTGGCCTATCAATTAGGCGAACAGGATGGTGCCAGCGTCAGCGGTCGTCGAGCCCGAAGCCTTGACCAGGGCGCTTGCACCCGAAACGCCAACCAGCTCAACCAGAACGTCAGCAGCGCCATTCTGCACGAACACATAGGTGTCCGAACCGAATTGGAAGGCAATTGCGTCGCCATTGGTCCCAGCAACAGCAGCAGCTTCGGTCAGCCATTCGGCCAGGGTGTCAACAGCCGATGCGCCGGTGCCGCCCAGGGTCAGGATGCCGTCGGTCACGTCGTAGGTCACGCCTACAGCTTGGCCAGTGCCGGTTGCGTCAGCATGGGCAGCCACAGTCACTGCGGTACCGTTACCGGCACCAGCGTCGTCGGTCAGCACGTTCAGCTTCAGCAGGTTCAGGTTGGCATTGCCAGCAGCGGTGCTCTGGAAGTGAGCGTTGTCGCTGAAGTCCACGCCGGTGGTGATCGCCGTAGCAACGGTCTTGAAGCCGTTGACCACGTCGAACGCAGCGGTACCCGAATCAGTCGACACACCGGTGGTAGCGTCGGTGGTGCTGTTCAGAACGATAACATCGTGACCGATACCGGTGTTGATCGTGTCAGCACCCTGACCGCCGGTCAGGATGTCGTTACCTTTGCCGCCAGTGATGGTGTCCTTAGCGTTACCGCCGGTCAGAACGTCATCGCCTTCGCCACCAATGATGGTCACGGTAGCCGAAGCGGTGTTATTCGCCGAGGTGAAGGTCACACCCAGGTTAGCCGAGGTGTCGGTCGAATCATCAGCCGTCACGCCCGAAGCGTCGAAGGTGGTGATCTTGACGTTGCCGGTATTGGTGATGCTCAGACCGTCGTGGCCGGTAACGACAACTTTGGTTGCGTCAACAGCAGCCAGAACCACGGAATCAACAGCAGCAGCCTTGCTGGTCGACGTGCCAGCATCAACGGTGGTGATGTTGACGGTTTCGATACCAGCCAGGGTTACTTTACCGAAGGCCACACCAGCGCCGGTCGAATTGCTCAGCTTGACGTTGAACGTATCGTTCGCGGTCAGAGTTGCATTGGTAACGTTGGCAGCGACTTCGGAGGTGGTAGCATTGCCAGCTGCAGCGTCCAGAGTCAGGGTGCCACCGGAAGCGAAGCCGTTGATGGTCAGGGTCGAGGCAGCCAGAACACCGCGGGTCACTACACTGTTCACACCATTGATACCTGCCAGGTTGATGGCAGCAACACCAGCGCCGGTAGCGATGTCCAGCACTTCAAAGCCCTTGAACGAGCTGTTGAAGGTGGCGTCAGCCGAAGCGGTAACAGCCTGAGCGGCAGACATAACGATGGTGTCGTTGCCGGCACCTGCGTCAACCGAACCACCGGTGCTAGCAGCACCCGAGTATTTAACCACATCGTCGCCAGCGCCGGTGGCGATAGCAGCGGTGAAGGCATTCGACAGAGTGATGGTGTCAGCACCCGCACCACCGGTGAACTTGGTAGCGGCGCCCAGAGCGTTGCTCAGGGTCACGCCAGCAGAATTGGTGACAACCACTTCAGCCAAGGCCGACATGGTCTGACCCAGGGTCACAGCCTTGTCGCCAGCAATGTTCAGCTTGGTTACGCCGTTGGCGGTCAGGGTAGCAACGCTGCTGGACGCGGTCGAACCGGTGATGTTCAGGGTGGTGTAGTCGCTGTCCAGGGTGATGCCGCCGGCGGTGCTCAGACCTTTCAGGTTCAGCGCCAGGGTGTTCACGGTTGGGGTGGTCAGCGCACCAGCGGTCACGCTCAGCGTGCCAGCGCCTTTGCCCGACAGGGTCAGGCTGTTCAGAGCGCCAGAATTCACGCTCGAACCGGCACCGTAGCTGTCGATCGACACCGAAGTGATGGTGCTAGCAGCAGTTGCCGAAGCGGCATTCTTATCAGCGACGGTCACTACGCCGTTGACGATAGCAGCCGACGAGGTAGTGCGAGCAGCGGCAGCGGTTTCCGAAACCGACACGGTGGTGGTGTTGGCATCGCCGGTTACGATGATGGTGCCCACGGTCAGGGTGTCACCTGCGTCATCCGAGCTGGTCGAAACAGCGTTCGAAGTCACCGAAATCGACTTACCACCGGTAACGGTGATAGCAGCGCCGGTCAGCGCGGTACCAGCACCAGCAACGTCAGCCACGGTGGTGGTATTGGTTACGGTTACAGCGCCAGCAGCAGCAGCGGCAGCACCAACCACAATCGAACCGCCTACGGCAGCAGCAGCCGAGGTGACGGTCACATCCGAGCCACCATTCACGCTCACGGTACCGCCAGCCAGCGAGCCGTTGGTTACATTGACAGCGGTGGTTGCGGCGCCAGTTGCCGTAACAGAACCAGGAGCGGTTACGTTCAGCGCGGTCAGGCCGGCCCAGGTGGTGCTATTGATGGTGGTGCCGGTGGTGCCGCTTACCAGGTTAGCGGTTTCCACGTTCTTAACGCTCACGCTCAGCGGAACCGAGATGGCGCCGGTCTGGGTGATGTTCAGGGTATCGTTACCCAGGCCGCCGTCGATGGTGTCGCCCACGGTGAAGGTAGCAACTGCGCCCGAGGCTTCGATCGCGTTGATCACGTCGTTGCCTGCCGAACCGGTGATGGTGTCGGTGCCGGTGGTCAGCGTGAAGGTTTTCGGTGGATTGTTGGCCACGTCGTGCGCGGTGGTAGCAGCGGTAGCTACAGCTTGCAGGGCGGCGTCGGTGGTGTTGGCGGTGAAGCTAGCATCGGTGGTGATGGTAGCCAGCCATGCTTTGGCAACGGCGTTAGCAGCGGAGCCATCGTAGCCACGGATGTCATCCGAGGTGTCCAGCGAAGCGGTGAACAGGGCAGCGGCGGCAACTTTGTTGTCGATCGCTACTTTGTCGTCGTTCTGTGCGCCGTTGGCGATGGTCAGCACGATCGAAGCGAAGGTTTCGCTCTTGTCTTGCAGTTTGCCAGCCCAGAACAGCAGACCTTCTGGTTCAGCGTGACGGCCGAACAGGTTCATGTAGATCGAGTCAACCAGATCGATCGGCGATTTGCCGCCGTAGGTGTCGGTGTATTCTTGGGAAGCCGAGAAGCCAGCAGCGATCTGAGCAACAGATGCGCCGGTTTTCAGCCAAGCCTGCAAGCCCAGCGGATCTGCTGGACGATTGAAGTACGCAACGTACAGAGTCTGAATATCAGTCGCGGTAGCGGCGGTAGTGGTAGCCATTGAGATGAACTCCTAAAGATTAATGAATTTCTGCTTTGCAGCAATCAGCTTGCAGTACTACGGCAGCCATAATGGCAGAAGGTTGCACGGATTTTTGTGACGACCGTCACACGACAACGTAAAAACCCTCTTTTTCTATAAGTTTTTCCTTATAAAAAGCCCGATGGGCATTATCGGAGAACCTTATGGGGAAATCAATAGTACCAAGCGCCTAAGATTTAGGCAGCGGCAGAGACGCCGCCCCAAGTGTGGTAAAAAGCACCAAATTGAATTGCCTGCATCTGCATTCAATGCGCCAAATATATTCAAAAAAAGAATATGGTGGCGCGCAATTTGAGTTGCACAAAAAAATGCCGCGCAAGGCGGCATTTTTATAAGATACGCGGAGATCGGCTTACTTGGTCCAGTATGTGACGCCATTGGCGACGCGCTGGGCATCCAGGCGCGACGAGAATATATATGCCGCATTATTGTTCGGGCCGAGCGAACCGTTGACATTCATCGTGGCGCCATTAGTGAACTGCGGCATTCCACTCAAATCGCCTTTATCGCCGACAGCGCCATTACCTTTCAATTTGAATGTTTGGCCTTCGGTCAACAGATCGAAGCCAGTCGTAAAAGTACGCTTGTCGAAATCTACGTTTAGCTGGCCATTTTGCAACGAGGCCGAGGTCGCTTTTTGCGTCGCGCTATTCATCACAAACGCGTCACTATCGCGCAGGACAAACCCCACTGAACCCTGCTGCGGCACCTCCCAATCGTCCCCCTTGGTGCGGATGATGGTGTAATAATTACTATATGCAACACGTTTACCGCCGGCAGCCAGCAAAGGGGCTGCATCAATAGTTGCAGCCTGCTCGGCTACTACAGCCCAACGTCCCCAGACAAGCTGACTCGGATTAGCAACCGGCGTTACTGGCGGCGTCGTGGTTTCCGGCGGCGTCGGATTGCTGGTAACTTCGGTCGGCGGCGTAATCACCGGCGGCGTCAGTTCATTCTTCTGATTGTTGTTACGAACCTGGATCTGCAACAACGCGGCCTTTTGCGCGTCCAGTGTCGGTTCGACCAGGGCCTGGCCGCCGCCAGTGCTCTTGCCGGACGGTTCGTCACTGCGCGGCGGCGCCACCGTATCCGGCGAGGCATTGGTGGCGTTCAGCAATTGCGGCGTCGCTTCGCCACGCTTCACGCGCAGCATCTGGCCGGCTTGGCCGGCGGCCAATTCGCGGCTGGCATTGTGTTCGCACGGGCCGCCGCCGGTTGGCAGGCAGGCGCCGCCGAAGCCGCTGACCACGATCGCGCCCGACAGCACGGTCACGTTCGAGGTTTCCTGGTCGGTGAACACGGTAAAGTCGGTGCCGCGCACGCCGATGGCGGCGACCGGCGTATTGAAACGGAAATTCTGGCGCGCCTGCTTGACGGCGGTGCCCGACACGCTGCGCGCCACGCCGGACAGCAGTTCCAGCTTGACGTGGGTGTTCGACGGCACCTTGCGGTCGACATGGTAGGTGACGATGCGCGCGCGGCTGGCCGGGCGCAGGATCAGCAGGCCGTCGTCGGCGGTTTTCAGGTAAACATAACCATCCTTGCCGGTGCTCAGTTCCTGGCCTTCCTGGATGGCGTCGTTGAGCGCGACTTTCTTGCTGTCCGCCTGCACGTCGCCGGTGACGAACACGATGCGGCCGGCCTCCCCCGCATGGGCCAGCGCGGCGCCGCCCAGCAGGGCAACGCCTGCCGCAAAGCGGCGCAGCATGGTATTCGGCACAATTTGAGACCACATAGTTACATCACTCCTTTAGGCGCATTGTGCGGCGGCGGTGAAAAAAATCCTGTGACGAGCGTCACATCTTCCCTCAGACGCATTACTCTAAGCTACACTGTAGCGTGTGCGCACACTGACAGCCACCGCTGTTACCCTTTTTCACCCTTTGTTACAGTTTTCACAGCCGTATGCGGTCCGCCGCAACACGTTATACTTGCCGGCTAACAATATAACAACATTCGACCGTAATGGCCTCAGTTCCCCGATGAAGTTGCTTTTTTTGCCACACGCACTGTCGCCGGCCGCCTTGCGCGGCCTGATCGCGCTGGCGGCGCTGCTGCTGGCGGTAGGCGGGCAATGGCCGCAGAGCGGGCTGGCCTGGACCAGCGCCGACGAGTGGCTGCGCGACATGCTGGTGCGCCGGCAGGCCTCGGCGCAGCCCGAGCAGCGGCTGGCGGTGATCGATATCGACGAGACCAGCCTGCGCGCGGCCGGCGCCTGGCCGTGGCCGCGCGAGCGCCTGGCCACGCTGGTGGAGCAACTGATCGGCAATTACGGCGCGCGCGCGGTGGCGCTGGACCTGGTGCTGCCGGAGCCGGCCGACACGGGCGGCGACACCCGGCTGGCGATGCTGGCCCGGCACGGCCCGGTGATCCTGCCGCAAGCCTTCGATTACAACGGCAATGTGCCTTTGCGCGTGGGCAAGCTGACGGGCGGCGTGCCGGCCCCGCGCGCGGACGGCGCGGTGGCGGCCAGCGGTTACATCGCCAACCATGCCGGTCTGGCCGACGCCGCGCACATCGGCAACATCGGCTTCATTCCCGACCCCGATGGCGTGATCCGCCGCCTGCCGATGCAGACCTGGTTCGCCGGCCGCCGCTACCCGACCCTGTCGCTGGCCATGCTCGACTGCTGCAGCGGCACGCGCGCCGCCGCGGCCGGCCCCAACGGCGGCATGCAGCTCGGCGACGGCCTGCGCCGCCTGCCCTATCGCCTGCAATGGGAAGCCTACACGGTGATCCCGGCCAGCAGGGCAAGCAGGTATTTCTTCACGTAACTCCTTCTTCCGGCGCGCGC
>NZ_SPVG01000164.1 GCF_004614165.1 Duganella callida | reverse complement strand
ACATCGATCACGGCGCAGTCGCGGACGCGGGCACGCCGCCGCGCGCGGCGCAAGCGCCGAACGCAGCTGCCGCTCCGGCTGCCCCCGGCGCATCAACCGCATTCGACGACCCCGCCGCACCTGACGTCCTGGCCTCATCCACCGAGCCGTCCTCCGCTTCCCCAGCGGCGCCGCTGCCATCCAGGCGCTCGCGCCACGACGACGAACTCGATGAAGTCGACGAGGAAGCGCTGGTCCAGCTGTCCGCCGTCGGCATGTCGCAGGCGCAGACCGCCAGCGCCCTGGCCTACCTGCACGGCGACAGCGCCGCGGAAGAAGCGCCCGAGGAACCCGGCTTCGTCAAACGCGCGCGCCGGCGCCAGAAGTACGGCAAAGCCGCCACCATCGCCATGAGCGTCGGCGCGCTGCTGCTGCTGGCCGCCCTCGGCGTGCAGGCCGTCACCACTTTCCGCAACACCCTGGTCGCCAGCATGCCCGCGCTGAAGCCGGCCCTGAGCGCCGCCTGCACCGCGCTCGGCTGCCGCATCGAACTGCCGACCCAGATCGACAGCATCACCATCGAACAGGGCGAACTGCAGACCCTGAGCGAGACCGCGTTTTCCTTCACCACCCTGCTGCGCAACCAGAGCGCCAGCGCGCAGGCCTGGCCATCGATCGAACTGGTACTGGATGACGACAAGGACAAACACGTGCTGCGCCGCGTCTTCACCCCGCGCGACTATCTGAGCGCCGACACGCCGTTCGACAAAGGCTTCGCACCGCACAGCGAGCAAGCCGTTAAACTCTACTTTGAACTGCACGACCTGAAAGCATCCGGCTATCACATCGCCGTCTTCTATCCATAAAGACCTATCATGACCCAGACCTCTTTGATTTGCGGCTCGATCGCCATCGACACCATCCTGCAATTCCCCAACCGCTTCGACAGCATCCTGCTGCCGGACCAGCTGCACAAGGTGAACGTGTCCTTCCTGGCGCCCACCATGCGCACGGAATTCGGCGGCTGCGCGCCCAACATCGCCTACAACCTGAAACTGCTGGGTGGCGATCCGCGCATCGTCGGCGTCATGGGCCAGGATAACGCCGCCTACATGGAGCGCTTCCGCAAACTGGGTCTGGCCACCGACAACATCCTGATCAAGCACGACGCCTACAACGCTCAGTGCTTCGTCACGGCCGACCAGGACAACAACCAGATCAATGCCTTCCACCCGGGCGCCATGTCGTACGCGCACGAGAACGAGGTGGCCAAGGCCGGCCCGGCGCGCATCGCCATCATCTCGCCGGACGGCCACCTGGGCATGAAGAAGCACGCCGACGACCTGTCCAAGCTGAACATCCCGTTCATCTTCGACCCGGGCCAGCAGCTGCCGATGTTCGATGGCGAAGAGCTGATCGAATTCATCGACAAGGCCACCTACGTCACCACCAACGATTACGAGATCGAACTGCTGATGGACCGCACCGGCCTGGCCCTGCAGGACATCGCCAGCCGCCTGGAAGCGCTGATCGTCACGCGCGGCGAACAGGGTTCGGAGATCTACACCAAGGGCCAGCGCATCGAGATCCCGGCCGTGCCGGTGGCGGTGGCGCTGGACCCGACCGGCTGCGGCGACGCCTACCGCGCCGGCCTGCTGTTCGGTATCACCAAGGGCTGGAACTGGGAAACCACCGGCCGCCTGGCCAGCCTGCTGGGCGCGATCAAGATCGCCCACAAGGGCGCGCAGAACCACAAGTTCACCGCCGCCGGGATCGCGGACCAGTTCGAAGCCGCCTTCGGCTACCGCTTCTAAAATAAAAAGCCCCGCGCTGTGCGGGGCTTGTTCCATCCGGCCGGGATCAGCGTGCGCTGAAGGCCACGCCCAGCAGCAGCTGGGCGATCTGCAGCAGGATCAGCGCCACCAGCAGCGACAGGTCCAGATTCCCCACCAGCGGCACCACGCGGCGGATCGGCCGCAGCAGCGGCTCGTTCAGCGCGCGCACGAAGGGCGCCAGCGGTGCATGCGGATTCACCCAGCTGAAGATCGCCTCGATCACCAGCAGCGCCATGAAGCCGTACAGTATCCATTCCAGGAAGCGCTGGCAGGCCGCGATCAGCACCATGGTGCCGGGCCAGCCGGCCAGCAGCAGCACCGAGGTCGCCACCAGCACGATCAGGAAGGCGCCGATCAGGCTGGCCCAGTCGTAGCCGCCCACGCCCGGCACGATGCGGCGCAGGGGACGCACCAGCCAGTCCGACAATTGGAAAGTGAACTGCGCCACCGACGATGGCGGCCGCACGCGGATCGCCTGCATCCAGAAACGAAGCAGCAGAGCCCCGCCCAACAGGGCGGCGGCGGCATCGACTATCAACTTCAGAATACTAATAAGCACGGAACCCCTCCAAATAAAAAGCCGCTGTGTGATTGTCTCACACAGCGGCCATTGCCTCAGCAGGCTTCTAAGCGGTCAGCGCTCAGGAAGGGCGGGTGCTGGTCGGGAACGGCCATGCAGCGGCCGGCGCCAGGACGGTCTTCGCGGCTGGAGCGGCGGCTGGCGCGGCTGGAGCAGCGGCGGCCGGCTTGGCGGCTTCCTTCTTTGGAGCGGCTTTTTTAGGAGCTGCTTTCTTGGCTGGCTTGGCGGCTGGTGCCGGGGTGGCTGCTGGTGCTGCAGCCGCTGGAGCAGCAGCTGCTGGCGCAGCGGCTTTCTTAGCGGCGGCTGGCTTTTTTGGTGCGGCTGCTTTCTTGGCGGCTGCTGGCTTGGCGGCGGCTTTAGGTGCAGCGGCTGGCTTGGCGGCAGCGGCTTTCTTGGCAGCTGGCTTGGCGGCAGCTTTCTTGGCGGCGGCCGGCTTGGCGGCAGCTTTAGCAGCTGGCTTGGCGGCGGCTTTCTTCGCGGCTGGCTTGGCGGCGGTTTTTTTCGCAGCTGGTTTGGCAGCGGTTTTAGCGGCTACTTTTTTAGCGGCTGGCTTGGCAGCGACTTTCTTGGCAGCTGGCTTGGCGGTGGTTTTTGCCGCGGCCTTTTTAGCGGCCGGCTTGGCGGCGGCTTTCTTCGCTACTGGCTTGGCAGCGGCTTTGGCGGTGGTTTTCTTCGCTGCTGCTGGCTTGGCGGCGGCTTTTTTCGCGACTGGCTTGGCTGCTGCTTTAGCGGTGGTCTTCTTGGCTGCTGCTGGTTTGGCCGCGGCTTTTTTCGCTACTGGCTTGGCTGCCGCTTTTTTAGCGACTGGCTTGGCTGCTGCTTTGGCGGTGGTCTTCTTGGCTGCTGCCGGCTTGGCGGCGGCGGCTTTCTTCACGGCCGGCTTGGCTGCTGGCTTGGCGGCAGCGGCTTTCTTCACGGCTGGTTTGGCGGCTGCCTTGGCAGCTGGCTTGGCGGCAGCTTTGGCGGCTGCTGGTTTTTTTGCTGGAGCAGCGGTTTTGGCGGCTGCGGTTTTCTTAGCTGGTGCTGCAGCTTTCTTAGCTGCTGGTTTCTTAGCGGCGGTAGCCATGTTTAGTTCTCCTTCATCGGGGATGGGAAAAATTCATTACAAGATTTAAACCCGTCCGACCCGGGATTGGGCCAGGCGAATTATTCATCGGCACAAACCTCGCAGGTTTGCGCTAATGAATTCGGCACTAGCTGAACTGCTGCATCTCCTCACAAGTGCAGCGCTTCAGCCATCGTTCCACCCGCTGATCTTCAGTCAGAACAGCGTGCGGTACAAATCTTGTTGCGACGTTGCGCGGATGGTCGGGCGTGTACTCAGCTCCAGGACCTACGTCGCAGCCACGTCGCAGTTCAAACAAAAAACCGCCCGGCCTGAACTCAATCAGGCAAGACGGTTGAACAAAAACGACGTGGTCTTGTGCATATGCAGTGTGAATCCCGATCATTCTGATGCGCGGTGCGCTCTCTGATTACTCGCACTTTTTAAAACACGCATTTTCAATTTCGTAAAGTACACGAAAACCTTACCGATACGCAACCAGCACGATAGATAAGCTCACGTTTTTTTTGCGACTTAGGCTCGCTAACTCACATACGTCTGCTTGTCCGCTCGGCTGGTTCGCACCGTCGCGTCGCGCTGCGCGCGCTCGATCAGGTTCGGATTGGCATCGCGCGCATCGTGCCGAAAAATACGCGCTTCAAAGTAAGCCTTATGCTGCCTGGGTTTCTGCGATGCCGACCGGTCCGGCAGAAAAATCGCGTCACCCATTTCCGAATCCGAGAGCGCTTGCGCCGCACATGCGCGCCTTTGCTACCCGCTGTTTTTAATTCGTCGCGATTATGAGACAGAGTACGAGGAATGGCAAGCAGAATACAGCGGTGCGCCGCATCGCGACTGCGTTTTAGAGCGTGTGATCGAAGTGGAGAAGGCCGGTGTAAATCAGCGTAAAGGCTTACCGGCACTGGTGCGGTTTGAAGCGAGGCATGAGTGGCGGTGCCCTTACTCGCGGTCTTCCGACTTACGGCGGAGCAGCCATTCATTCATGTCGCCGGCCATACGCTTGAGCAGGCGCGCCAGATCGCGGCGCTCGGCATTGGTCCAACCGGCCATCAGTTCACTGACCAGTTCTTCGCGCATGCGGTCGATGGCGTCAGCCATCTCGCGCCCCAGCTCAGTCACCTCCGCTTCGCGCACCCGCTTGTCGCGCGTGCCGGCGCGGCGCACCACCAGGCCCAGTTCGTCGAGACGCGCCACCTGGCGACTGACGGTGGTGTAGTCGCGCCCCACCACTTCGGCCAGTTCCACCACACCGATCGGGCCACGGCGGTCGATGCGCACCAGCAGCGGCAGCAGCGCACGCTCAAGCGGCATGGACATGTCGGACATCAGGGCGACATCGGGCTCGGGACGGCTCATGAAGCCGATGATGTCGAGCAGCGCGTCATGCATATCGCGGATATCTTTATTCATATGTGCATTATACACATAGTTCTTGACGCCGATTTTCGATCGACCTAACATGTGCAAAATACACTCATTAAAGGAGCCCAGCATGGACACTGACATTCTGATCTGCGGCGCCGGCGCGGCAGGCCTGACGCTGGCGATCGACCTGGCCCGCCGTAACGTCGACTCCCTGCTGATCGACCAGGCCGAACAGCCCTTCGCCGGTTCGCGCGGCAAAGGCATGCAGCCGCGCACTCTGGAGATCTTCGAAGCGCTGGACGTGGCCGATCGCATGATCGCCTCCGGCGGCCGCTATCCAGCCCAGCGCCACTACGCCGCCGACGGCAGCTACCGCGACGAGGCATCGGTGCGCGCGGCCGCCGCCACGCCGGCCGAGCCGTATGGCGAACCGCTGATGCTGCCCCAGCATCTGACCGAAGGCATACTGCGCGAACGACTGGCGGAGCTGGGCCACGCACCGCGCTACGGCCATACGCTGACCGGCTTCGCGCAGGATGACGAGCGCGTGACGGCGCACATCGCCACCGCCGGCGGCGCGCTGACGGTCAACGCCCGCTACCTGGTCGGCGCCGACGGCGGCCGCAGTTTCGTGCGCAAGACTTTGGGGATAGGCTTCCCCGGCGAAGCGATGAACGCGCGCGCGGTGGTGGCCGATCTGACGCTCAGCGGTCTGACGCGCGAGGTGTGGCACCGCTGGGGCAGCGGCGCACAACAGATCAGCCTCTGCCCGTTGCGGGGGACGTCCCTGTTCCAGCTGCAGATGCCGGTCCCGCTCAACGGCGTGAGCGATCTGTCGGCGGCGGGCCTGAGCGCCGCCATCGCCGCGCGCACCGGTCGCGCCGACATCCAGGTGCAGGCGGTGCACTGGGTCTCCGACTACGCGATGAGCGCACGGCTGGCCGACCGCTACCGCCAGGGCCGCGTATTCATCGCCGGCGACGCCGCGCATGTCCATCCGCCTACCGGCGGCCAGGGATTGAACACCAGCGTGCAGGATGCATGGAACCTCGGCTGGAAGCTGGTGGCCGTACTGCATGGCGCCGGCGCGGCGCTGCTCGACACCTATGAGGAAGAGCGGCGCGAAGTCGCCGCCGGCATGCTGGGTCTGTCCACGCGCTTGCTCGACGCCGCCCGCCAGCGCGGCGATCTGCGGCGCGGCCGCGAAACGCAGCAGCTGGATCTGGGCTATCGGAACTCGTCTCTGTCACGCGATACGCGCGGCGATGACGCTGTGCTGCGCGCCGGCGACCGCGCGCCCGATGCGCCACTTACCGGTGCCGGCGGTCAACCGCTGCGCTTGTTTTCCCTATTGAAGTCGGGCGACGCCATCATGCTGCGCTATGAGGCGCCAGCGCCGTCAGCACTGCGGCCGCGTCGTGGGCTGCGCATCGTCACCGTCGGCGCGCATGCCGAGCTGCGCGATCCCGACGGCCACCTGCGTGCCGCGTATGGCTTTACGCCGGGCGAGATTGCGCTGATTCGGCCCGATGGATACATCGCCGCGCTCACGCGCGACGAAACGGGGATAGAAGGGCTAATATATTAGCCATTAATCGTTAATATCTGCTTTAATGGCTAATATGTTTGATTTTAATTTATCGACGACACCGGAGATTTGCAGCGAACTGGGACGCCGTTTGCGCGCGCGCAGACTGATGCAAGGCTGGTCGCAGGTGGAACTGGCCGAGCGCGCGGGCCTGTCCAGCGGCACCATCAAGAACCTGGAATCGCGTGGCCAGGCCTCGCTGGAATCGTTCGTGCAGGTGGTGGCGGCGCTGGGGCTGGCCGACGATCTGGGAGAGCTGTTCCGTCTGAAGATGGTGTCGATCGCCGCCATGGAGCAGGCCGAGCGCGCCAACCGCCAGCGCGCGCCGCGCCGCTCGACGCGATGAAACTGCTCCACGTCATCTACAACGGTTGGAATGAAAACTGGCAACTCGGCACCTTGGCCGACAACGGTCACGACATCCTGTTCGAGTACACGCCGGAGGCATTGCGGCGTGGCCTTGAACTGTCGCCGCGCCACCTGCCGCTGCGCGCGCTGGCTTTCGGCGGTTTTCCAGACCACCAGCATCGCCTGCCCGGCCTGATCGCCGACACGCTGCCGGACAGCTACCGCACGCCGGCCGGCGTCTCGCCGCTCGACCACCTGGCGCTGATCGGCGAGCATGGGCGCGGAGCGCTCAGCTATGCCGCGCCCGGCGCGAAGCCGCCGCCACCGGCCGAGCAATACCTGCAGGTGCTGCTGGGACTGGACGCATCCTGGCTGATCAAGCTGCCGGCACCGGGAGAACATAAAGAGGTTTGCGCGATCGAACATGTGTATGCCCAGCTGGCGCGCGCCTGCGGCCTGGACATGCCGGAGACGCGCCACTACGACCTGGAGCGGCGCCTGTCCGCCTTTGCCGTCCGCCGCTACGACCGGCGCTTTGACAACGGCAGCGGCATGCGCCTGCCGGTCCACACCCTGGCGGGACTGTTGCACGCCGACTTCCATCTGCCTGCGACCGACTACAGCATCTTCCTGCGCGCCACCCGGCTGATCACCCGCGACGAGCGCCAGGTGGAGGCGGCGTTTCAGCGCTGCGTGTTCAACGTGCTGTTCAACAACCGCGCCGACCACGCGCGCAGCTTCGCCTACCGCATGGCGCGCAACGGCGACTGGCAGCTGGCACCCTGCTACGACCTGGGCTTCCACGCCGGCGAGCATCAGATGCCGGTGATGGGCGAACGCCTGGCCCCTGCGCTGACCGACCTGCTGCGGCTGGCAGCCGATGCCGCCCTGCCCGAGCGTCGCGCGCGCGACATGATTGCGGCCATGACCGCGCAAGCCGGGCTGTTTGCCAAGCTGGCCCGCACCGCGCCCATCCGCGCCGTGACGGTCAGGGCCATCGCCCGCAGCGTCAGCGCCAACCGCCAGCGGCTACTCGGCCGAGCGTAGCACCTCGCGGCGCGTCAGACGCTCCTGCGCTTCGGCCAACGCCAGCCGCAACTGCCGCTCCAGCTCCTCCTTGGGCGGCAACTCGGTCCAGTATTCCGCGACGGTGATACCGTCCTTATGCATCTGCAGCAGCTCGACCTGCTCCTTGCTGGACTCGGCGCACAGAATCAGGCCGATGGGCGCCTCTTCAGCGGGCTGACGCTCATACTTGTCCAACCATTTCAGATACAGTTCCATCTGTCCCTTGTAGGCGGCCTTGAAGCGGTCCAGCTTGAGTTCGATCGCCACCAGTCGGCGCAGGCGGCGATGGAAGAACAGCAGGTCCAGATAAAAATCTTCGCCATCGATGATCATGCGCTTCTTGCGCTCGACAAAAGCAAATCCATGGCCCAGCTCCAGGATGAAAGCCTTCAGCTGCATCAGGATCGCCGACTCAAGATCCGCCTCGTCATAGCCCTGCCGCAGCCCGAGGAAGTCCAGGAAATAGGGATCCTTGAAGACCGTCCCCGGCGTGGCGCCGGTGGAGAGTGGGGCGGCAGGACCGGCGATCTGGCTGCGCTCAAAGTTCTTTCGGTCGATCTGCCGCCGCAATTCGCGCACGCTCCAGCCTTCCGCTACGGTTTGCTGCACATAATGAGCGCGTGCTGCCTCGCTTTTTATAGTGATTAGCAGAACAAAGTGGCTCCAACTCAATTGTCGCGACAGCGTCGCGACAATTTCCTGATTGGAAAAGGTCTGCGCAAATTGGACCATGCGGCGCAGGTTTTGCGCCTCGAAACCTCGGCCAAATTCCCTTTCCAGCTTATCGCCTACGCGGCGCATTAGCTGAGCACCATATTGCGCACGCTCGGCCGCCAGCACTTCAATCGATAATCTTCGCCCCACCGTCCAGTAAAGCTGGCTCAGTTCGGCGTTTACCGCGCTGGCGATGCGCTGCCGGCTGGAGGCGATGAGGGCACGCAATTCCGCGTGCAGGGCGTCGGCGTCGGACGCCGGTATCAGATCGGACTTGTTCATGAGAGCTCTCCCCGGTGAATAGCACCAGAGCTCACTCTTACGCTCATCCGCAGACGGGGTTTTGATCTGCCCCAAATGAAAAAGCCCTGCGTTTGCAGGGCTTGGAGAGGAGGATTAATCCCAGCTCAGCGCACCGCCGGTCTGGTATTCGATGACGCGGGTCTCGAAGAAGTTGCGTTCCTTCTTCAGATCGATCATCTCGCTCATCCATGGGAACGGGTTTTCTTCCTGCTCGAACAGCGCTTCCAGGCCGATCTGGGTGGCGCGGCGGTTGGCGATGAAGCGCAGGTAGCCTTTGAACATGGTCGCGTTCAGGCCCAGCACGCCGCGCGGCATGGTGTCTTCGGCGTAGGCGTATTCCAGTTCCACCGCTTTCAGGAACAGCTGCTTGATCTCTTCCTTGAAGGCCGGGGTCCACAGCAGTGGATTTTCCATCTTGATGGTGTTGATCAGGTCGATGCCGAAGTTGCAGTGCATCGACTCGTCGCGCAGGATGTACTGGTACTGCTCGGCGGCGCCCATCATCTTGTTCTGACGGCCCAGCGCCAGGATCTGGGTGAAGCCGACGTAGAAGAACAGGCCTTCCATCAGGCAGGCGAACACGATCAGCGACTTCAGCAGCTTCTGATCCTGCTCCACGGTGCCGGTGGTGAACGACGGGTCGGTCAGGGTGTTGATGAACGGGATCAGGAACTCGTCCTTGTCACGGATCGACTTGATCTCGTTGTAGGCATTGAAGATTTCCTGCTCGTCCAGGCCCAGCGACTCGACGATGTACTGGTAGGCGTGGGTGTGGATGGCTTCCTCGAACGCCTGGCGCAGCAGGTACTGGCGGCATTCCGGCGCGGTGATGTGGCGGTAGGTGCCCAGCACGATGTTGTTGGCGGCCAGCGAGTCGGCGGTCACGAAGAAGCCCAGGTTGCGCTTGACCAGACGACGCTCGTCTTCGGTCAGGCCGTTCGGGTTCTTCCACAGCTCGATGTCGCGCTGCATGTTCACTTCCTGCGGCATCCAGTGGTTGGCGCAGCCGGCCAGGTATTTGTCCCAGGCCCACTTGTACTTGAACGGCACCAGCTGGTTGACATCGGTCTTGCCGTTGATGATGCGCTTGTCGTCCGCGTTGACACGCAGCGCGACTTGTTCGGCAGTACCCTCGCTGGCGGCCAGCGCGGCTTGATTGACTTGTGGCGCCGACGCGGCGGCATCATCATCCCAGGACAACGACATAATTTCTTCCTCTAATATATATCTGACATGGCGCCGTCCGTGGACGGCGCCTTCTTCTAATTTACTGGCAGGCTTCGCATTCCTCGAAACCGTCGTCGCCCGGACGCAGGTAGCAGGCGGCGCCGTCTTCCTCGGCCGCAGCCGCCGCGACCGGCGCCGGCGCTGCCGGAGCCGCTGCCGCCGCGGCCAGACCGCCGTCCACCGGCACCGCGTTCAGCGCGCCGGTCTTGCTGGTGGATTTCTCCATGTGGGTGGCGGCGATGGTGCGCAGGTAGTAGGTGGTCTTCAGACCGCGCAGCCAGGCCAGCTTGTAGGTCTCGTCCAGCTTCTTGCCCGAGGCGCCGGCCATGTAAATGTTCAGCGACTGTGCCTGGTCGATCCACTTCTGGCGACGCGACGCGGCTTCCACCAGCCAGCTCGGCGACACTTCGAACGCGGTGGCGTAGATGTCGCGCAGGTCTTGCGGGATGCGGTCGATCTTGGCCAGCGAGCCGTCGAAGTATTTCAGGTCGGCGATCATCACCTCGTCCCACAGGTCGCGCGCCTTCAGGTCGCGCACCAGGTAGGCATTGATCTCGGTGAATTCGCCCGACAGGTTGGACTTCACGTACAGGTTCTGGAAGGTCGGTTCGATGCAGGCCGACACGCCGATGATGTTCGAAATCGTCGCGGTCGGCGCGATCGCCACGCAGTTCGAGTTACGCATGCCGAACTTGGCGATGCGCTCGCGCACCGGGGTCCAGTCCATGGCCGACGACAGATCCTGCTCCAGGTAGCCGCCGCGCTCATCGGCCAGCAGCTTGATCGAGTCCTGCGGCAGGATGCCGCGGTCCCACAGCGAGCCCTTGTACGAGGCATAGTGGCCGCGCTCTTCCGCCAGCTCGGTCGAGGCCAAGTAGGCGTAGTAGCACACCGCTTCCATCGAGGTATCGGCGAACGACACCGCTTCCATCGACGAGAACGGCACGCGCATCATGTGCAGGCAGTCCTGGAAGCCCATCACGCCCAGGCCCACCGGACGGTGACGCATGTTGGCGTTGCGCGCCTTGTCGACCGCGTAGTAATTGATGTCGATCACGTTGTCGAGCATGCGCATCGCGGTGCGGATGGTCTTCTGCAGCTTGACGTGATCCAGCTTGCCCTCTTTCATGTGGGCCGGCAGGTTGACCGAACCCAGGTTGCAGACGGCGATTTCGTCCGGACCGGTGTTCAGCGTGATCTCGGTGCACAGGTTGGAGCTGTGTACCACGCCCACGTGCTGCTGCGGCGAACGGATGTTGCACGGATCCTTGAAGGTGATCCATGGGTGGCCGGTTTCGAACAGCATCGACAGCATCTTGCGCCACAGGTCCAGCGCGGCGACCTTCTTGGTCACGCGGATTTCGCCCGAGGCGGCCTTGGCTTCGTACCCCAGGTAAGCCTGCTCGAAGGCCTTGCCGACCTTGTCGTGCAGGTCCGGGCAGTCCGACGGCGAGAACAGGGTCCAGTCGCCCTTCTCCATCACGCGCTTCATGAACAGGTCCGGAATCCAGTTGGCGGTGTTCATGTCATGGGTGCGGCGACGGTCGTCGCCGGTGTTCTTGCGCAGGTCCAGGAACTCTTCGATGTCCATGTGCCAGGTTTCCAGGTAGGCGCACACCGCGCCCTTGCGCTTGCCGCCCTGGTTGACCGCCACGGCGGTGTCGTTGACCACCTTCAGGAACGGCACCACGCCCTGCGATTTGCCGTTGGTGCCCTTGATGTGGGCGCCGAGCGCGCGCACCGGGGTCCAGTCGTTGCCCAGGCCGCCGGCGAACTTGGCCAGCAGCGCGTTTTCCTTGATGGCGTCGTAAATGCCTTCCAGGTCGTCCGAGACGGTGGTCAGGTAGCACGACGACAGCTGCGAACGCTGGGTGCCCGAGTTGAACAGGGTCGGGGTCGACGACATGAAGTCGAACGACGACAGCAGGTTGTAGAACTCGATGGCGCGCGCTTCGCGGTCGGCCTCGTTCAGGGCCAGGCCCATGGCGACGCGCATGTAGAAGGCCTGCGGCATTTCGATGCGCACGTCGCGCACGTGCAGGAAGTAGCGGTCGTACAGGGTCTGCAGGCCGATGTAGCCGAACTGCAGGTCGCGGTCGGCGACGATGGCCTTGGCCAGACGGGCCAGGTCGAATTCACCGAGCTTGGTGTCCAGCAACTCGGCGGCGATGCCCTTGGCGATGTATTGCGGGAAGTAGGTCACGTACTCGGCGGCGGCGCCGGCCTGCGGCACTTCCTTGCCGAACACCTCTTTACGGATGGTGTGCAGCAGGATGCGCGCGGTCACCTGCGAGTAGGCCGGGTCTTTTTCCATCAGCGCGCGCGCGGCCAGGATGGCGGACTTGTGCAGTTCCTCGACCGGCACGCCGTCGTACAGGTTCTTCAGGGTTTCGGCGACGATGGCGTCGGCATCGACGTGTTTTTCCAGGCCGATGCAGGCGGCGCCGATCAGGCCGGTGACGCGCGACAGTTCCAGCGGCTTGCGCTCGCCGTTGTCGACCACGTGGATTTGCGGCGCATTGATGGCGGCGGCGCCACCGGCGGCTTCCTTGGCGGCGCGGCGTTCTTCCATGTGTTTGGCGCGGTACAGCACGTAGGCGCGGGCGACGTCATGTTCGCCCGAACGCATCAGCGCCAGTTCCACCTGGTCCTGCACGTCTTCGATGTGGAAGGTGCCGCCCGATGGCTGGCGGCGCACCAGGGCGGTAACCACGCTGCTGGTCAGCTGTTCGACCAGTTCGCGGATGCGCGCCGAGGCGGCACCCTGGCCGCCGTTCACGGCCAGGAAGGCCTTGGTCATGGCGACTGCAATTTTCGACGGCTCAAACGCGACGACCGCGCCGTTACGGCGGATGATGCGGTAGTCACCGAGATCGCTGGCAGCGGTAACCGGGCTGCTGGCGGTACTCGCAGCGGCGGCTGGTACCAGCGCTGGATTGATCGTGATGTCTTGAGTAGATTGCATTTAGGCTCCCCGAATACGTCGCGCAGTCATGGCTGCGCCGCGTGTTGTGTAAAAATAGACAAAAATGAAGCATCCAAGCGTCGACTGCCCGCTCGGTTCAACTGCAATGACGGTGTAAAAGCTTATAAATAGTTTAACAATCGGTGTCACCAAAACTACTATATCTAGTGGCCGACCGCTTTTGATGCACTGATTGTAGTAGCCGAAAACACCCCGTGCAAGGGTAATTTTTGACGTTTCAGGCAATTTTTCTATTGACTTTGAAGGAGCCCTTTTACGAAGCGCAATCCGGCGATAGCGCTTACTAACGA
Source organism: Duganella callida (assembly GCF_004614165.1). GTDB lineage: Bacteria > Pseudomonadota > Gammaproteobacteria > Burkholderiales > Burkholderiaceae_D > Rugamonas > Rugamonas callida. Next base: position 9,893 of record NZ_SPVG01000164.1, on the reverse strand, counting down.
AGGGTCCGCTGCTGCCTTTTCCTTGAGCAAATCATTGCAGTAATTCTGATAATATTCCCAATCAAACAACGGTCCGGGGTCGGTTTTGCGGCCCGGCGCGATGTGTTCATGGCCCTGCACGTCGGTCAGCGGATAGTGGCGGCACAAGGCCAGCGTCAGCCGCCCCAGTGCCTCATATTGGGGCACTTCGAACGGCGCAAAGTCGCTGCCTTCGAGCTCGATGCCGATCGAATAATCGTTGCATTTTTCGCGGCCGCGGAAGCTGGACACGCCGGCATGCCAAGCGCGCGCGTTGGCAGAAACATACTGCAGCAGGCTGCCGTCGCGGCGGATGAAAAAGTGGCTCGACACCTTCAGCCCGCGCAGGTCGGCGAACGAGGGGTCAGCATTATAGTCGATCCGGCCGGTGAACAGGTCGGACACGTGCGGCCCGCCCCAGCGTCCGGCCGGCAGCGCGATGTTGTGGATCACCAGCAGCGTGATGTCGGCGGGGTCGGGACGGGCGTCGCAATACGGACTGTCGTAACGGCGGGCATGCGGCAGCCAGCCATCGAAAGCGGGATTCACGCTTCGGGCTCCTGGATATTCAGCTTCTGCATCTGGTAGCGCAGCTGGCGGAAGCTGATGCCCAGCAGCTGCGCGGCTTGCGTGCGGTTGAACTGGGTCTGCGCCAGCGCGCGCAGGATCAGGTCACGCTCGATCTGGTTCAGGTAGTCGGGCAGGCTGCACGGCAGCGCGTCGAGCTGCGGCAGCGGCGGCGCGGACGGCGCGTCGGCGGACGCCGAGGTGGCCGACGTGGCCGATGTGGCTGACATGACTGGCGCGGCCGCGACCGACCAGGTGGCCGGCATCGGCGATGGCGCCATCGCTTCCGCCAGCGGCGCACCTTTCAGCGCCAGATCGCCGACCTCGATCACGCCGTCGTCGGCGAAGGCCAGCGCCCGCTCCAGGATGTTTTCCAGCTCGCGCACATTGCCGGGGAACGAATAGCCGCGCAGCGTCTCCAGCACGCCCGGCGCCAGCCGCACCTGGTGCTCGAAGGTGCCGAGCCGCGCCAGGATGGCGTCGGTCAGCTCGCCCAGGTCGTCCAGCCGTTCGCGCAGCGGCGGCAGACTCAGTTCGATCACGTTCAGGCGGTAAAACAGGTCCTGGCGGAAGCTGCCCTGCTCCACGCACTGCGCCAGATTCTTGTGGGTGGCGCTGATGATGCGCACATCGACCGGTTCCTCGGCGGTGGCGCCGATCTTGCGCACGCGCCGCTCCTGGATCGCGCGCAGCAGCTTGACCTGCATCGCCAGCGGCAGATCGGCCACCTCGTCCAGCATCAGCGTGCCGCCGTTGGCGGCCTGGAAAAAGCCGTCGCGCTCGTCGGCGGCGCCGGTGAACGCGCCCTTGCGGTAGCCGAAGAACTCGGCCTCCATCAGCGCTTCCGGAATCGCGCCGCAGTTCACGGCGATGAACGGCTTGCCGGCGCGCGAGCTTTGCGCGTGAATTTCACGCGCCGCCAGCTCCTTGCCGCTGCCCGATTCGCCGGTGATGGCGATCGGCGCCATCGAGCGCGCCAGCCGCGCGATCTGCGCGCGCAGCGCCTGGATCACGGCGGAATGGCCGCGCAAGCGGCTGGCCGGCGCCGCCGCGCTGGGCGCCAGCTCGGGCGATGGTTCGGCGTTCAGACGCAGCGCCGATTGCACCATCACCCGCAACTGGTCCAGCGCCACCGGTTTGGAAATGTAATCGAAGGCGCCGGCCTTGAGCGCGATCACCGCGTTGTCGGCGCTGCCGAACGCGGTGACCACCGCCACCGGCGTGTTCTTGTAGGCGGCCGTCACCTCGCGCACCAGTTCCAGGCCCAGGCCATCGGGCAGGCGCATGTCGGTCAGCACCAGCTGGTACTCGCTAGCGGCCAGCAAGCCGCGCGCCTGCGCCAGCGTCTCGGCGCTGTCCACATCCAGCCCCATTTTCAGCAGTGTCAGTTCCAGCAGTTCGCGCAGGTCGGCCTCGTCGTCGACGACCAGGACACGCGGGGCGCGGGGCGAACGGACACTCATCAGACGGTCCAGGCAAAAGTGATCACGAATCGCCCGCTCAAGCGCGGGCGGCCATCGGCGCTGTCCTGTGGGTCGAACCGGTATTCATAGTCCAGGCGCGCTTCGTTATTCAAGCACAATTCACGCGCCAGATACAATCCCAGCCCGGTGCCCTTGCTGGAGGTAGTGTAAAACGGCTCGAACAGATGGGCGCGCACTTCAGGCGAGATGCCGGGGCCGTCGTCCTGTACGTGCAGTTCCGGCCGGCCGGCCGCAGTGCGCACCACCGTCATGCCGATCGAGGCCGGGCCGCCGCTGGCATAGCGCACCGCGTTGTTCAACAGGTTCAGCACCACCTCGCGCAGGTGCAGCGCGTCGAAGCGCACCGCGGTGCCCGGCGCCACCGTCAGCGCCAGGATGTCGGCCGCCAGGCCGTGGGTGGCGATAAACTCGCTGCGCAGGTCGGCCAGGAAGACGTCCAGCGCCAGCGGCCCGCTGTGCGGCTGCGCCTTGCGCGACAGCTGCAGGATATCTTCCACCATGCGGTTCACGCGCGCCACGTTGTCGCCGACGATCTTCAGCAGCCGTTGCTGCACCGGATCGCTCACCTCCTCGGCCAGCAGCGAGGTCGCATGGCCGATGGCCGACAGCGGATTGCGCACCTCGTGCGCGATGCTGGCGGTCAGCCGGCCCATCGAGGCCAGTTTCAGCTGCTGCGCCTGATTTTCGATGCCGGTCACGTCCTGCAGGAAGATCACGCTGCGCTCGGCACCCAGGCCGTGCGTGTCGGCCGCGGCGAAGCGCACCTTCAGGTGCGCCACCACGTCGCGCCGCACATCCCAGGCCGCGGTCAGGTTCTGCAGGGCGGTATCGTTGAACGGCTTGATGGTCAGCACCGCGGTCGAGCGGGTGGCGTCGTCGCGCCACTCGCGGTAGGCGTGGCTGAGCGGCGCCAGCGCCGCCGCCGCCGACAGCATGAAGTTCAGCTCCGCCCCCACCAGTCCCAGCATCTGCTGCGCGGCCGGATTGCCGGCCACCACCTGGCCGGCTTCATCCACCACCAGGATGCCGTCGCCGATATTCGCCATCACCAGCCGGTTGACGGCCTGCTGCACATTGATCTCGACCCCGCGCCGGCTGGCCAGTTCCTCCTGGCCGATCAGCTTGGCCGCCAGGCGGTTCACCACCAGCACCGCCGCCAGGAAAGCCGCGCCATACAGGCCGGCCTGCATCACATCGCGGTCGCTATCGGTGAGGAAGATCTGCCAGGTGCTGTCGCCGAGCAGGAACAGGGTCACCAGCGAGGCGCAGAACAGCGCCACCACCAGCGGCGCCAGGATCGCCAACCCGGCCAGCGGGAACAGGTACAGGATCGCCAGCCCGCTGCGCATGCCGCCGGCCGCCAGGTAAATCAGCGAGATGATCACCAGGTCGCAGGCGATCTGCGACAGCAGCTGCAGCACGAAGCGGCGCCGCACGAACACCGCCGACAGCATGAAGATCACCGCCAGGCCCAGATACAGCAGGCAAATCTGCAGGAACAAATACTGCCCGGAGGCGCGCATGCCGTGGCCGTCGAAGCTCAGGTAGACCAGCAGCACCAGCGCGATCACCACGCGGGTGACGTTGAGGGTCTGCAGCGAACGCCAGAAGGTTGCGCGCGATTCGGCCGTGAGGGCTTGCAGGCGCGCGATCACGACGCGCGTTCCGGCTTATGCGGACGGCAGGGCGGCATGGGCCGCGCTGCAGTAGTCACGGCCGTTGGCCCGCACCGTCTCCGAGGCGGGATAGAAGACGCCGCAATGCGCGCATTGCAGCATCACTTCGGCGTCGTTGGCGGCCGAGCGCGGACGGTAGCCCGATGGCTGCGCCGGCGCCGCTGGCGGCGGCTGACGGAACTGCTGTTGGTGGCGCTTCTGCGCCTCGCGGATCTTGGCACGGACCGCGAAGATCACCAGGAACACCAGCGCCAGCCAGAAAAGAATGCGACTCATGCCCAACCTTTATGCAAAACCACTTCAAATACAAACCGGCTGCCGACATAGGCCAGCAGCAAGGTCGCGAACCCGGCCAGGGTGAAGCTCAGCGCCGTCTTGCCGCGCCAGCCGCGCAAGCGCCGCCCGGCCAGCAGCGCGGCAAACAGCACCCAGGACAGCAGGGTGAACACCGACTTGTGATCCCACTTCAGCGCCTGGCCGAACAGCTGCTCCGAGAACACGATGCCCGACAACACGGTCAGGCTCAGCAGGGCAAAGCCGAAGCCGATCAGGCGGAACAGCAGCTTTTCCATGGTCAGCAGCGCCGGCAGCTGGTCCAGCGCGCCCGATAAAAACGTTTTCTTGTCGGTGCGCGCATGCAGCCGCGCCTCCTGCAGCGCCATCAGCACCGCGTGGAAGGCGGCGATGGTCAGCGTGCTGTAGGCCATGGTGGCGATCGCGATGTGCCAGCCGAACAGCGGCGACTTGCCTTCCAGCGGCACCAGGTTGCCGGGGAAGATCGCTTGCAGCGCGGCGGCCACGGCGGCCACCGGCATCACCAGGCGGCGCAGACCATCCAGGCTGAAGTTCCGGTTTTCCACCCAGTAGGCCGCCACCGACACCCACAGCGCCGACGACAGCATGGCGGCAAAGCCGAAGCGCAGGCTGCCGCCGGCGGCGATTTCCGACCACAGGCCGGCGCCATGCAACAGCCAGGCGCCCAGCGTGACGCCCGAGATCAGACCGGGGCGGCGCGCCGGCAGCGCGGCGCACAGCAGATACAGCACGATGGCTGCGATGAAAAAATAGGTTTGCATCCGCGCAGTTTACACCATCGTTCAGTCGACGGCTGCCATGCGCAGCTCGTCGTTATGGTGGCGTTGCTGTTCTTCCATCACCAGCTGGCCCAGCTCGCGCTTGAGCGCATTGAACTCGGCCGCCGCCGGGTCGCGCAAACGCGGCAGCTCGACCAGCATGTCGCGCTTGACCGTGCCCGGCCGGTAAGTCATCACCACGATGCGGTCGGCCAGGTAGATCGCTTCCTCGATGCTGTGGGTGACGAAGATGATGGTCTTCTTCAGCTCGGCCCAGATGCGCAGCAGCTCGTCCTGCAGGTTGCGCCGGGTCAGGGCGTCGAGCGCGCCGAACGGCTCGTCCATCAGCATGATCGGCGAATCCAGCGCCAGCACGCGCGCGATCGCCACCCGCTGGCGCATGCCGCCCGACAAATCCTTGGGATAGCGGTTGCGGAAATCCTGCAGCGACAGCATGGCCAGCAGCCGCTCCACCGTGGCGGCGATCTGCGCCTTGCCCTGCCGCTTGATCTGCAGGCCGAAGGCGATGTTCTCGGCCACCGTCATCCACGGGAACAGCGCGTACTCCTGGAATACCATGCCGCGCTCGGGACCGGGCGCGCTGACGGTCTTGCCGTCGGCCGTGATGCTGCCCGAGCTCGGCAGCGCGAAGCCGGCGATGGCGTTGAGCAGGGTCGACTTGCCGCAGCCGGACGGGCCGAGCAGACAGACCAACTGCCCCTGCGGAATCTCCAGGTTGATGTCCTTGAGCGCCACCACTTCGCGCTCGGCGGTCTGGAACACCTTGCTGGCATGGCTCACCACGATATGCGGATTCATCAGTTCTCCAGGCCGCGGTGCCAGCGCAGCAGATGGTTGTTCAGCTTGTTCATGCCGACGTCGATGGCCAGGCCGATCAGGCCGATGGTGATCATGCCGGCGATGATCTTGTCCGACCAGAAATACTCGCGCGCCTCCAGGATGCGGAAGCCGAGGCCGTTGTTGACCGCCACCATCTCGGCCACGATCACCACGATGAAGGCGGTGCCGATGCCGATGCGCACGCCCGACAGGATGTAGGGCACGGCCGCCGGCAGGATCACGCGCACGAACAGCGTCATGCCGGAAGCGCCGAGGTTGCGCGCGGCGCGCAGATAAATGCCGTCGACCTGGCGCACGCCGGCGATGGTGTTCATCAGCACCGGGAAGAAGGCGCCCAGCGCGATCAGGAACACCGCCGGCGGATTGCCCAGGCCGAACCACAGCATCGACAGCGGAATGTAGGCGATCGGCGGGATCGGCCGCACCATCTGCACCAGCACATTGAACCAGTCATGGACGCGGGCGCTGGCGCCCATCGCCAGACCCAGCGGCAGCGCCAGGCCGCCGCCGATCAGGAAGCCGACCACCACCCGGTACAGACTGCCGAGGGCATCGGTGATCAGTTCGCCGGACACGGCCCAGTGCAGCCAGCCGCCGGCGGCCGGGTCGTACGGTTGCAGCGGCAGCAGATAGGCCCACCACTTTTCCACCACCGCCAGCGGCGACGGCAGCACCTGCGGATTGACCCAGCCGAACTGCACCACCGCCTGCCAGGCGGCGATCACCACAGCCGGGATCACCAGGCCGACGCCGAGCTGGCGCCACGACGCGGCGCGCGTCATTACTTCACGCCCGCGTTTTTCTTGGCCGCGTCCAGCAGGTCGGTCTTGACCCAGTCCTTGGCCAGCGGCGGCTTGCTCATGCGGCCGACGCCGGTCTTGGCCATGACGTCGGTGGTGGTCTGGATGTGCTCGGGCGTGATGTCGTAGCTGTACGGCGAATTGCCGATCGCGTCGTCGAAGTCATCCTTGGTGATCTGGCCCTTGAACACCACCTCGCGCACGTATTTCTCGGCGGCGGCCTTGTTCTCGATGAACAGCTTGGTGGCCTGCACGAAGCAGTTCATGAACTTCTCGGCCACCGGGCGCTTCTCTTTATAGAATTTCTCGGTCATCACCATGGTGCGCACCGGCTCGCCGATCGGCGTATCGTAAGGCTTGAGCATTTCGCTGCCGAAGCCCTTGTTGATGGCCTGCGAGGATTGCGGCTCGGATTGCATCATGGCGTCGATCTGCTTGTTCAGCAGCGCCTGGTTCAGATCGGCGTAGGCAAGGAACACCAGTTGCACATCGTTGGCGCTCATGCCGTTCTGCTGCAGCTCGGCCAGCAGCAGCACTTCCTGGATGCCGCCGCGCGTGACGCCGACTTTTTTACCTTTCAAATCCTTGACGGTTTTCAGCTTCAGGTCGGCGCGGCTGACCAGCTGCGCGCCGCCCTTGGCAAAGCCGGCCACCACATAGATCGGCGCGCCGCCGGCGCGGCCCGAGATCGCCGCCTCCGAAGCGGTGGTGCCGACATCGAGCTCGCCGGCGATGATGGCCTGCATCACATCCAGCCCTTTCGGGAACACGTGCTCCTCGACCTTGATGCCGCACTTGGGGGCGATCTCCTTGATGTACGAGACGGCGCCGTAATGGGCGAACTTCAGATTTCCCAGCCTCACCACGTCCTGGGCCTGGGCGCCGCTGGCGCTCAGCGCGGTCAGGGCCAATGCGGTGCAGATCGCTTTCAGTTTCATCCGTCTCTCCTTTATTTATGTCAATAAATAATACCAAGCCCGACCATGCTTGCCTATCGCCGCCGCCAAGGTAAAAAGTGTGAATTGTGATGCTCATCACATTTTCTGACAGCGGTCCGACATACGATGATGTTACCAAATCACAAATATGTCATTTTCCACAATGGAGCCAGCATGCCGCAATCTTTTCCCCGCTCTCTTCCCGGCCTGGGCGCCGCCATGCTCCTGGCCACGCTGGCTGGCTGCGGCGGCAGCGGCGCCAGTTCCAACAGTGCAGCCACCCCTCCAGCTTCCAGCGCGCCAGTCGTCACGCCGCCGACCACCACCTTGTCGCTCAGCAGTGCCAGCGACAGCGCCGTCAGCGGCGGCGCGCCAGTGCAGCTGACGGCTGCCCCGTCCGACAATTCCAGCGTCACCTGGAGCCTGGCGGCGGGCAGCCCCGGCACGCTGTCGGCCGCCACCGGCGCCACGGTCAGCTACCTGCCGCCGGCCAGTGGCGTCAGCGCCGACACCGCCATCACCATCACCGCCACCGCCAACGGCGTCAGCAAAACCATCACGCTGACCCTGCACCCGGCCGACACGCCGCGGCTGCAACTGCTGGCCGGCGACGATGGCGGGGCGGGCCACCTGGACGGCACCGGAACCCAAGCCCGGCTCTATACCGTTTTCAGCGCCAGCAGCGACAGCAACGGCAATATATACATCGCGGAGCAAGGGCCGGCCTTGCGCAAAGTCACGCCGGCCGGGGTGGTCACCACCTTGCTGGCCACCGCCGCCGGCCTGGTGGACGGCGCCGGCGGCACAGCCAGGCTGGGCCAGCCACTCTGTCCGGTTGCGGGACCGGACGGCAGCGTGTATTTCACCGATACCTACCAGCTGGACAGCAACGCCCCTACGACCGTCCCCATCCGCAAACTGGCGCCGGATGGCAGTGTCGCCACCATCGCCCGTATTCCGGCGGCGGCGTTCGACCAGGTTTGCCTGACGGGCGACAGCAACCGCTTATATGCCTATCAGTATGGGCGCATCAGCACTGTCTCGTTCAGCGGCGTGGTCAGCACACTGGCCGGCGCCCTCATTGACCCGACCCAGCCATCGCTGGCGGCGGACGGTGCCGGCGCCGCGGCGCGCTTCCGTGCGATCCGTTCGGTGGCGGCTGACGGCCTGGGCAACGTGTACGTCAACGATAACGGCCAGGCCATCCGCAAGGTGGCAGCGGACGGCACCACCACCACCCTGGCCGGCGTGGTGCGCCCCCAAAGCGGCCTGGTGGAGCCGGTCGACGGGGTCGGCGCGGCCGCGCAATTCAGTGACATGTACAGTCTGGCCGTCACTACCAGCGGCAACCTCGCCGCCTACGATAACGTCCCCGGCGCCAGCAGCGCGCCGTGGCGGCTGCGCACCATCACGCCGTCTGGCGTGGTCAGCAGCATCAAGGTCAACCAGGGCGGCGCCATCTGGGCCGCGCCTGCCGACCGCTTGTACCGGGCGCAGGACGCCCAGATCGACATGGTGCAGGCCGACGGCAGCAGCACGCCGTTTGTCGGCAAGCGGCCCGAGCGCGGCGCCGGCGACACCGACGGCACCGGCGCCGCGGCGCGCTTCGGCCAACTGCGCGACATGGGCGCCGATGCGAGCGGCAACCTGTACGTGGCCGACGATCCGGCCGGCAGCCTGGCCCTGACCGCCACCGGACTGCGCCTGCGCAAGGTCACGCCGCAAGGCGTGGTGACCACCATCCGCCACAGCGCCGACGTCAGCTATCTGTCCGGCATGGTGGTGGACAAGGCCGGCAACACCTATGTCTCCACTTACCAATACCTGACGCCGACCACGCCGGGCGCGCGCATCTTCAAGATCGCGCCCGACGGCACCACCACCGTGCTGGCCGGCGCCCTGCCCGCCACCGATTACCAGGACGGCGTCGGCACGGCCGCCCATTTTGTCAGCGTGGCCCTGATCGGCATCGACGCTGACGGCAACCTGTATGGCAGCGAGGGCAGCGGCGCACGGCTGCGCTATACCCGCATCACGCCGGCCGGCGAAGTGAGCACCATCCTGGCGCCGCCGCCGGCCCTGGGCCTGATCGACGATGATGCCGGCAACACCTATCGTATCAACGATGCCACCGGCACCATACTGCGCACCGACACGGCCGGCAACACCACCACCATGGCCGGCACCGAGGGCAATCAGTTCACCTATGGCGGCGCCCTGCCCGGTTACCTCGACCACCCCGCGCATCTGGTACGCACCGGGCCATACAGCTACGCGCTGTTCTCCGGCGCCGCCATCATGCGCCTGACCGTACCGCATTGACCCCGAAGGAGATTCTCATGACGATATCGCCGGCTTTTATCACGCGCCGCACCATCCTCGGCGCCGCCTGCGCCAGCCTGCTGGGCACTTTGGGTGCCTGCGGCGGCGGCAGTGGCACGGCCACGCCGCCGGCGACGCCGCCGGTCACCGCGCC
>NZ_SPVG01000263.1 GCF_004614165.1 Duganella callida | reverse complement strand
CGCCGCCGGCGTCGCGCGGCGCAAGCCGGCCAGCTCGAGGTGGATGCGCACGCGCGCGAACACCTCGGCCGGATGATACGGCTTGGCGACGAAATCGACGCCGCCCATGGCCAGCCCGGCCACGCGCTCGTCGGGCTCGTCCAGCGCGCTGAGGAAAATGATGGGAATCGCCCGCGTGACCGGATTGGCCTTGAGCAGGCGGCAGGCGGCAAAGCCGTCCATGCCGGGCATGCGCACGTCCAGCAGGATCAGGTCGGGCGGCGCCGCCAGCGCCGCCTGGTAGCCGGCCATGCCGTCGCTGGCGGTGCGCACGTGGTACAGCTGGCGGCGCAGCAGATCGGTCAGAAAGCGCAGTTCCTCCCGCTCGTCGTCGACGATCAGGATACCGGGCCGGGCGAATTCGGTTGTGGTCGGGGCTAGTATGGCGCACTCCCAATGCCGGAGGTAACCCGGTCATTATGCCGGTGATTTTTCACACGCCGCGCAGATTCTCTCCCGGCAAAACCATTTTCGCACTCGCCAGAATGGCATGTTACAAGCCGCCGATCAGACCGAGGCCGTTGGCGCCGTACTGGCTGCCGACCAGCGTCACGTCCTGCGCCAGCTGCGCCACCAGTTCGGCGCGGCTGTGGTCGCCCAGATACGCATCCAGCTGCGCAAGCGTGGCAGCATCGGGCGCCCGGTTGACCGTGTTCTGGTACAGCAGCGTAATGAAGGCGTTGTCGTCCAGGTTGCCGTAACGCTGGGAGAATTCGGCCGACTGGATAAAGCCGCTGGCCAGCGCGGCCCCTTGCAGGCCGCTATCCATCCAGTGCAGGAAGCCGGCGTAATCGCCGGCCCGGCCCAGCGTCAGATGGTAGTACATGCCCAGTTCCTGCAGGCTGGCGGTGGCGGCTTGCGTGAAGTTGAGATCCAGCGTCGTGCCATTGAATTCGCCCTTCTCGATCTGGCGGATGACGTCCAGGCCGCCTTCGGGCTTGCCGATCCGGACATCGCCGGCGCTGCTCAGCGACAGCGTGTAGGCGCCGGCGGCGCCGCTGTAGACCACGGTGTCGGTGCCGTCGCCGCCCACCAGCAGGTCGGCGCCGGAACCGCTGACCAGGCGGTCGTCGCCCGAATGGGCGATCCAGCCCTGCTCCTGCGTCAGCAGCTCGCCACCCAATGCCACGCCATTGTCGGTGACCCACAATGCGCGGTGCTGGGCGCTGAGCGCGATGTCGGCCAGCACCGCGGCGCGCGCGCCGAGGTCGCCCGCGGCCGCGCTGTCGAGACGGGCCACGAATGGCGCCAGCGCCGCCTCGGTCGGCGCCGTGCCCAGCGTATTCTGCAGCAGGCGCGCCACGTAATCGTGGTTGTTCAGGTTCATCAGCGCGCCCGCCGCGGCGGTAGCCTCTTCCGGCAGCAGGAAACCGGTGGCGATCTGCTGGATGGTGAGGTCGCCGCGCGCGGCGAAGAAGCTCAGGCCCGCCAGGTCCGGCGCACGGTGGAACGCGGCGTGGTACAACAGCGACAGTTCCTGCAGGCGCGCGCCGTCGGTGCCGACGAAGCCGAGCCTGGCCACGCTGTTGTTGAGATCGACATCGGCCACGGTTTCGCTGGCGCCGCCGCCGGCCAGCGCCATCTGGTGCACGCCGACCACATGGCCGTCCTTGAGGTAGAACTGCCACTGGCCGGTGTCGCTGCGGCCGCCCTGCAGCACATCGTTGCCGGCGCCGCCGTTGAGCGTGTCGTTGCCGGCGCCGCCCGCCAGGATGTCGGCGCCATTGCCGCCGTCCAGCGCGTCGTTGCCGGCCGCGGTGGCGATCACGTCGTCGCCATCGTTGCCGTACACGGTGTCGTTGTCGGCGCCGGTGCCGAGCACGATGTGCTGGTTGGCGTTGTCGCCGATGATGAAGTTCCGGCCGGCGCCGCCGGAGACGTTGGCGGCGCCGATGATGGCGGCGAACTCGACATTGTCCAGCTGCAGCCCGATGCCCTGCGGCAGCGCGCGCGCATCGATCACCAGCGCGGTGGCGGTGGCGCCGGTGGCAAACGGTTGCAGCGTGCCGCCGCTGGCCGTCAGATCGGCGCCATTGATGATCGCGGTGGCGCTGGCGGCCGTGGCATCGGCGCTCATCGTCAGCGTCGCGTGCTGCAGCAGGGTGCCGCCGGCCAGGCTGTCGAGGAACTGCTGCGCCTGCGACGTCATGGCCAGCTGGGTGGCCTGGCCGCTCACGGTGTGGTCGTCAATCCGGCCGATCAGATCGGTCACGGCCACCGCGCCGCTCAGCAACACCGCCGGCCCGGCGGCCGCGAATCCCACGCCCACCGGCACGCTGACCACCAGGCTGGTGGCCGGGTTGCCGTTGGCGGCCGCCAGCCCGAGCGGGATGTCGGCCAGGGTGGCGTGGCTGGTGTTGGTGTCTTCCGGCCGGCTGCTGGTCACCACCGGCACCGTCACCGTGCGGATCGCCAGGCCGGTCAACGGATCGGTGCCGGTGGTGGTGCTGATCACCACCCCGTCCACCGTCGCCGGCGTGCCCGGCCCGCTGGCCGGGCTGGTATTCACCGCCAGCTGCAGGCTGCCGGCCGTATTGCTGTTGCCGGCGCTATCGCTGAACACGTGGCCGGCCACGTTCACCGTCACCGGCGTGGTGCTGTTGGCGGGCGGCGTGACCGTGAAGGTGTAGCTGGTGCCGCTGCCGCTGAAGTTGCTGACGACGCCGCCGCTGACGGCGATGTCGGCCAGCGTCAGCGCCGCCGGATCGCTCAGCGTCAGCGTGATGGTGGCGCTCTGGCCTTCGCGCACGGTGCCGAGGTTGCTGCTGATGCCGACCGTCGGCGCCGTGGTATCCAGCGTGTACTGCGTCGTCTGCGGCGTGCTGTAGTTGCCGGCGGCGTCGGCCACGCGCACCATCATCAGGCGCGTGCCGGTCTGCAGCGTGCGGCCGGCCAGGGTCCAGCTGGTGCCGCTGACGCTGGCGACGCTCCAGCTGGTGCCGCCGTCGAGCGAAACCTGCACCACCTCGCCGGCCGCCAGCGGCGCGCTCAGCGTGCCGCTCAGGCTCTGGTTCGGATCGTTGGTGACCAGATCGCCGCTGGCGCCGGTATCGTTGCTGAACGCCACGCCGCCCGCCGCCGCCGCGGTGGGCGCGACGGTATCGATCTGCAGCGACGGTATCGCGCCGCCGCTGCCGCCGTTGCCGGCCGCGTCCTGGTAAGCGCCGCTGACGCTGATGGTGGCGCTGCCGGCCGCCACGCCCGCGCTGGGCGTGAAGGTGGCGGTGTACACCCTGGGATCGGCGGTGGCCGTCAGCGCGCCCAGCGTGCCGCCGCTGACGCTGATGGCGGCCGCGTTGAAGCCGCTCGGCGCCTCGCTGAAGGTGAAGGTGATGACGGCCGGCGCGACGCCGTTGGCCACCGCCACGTCGCTGCTGATCGCCACCGTCGGCGCCGTGTTGTCGAACACATACGGCGTGACGGTTTCCGCGCTGTGGTTGCCGGCCGCGTCGGCCACGCGCACGCGCAGCACGCCGCTGCCGCTCAGCGTGTGCGCCAGGCTCCAGGTGGTGCCGCTGACGCTGGCGGTCTGCCAGCTGGCGCCATCGTCGAACGACACCTGCACCAGCTCGCCGCCGGCGGGCGCCGCCCGGCCGCCATCAGCGGCGAGATCGGCAACCGCGACGACGTGGTGCGCATGCTGGACAAGCTGATCGGCTACTACGAGAAGCATGAGCCCTCCAGCCCGCTGCCGCTGCTGTTGCTGCGCGCGCGGCGCCTGGTGCCCAAGAGCTTCCTGGAAATCATCGAAGACATGGCGCCCGACGGCATGCACCAGATCGCCGTTCTGCGCGGGCCGCAGGACGAGCCGCCGCCCGAATACTAAACACAAGCTAGCAGGACGAGGGACCGGAGACCGGTTTTTTCTATCATGGAGGTGGTATCGTGAGCAAAGAGAGCAGTCAGAAATTCATCGCGCGCAACCGCGCGCCGCGCGTGCAGATCGAGTATGACGTCGAGGTGTACGGCGCCGAGAAGAAGGTCCAGCTGCCGTTCGTGATGGGCGTGATGGCCGACCTGTCGGGCCAGCCGGCCGATCCGCTGGCGCCGGTCGCCGAGCGCAAGTTCCTCGAAATCGACGTCGACAACTTCGACGAACGCCTGAAGGCCATGAAGCCGCGCGTGGCGGTGCAGGTGCCCAACACCCTGACCGGCGACGGCAACCTGAGCGTCGACCTGACGTTTGAAAGCATGGACGACTTCACCCCGGCCGCCATCGCCCGCAAGGTCGGTTCGCTCAACAAGCTGCTGGAAGCGCGCGGCCAACTGTCGAACCTGCTGACCTACATGGACGGCAAAACCGGCGCCGAAGACCTGATCGCCAAGCTGCTGGCGGAACCGGCGCTGATGCAGGCGCTGACCTCGGCCCCGAAACCACAAGAGTAACTGGAGACGACGATGGCTGAACATCAAACGCAAACCGAACAGTCCACCGGCACGCTCGAGCTGAGCGATTTCGGCAGCCTGCTGCAAAAGGAATTCAAACCGCAATCGGACAAGGCCAAGGAATCGGTCGAAAACGCCGTGCGCACGCTGGCCGAACAGGCGCTGCAAGGCACCAACCTGGTGTCCGGCGACGTGCTGGCCACCATCGAGGGCCTGATCGCCGCGCTGGACAAAAAGCTGAGCGAGCAGATCAACCTGATCCTGCACACGCCGGAATTCCAGTCGGTGGAAAGCGCCTGGCGCGGCCTGCATCACCTGGTCAACAACACCGAGACCGACGAGACCCTGAAAATCCGCGTGATGAACATCTCGAAAAACGAGCTGGGCAAGACGCTGAAGAAATTCAAGGGCACCGCCTGGGACCAGAGCCCGATCTTCAAGAAGATGTACGAAGAGGAATTCGGCCAGTTCGGCGGCGAGCCGTTCGGCGCGCTGGTGGCCGACTACTACTTCGACAACACCGCGCCGGACGTCGAGCTGCTGTCCGGCATGGCCAAGATTGCCGCCGCCGCCCACGCGCCGTTCATCGCCGCCGCCGCGCCGGCCGTGATGCTGATGGAATCGTGGCAGGAGCTGGCCAACCCGCGCGACCTGACCAAGATCTTCCAGACCCCGGAACACGCCGCCTGGCGCTCGTTCCGCGAGTCCGAGGATTCGCGTTACGTCGGCCTGGCCATGCCGCGCTTCCTGGCGCGCCAGCCATATGGCGCCAAGACCGATCCGGTGGAGGCGTTCGACTTCGAGGAAGACACCTCGGCGCCGGGCAGCAAGAACTACAGCTGGGCCAATGCCGCCTACGCCATGGCGGTCAACATCAACCGTTCGTTCAAGGAATACGGCTGGTGCTCGCGCATCCGCGGCATCGAATCGGGCGGCGCGGTGGAAGGTCTGCCGGTGCACAGCTTCCCGACCGACGACGGCGGCGTGGACATGCAGTGCCCGACCGAGATCGCCATCTCCGACCGCCGCGAGGCGGAACTGGCGGCCAACGGCTTCATGCCGCTGGTGCACAAGAAAAACACCGACTTTGCCGCCTTCATCGGTGCCCAGTCGATGCACAAGCCGGCCGAGTACGACGATCCGGACGCCACCGCCAACGCCAACCTGGCGGCGCGCCTGCCTTACCTGTTCGCCACCTGCCGCTTCGCCCACTACCTGAAGTGCATCGTGCGTGACAAGATCGGCTCGTTCAAGGAGCGCGCCGAGATGGAGCGCTGGCTGACCAAGTGGATCATGCAGTACGTCGACGGCGATCCGGCCAACTCGAGCGAAAGCACCAAGGCCATGAAACCGCTGGCGGCGGCCGAAGTGCTGCTGGAAGAAGTCGAAGGCAACCCGGGCTACTACACCTCCAAGTTCTTCCTGCGTCCGCACTACCAGCTGGAAGGTCTGACCGTGTCGCTGCGCCTGGTTTCCAAACTGCCATCCGCCAAGGGCGCTTAAGCATCGCTAGCTTTTCCGCGCCGGGCCCCCGCCCGGCATTCATAGTGCATCACGACGCCGGCGCCGCAGCCGGCACCAGAGGAGAACAACATGGCATTGGACATTTTCATCAACATGGGCGCCAACATCAAAGGCGAAACGCGCGACAAGGTGCAAGGCCCTAAAGGCGATATCGACGTGCTGGCCTGGAGCTGGGGCATGAGCCAGTCGGGCACCACCCACACCGGCGGTGGCGGTGGCGCCGGCAAGGCCAACTTCCAGGACCTGTCCTTCACCAAGTACATCGACAAGGCCAGCAACGGCCTGATGACCGCGCTGGCCAAGGGTTCGCACATCCCTAAAGCCGTACTGCTGGTGCGCAAGGCCGGCGAAGGCCAGCAGCGCTACATCGAAATCACCATGGAAGAAGTGCTGGTGACCTCGATCTCGACCGGCGGCAGCGGCGGCGAGGACCGCCTGACCGAAAACGTCTCGCTGAACTTCGGCAAGGTGTCGTTTGCCTACGCGCCGCAGGATGCCAAGGGCGGCGTTGGCGCCGACGCCACCTTCAAGTGGGACATCGCTGAAAACGCCGCCGCCTGATCGCGGCCGGCACGTAACACCATGGGGCGGCCGGCCGGCCGCCCTGTTCACCACCGCAGGGGAAACGCATGCTGGCGCTAGAGTTGATCGCAGAAGGCAAGCTGGGCGCCGCGCTGACCGCGCTGCAGGACCAGGTCCGCAAGGATGCCTCGAATCCCAAACACCGAATTTTTCTGTTCCAGCTGTTGTGCGTGCTGGGACAATGGAACCGCGCGCTGACGCAGCTGAACGTCGCCGCCGAATTGGACGCCGCCGCGTTGCCGATGGCGCAGACCTACCGCGAAGCGATCCAGTGCGAGGCGCTGCGCGATGAAGTCTTTGCCGGCAAGCGCGCGCCGCTGATCTTCGGCGAGCCGGAACCGTGGCTGGCGCTGTTGCTGCAAGCCTTGCAGCTGGACGCCAGCGATCCTGCCGGTGCCGCCCGCGCCCGCGCGCAGGCGCTGCAGGATGCGCCGGCCGGCGGCGGCAGCATCGACGGTGTGCCGTTCGCCTGGCTGGCCGACGCCGACCGGCGCCTGGGACCGGTGCTGGAAGTGATCGTCAACGGCCGTTATTTCTGGGTGCCGATGAACCGCATCCAGCGCATCGAAATCGATCCGCCCACCGATCTGCGCGACACCGTCTGGACCGCCGCCTCCTTCACCTGGAGCAATGGCGCGCAGACCGTGGGCCTGATCCCGACCCGCTACCAGGGCACGCTGGCCACCGGCGACGACGGCCTGCTGCTGGCGCGCCGCACCGAGTGGGTGGCGCTGGGCGAGGGCGATGCCGGCGTCGGCCAGCGCATGCTGGTCACCGACGCCGGCGATTACGCGCTGATGGACGCGCGCGAGATCGTGTTCGACACCGCGGCGCAACAGGCGCCGGCCCAAGAGCAGGATCATGGCTGAACTGGTACCGCGCGAGCGTTTGCAGCCGAGCCTGCTCGACCGTCTCAGCGATGACGAGCCGGACAACAGCAGCGAGCCGCGCGAGCGGCGCGTGCTGTCGCTGCGGACCTTGCGCGACGGCGTGCTGCGCGATCTGGCCTGGCTGCTCAACACCACCAATCTGCTGTCGGTGGTGGACAACGCCGACCTGCCGCACGTGGGCAATTCCGTGCTCAATTATGGTGTGCCGGTGATGTCGGGCCGTTCCGTCAATAGTCTGCAGGTGGGCCAGCTGGAACGCGGCATCCGCCAGGCGATCTGGGACTTCGAGCCGCGCCTGATCCGCGCCAGCGTCAGCGTCAAGGCGCGCATGAGCAAGACTGAAAAAAATACCCTGACCTTCGACATCGAAGCCGACCTATGGGCCCAGCCGTATCCGGAACGCCTGTACCTGAAGACTGAACTGGACCTCGAACGCGGCGCCGTGCAGCTGTCCGAATCGAACGGCAGGAGCATGAAATGAATCCGCGCTTCCTCCGCTATTACAGCCAGGAGCTGCAGCACCTGCGCGAAGTGGGCGGCGAGTTCGCCCAGGATTACCCGAAGATCGCCGGCCGCCTGGGCCTCGATGCCTTCGAATGCGCCGATCCCTACGTCGAACGCCTGCTGGAAGGTTTCAGCTTCCTGGCCGCGCGCGTGCAGATGAAGATCGACGCCGAGTTCCCGCGCTTCACCCAGCACCTGTCGGAACTGGTTTATCCGCACTTTCTGGCGCCGACGCCGTCGATGGCGGTGGTGCAGCTGCAGCCCGACCTGAGTAACCCGGCGCTGCAGCAGGGCTATCGTGTGCCGCGCGGCAGCGCCATGCGCAGCGTGCTGGGCAAGGGCGACAACACCGCCTGCGAATACCGCACCGCGCACGATCTGAGCCTGTGGCCGGTGGAGCTGGTGGAAGCCAAATTCTATACGCACGGCGGCGCCCAGGCTGGCCTGAACGTGCAGCTGCCGGCCGGGGTCAAGGCCGGCGTGCGGTTGCGGTTGCGCAGCCATGGCATGGCCTTCAAGGATTTGCCGCTGGACGTGCTGCCGCTGCACCTGCGCGGCGCCGAGGAACTGCCGGTGCGTATCTATGAAGCCCTGCTGGCCGGCGTCGAGGGCGTGCTGGTGACGCCGGTATCGCGTCCGGCCGCCTGGCACAAGCTGTTGCCGAAATCGGCGCTGCAGCCGCTCGGCTACGCCGAAGAGGATGCGCTGCTGCCCAGCGGCCAGCGCACCTTCCAGGGTTATCGTCTGCTGCAGGAGTATTTCGCCTTCCCGCAACGCTACCAGTTCGTGCAGCTGGCCGGCCTGCGGGCGGCGTTGCGTCAGTGTCCCGACAAGGAAGTCGAAATCACGATCCTGCTCAACCGCAGCGACGCGCTGCTGGAAAAAACGCTGGACGCCTCGCATTTCGCTTTGCACTGCACGCCGGCTGTCAATCTGTTCCTGCGTCGCGCCGACCGCATCAACATCAGCGGCGAGCAGTTCGAATACCACGTACTGGTGGACCGCACCCGGCCCATGGATTACGAGGTGTTCCAGGTCGAGTCGGTGACCGGCTACGGCACCGGTCCCGGTACGGAACAGAGCTTCCAGCCGTTTTACGAAGCCAAGGATATCGGCGCGCCGTCGTCGCAACACCCGCGAGCGTTCTTCCAGATCCGCCGCGAGCCGCGCCAACTGTCGTCGCGCCAGCGTCGCGATGGCCCGCGTTCCAGCTATATCGGCAGCGAGACCTACATCGCCATCGTCGACGCGGCCGAGGCGCCGTACCGCGCCGATCTGCGCCAGCTTGGCCTGTCGGTGTGGTGCACCAACCGCGACCTGCCGCTGGCGATGGCAC
Source organism: Duganella callida (assembly GCF_004614165.1). GTDB lineage: Bacteria > Pseudomonadota > Gammaproteobacteria > Burkholderiales > Burkholderiaceae_D > Rugamonas > Rugamonas callida. The sequence goes on along the minus strand of NZ_SPVG01000263.1, from coordinate 13,985 downwards.
TGGGCATAGGCAAGACCGATTTCATCCTTGACGACGGCGGCCCGGTCGGCGCGGTGCGCTGCATTTCCGGCCCGAGTCAGCCGCATCCCTCGTTCGCCGAGGGCAGCGCGGCCTGGCGCCTGCTCAACCAGCTGTCGCTGAATTATCTGTCGCTGCTGGACAGCGACCCGGCGCGCGGCGCGGTGGCGCTGCGCGAGATGCTGGCCCTGTACTGTCATCCGGCCGACCTGAACGCGCAGCGCCAGGTTGAGGGCGTGCGCTCGATCGCCTCCAGGGCGGTGACGCGGCGCATGCCGTCGCCGGGCCCGATCACGGTCGGACGCGGCATCGAAATCACCGTGACGCTGGACGACGCGGCGTTCGAGGGCAGCGGTCCGTTCGTGCTGGGCGCGGTGCTGAGCGAATTCTTCGCCCAGTACGTGTCGATCAATTCCTTCACCGAGACGGTGATCAGGACCGTGGCGCGCGGCGAGATCATGCGCTGGCCGGCCAAGGTGGGCGCATGCGCGATCCTGTAGAACTGGAACTGCTGCTGGAGCGGCAGGCGGCGCGCATGGACTTCTTCCAGGTGCTGCGCCTGATCGAGAATGCGCACCCGGCGCTGCCGCGCATCGGCAGCTCGCTGCGGCCGCGCGACGACGCCGTGCGCTTCGGCCAGGACCCGGGCCTGATCTTCCATCCGACCACGCTTGGCCAGTTCCTGCGCGCCGGCGGTGCGGCGCGCGCGCGGCTGGCGGTGAACTTCTTCGGACTGCTGGGCGCCAACGGTCCGCTGCCGATCCACATCACCGAATACGTGCGCGACCGCCTGCGCCATGGCGGCGACGGCACCATGCTGGCCTTCCTCGACGTGTTCCATCACCGCATGCTGTCGCTGTTCTACCGCGCGCGCGCCAGCGCCGAGCCGGTGATCAACCTGGACCGCGGCGACGAGGACCGCTTTTCGATCTTCGTCGGCAGCCTGTTCGGCATTGGCACGCCGGCGCTGCGCGAGCGCGACGAGATCGGCGATTTCGCCAAGCTGCACTTCGCCGGCCTGCTGGCCAACAAGGCGCGCCCGGCCTCCGGGTTGGTGACCATCCTGCGCGCGTATTTCAAGCTGCCGGTGCGGCTGGAGCAATTCGTCGGCCACTGGATGCGCCTGCCGCCAGAGACGCAGAGCCGCGTCGGCGCGAACCAGCAGGGCAACCGCCTGGGCAGCTCGATGATACTGGGCCGCAGCGTCTGGGATTGCCAGCACAAGTTCCGCATCGTGATCGGGCCGGTGGACTATGCCGATTACCAGCGCTTCCTGCCCGGCGGCGCCAGCATGCGCCGGCTGCTGGCCTGGGTGCGCAATTACGTGGGCCTGAGCCTGGACTGGGACGTGCGCCTGGTCCTGAACAAAGAACAGCGGCCGCCGCTGCGCCTCGGCGCGGCGGGCGGCGTGCGCATGGGATGGAGCACCTGGCTGGCCAGCACGCCGGCCGCGCGCCATCCCGACCAGTTGTTGATCGATCCCGTACGCCTGGAAGACGGCGTCCATTAAACCGCAAAGAGGGGAAGTCATGGCCGATATCAGCCGCGTTGCATTGTTTGGAAAACTGAACAGCCTGTGTTACCGGGCGATCGAAAGCAGCACGGTGTTCTGCAAGCTGCGGGGTAATCCATATGTCGAGCTGGTGCACTGGATGCATCAGATTTTGCAGCTGCAGGACTCCGACCTGGTGCGCATCATCCGCCAGTACGATCTCGATCCGGCGGCGCTGGCGCGCGACATGACGGCGGCGCTGGACCGGCTGCCGCGCGGCTCGACCTCGGTCACCGACCTGTCGTCGCAGGTGGAAGAGACGGTGGAACGCGCCTGGGTGTACGGCACGCTGATGTTCGGCGAATCGCAGATCCGCTCCGGCCACCTGATCGTCGGCATGCTGAAGACCAGCAGCCTGCGCAACGCCTTGTACGGCATGTCGCGCCAGTTCGAAAAGGTCAAGCTGGAAGACCTGACCGACACTTTCGCCAAGCTGCTGGCGGAGTCGCCGGAAGCCAGGATGGCGGCCACCGACGGCTACACGGGTGGCGGCGCGGCGCCGGGCGAAGCCTCGGGCGCCATCGCCCCGGCCGCCATGGGCAAGCAGGACGCGTTGAAAAAATTCACCGTCGACCTGACCGAGCAGGCCCGCAGCGGCAAGATGGACCCGATCGTCGGCCGCGATGACGAAATCCGCCAGATGGTCGACATCCTGATGCGCCGCCGCCAGAACAACCCGATCATGATCGGCGAGGCCGGCGTCGGCAAGACCGCGGTGGTGGAAGGCTTCGCCCAGCGCATCGCGCGCGGCGACGTGCCGCCATCGCTGAAGGAGGTGCAGTTGCTGACGCTGGACGTGGGCCTGTTGCAGGCCGGCGCCAGCATGAAAGGCGAATTCGAACAGCGCCTGCGTTCGGTGATCGATGAAGTGCAGGCCAGCCAGAAGCCGATCATCCTGTTCATCGACGAGACCCACACCCTGGTCGGCGCCGGCGGCGCGGCCGGCACCGGCGACGCCGCCAACCTGCTGAAGCCGGCGCTGGCGCGCGGCACCTTGCGCACCATCGGTGCCACCACCTTTGCCGAGTACAAGAAGCATATCGAAAAGGATCCGGCGCTGACGCGGCGCTTCCAGAGCATCCAGGTCGATGAGCCGAGCGAGGAACGCGCCATCCTGATGATGCGCGGCGTGGCCTCCACCATGGAGAAGCACCACCAGGTGCAGATCCTCGACGAGGCGCTGGAGGCGGCGGTCAAGCTGTCGCACCGCTACATCCCGGCACGCCAGTTGCCCGACAAATCGGTCAGCCTGATCGACACCGCCTGCGCGCGCGTCGCCGTCAGCCTGCACGCCACGCCGGCCGAGGTGGACGACAGCCGTAAGCGCATCGAGGCGCTGGAAACCGAACTGGCCATCATCGGCCGCGAAGGCGCGATCGGCATCGACACCGGCAAGCGCGCCGCCGACACCAACGACGCGCTGGGCGCCGAACGCGAACGCCTGGCCGGCCTGGAAGCGCGCTGGAACGACGAGCGCGCGCTGGTCGACCAGCTGCTGTCGTTGCGCGCGCAGCTGCGCGACGGTGCCCAGCCGGTCGAAGGTACGGGCAGCAAGCTGGAAGCGGCGGCGGACAGCGCCGCGTCGGCTGCCGCGCAGTCGCCCGAACAGCGCACCGAGCTGCTGGCCCAGCTGAAGGAGGTGCAAGGCAAGCTGCACGCGCTGCAGGGGGAGAATCCGCTGATCCTGCCGACCGTCGATTACCAGGCGGTGGCGGCGGTGGTCGGCGACTGGACCGGCATCCCGGTCGGCCGCATGGCGAAGAACGAGATGGAAACCATCCTCAACATCGCCTTGCAGCTGAGCAAGCGCGTGATCGGCCAGGACCACGCGATGGAAATGATCGCCAAGCGCATCCAGACCTCGCGCGCGGGGCTGGACAACCCGAGCAAGCCGATCGGCGTGTTCATGTTGGCCGGCACTTCCGGCGTCGGCAAGACCGAAACCGCGCTGGCGTTGGCCGAGGCGCTGTATGGCGGCGAACAGAATCTGATCACCATCAACATGAGCGAGTACCAGGAAGCGCACACGGTGTCGACGCTGAAGGGCGCGCCGCCGGGTTACGTCGGTTACGGTGAGGGTGGCGTGCTGACCGAGGCGGTGCGCCGCAAGCCGTATTCGGTGGTGCTGCTGGACGAGGTGGAGAAGGCTCACCCGGACGTGCACGAAATGTTCTTCCAGGTGTTCGACAAGGGCTTCATGGAGGATGGCGAAGGACGCTTCATCGACTTCAAGAACACCCTGATCATCCTGACCACCAACGCCGGCACCGACCTGATCGCGGGTCTGTGCAAAGACCCGGACCTGATTCCCGAGCCGGACGAAATCGCCAAGGCGCTGCGCGCGCCGTTGCTGAAGGTGTTCCCGCCGGCGTTGTTGGGCCGCCTGGTGACGATCCCGTACTATCCGCTGTCGGACCAAATGCTGGGCGAGATCGTCAAGCTGCAGCTGAACCGCATCAAGAAGCGCGTCGAGGCACGCTACAAGATTCCGTTCGAGTATGGCGAGGACGTGGTCAAGCTGGTGGTGTCGCGCTGCACCGAGGGCGAATCGGGCGGCCGCATGATCGACGCCATCCTGACCAACACCATGCTGCCGGACATCAGCCGCGAATTCCTCAAGCGCATGATGGAAGGCCAGGCGGTGGGCGGCGTGACGGTGAGCGTCAAGGACGGTGAGTTCAACTACGCGTTTCAATGAGCCGGAGGGACGAACATGATTACCTTGCCTGAGCACGTTTTAGCCAGCACCGTTGAACTCGAAGGACATGCCTGGGACGGCCAGGACGCCGTCAGCGGTCACGACAATCTGCAATCGAGCATGGACTGGGCCGAACACCAGCGCATCGTGTGCAATGCGCGCACCCTGCTGCAGGGTGAACCGCCAGGAAATGCCGAAGTGCGCAAGATCTTTAACGAGTTGAAAAGCGCCTATGAAGACAAGGCTGGCAGGACCGTGGTCCGGGTCTCGAAGGGGATTCACCAGCCGACCGTCAATCCGCATATCCAATTGCGCACCATCACCGATTACGGCGACCAGATCAGCTATCACAAGTTCCATCTGAATGTGAGCGCCAAGGAATTGCCGCCGACTGAGAACCTGGCCGACGATATTTTCCAGTGGGAGCCGGTGCAATTCAGCTTCCTGCACACCAACGGCCAGACCTATAACTGGCCGGCGCTGGCGTCGGCGCCGACCAAAAAAGGTGCGCTCAAGCGGCGCCAGAGCATCAGCGCCGCCGGCCTGCAGGCGCACATCGACGAGCAGCTGAAAATCAAGCAGGCGGCCGCGAAGCAGGAGGCCGACGATGCCTTCGACAAGGCGATCCAGGCGTTCCACGAAGCATACGGCACCGGCAAGACCAAGGTGGTGCGCTACTCCAACGCAGGCAAGGACGGTGTTTTCCCCAACGCGAATTTCAAAAAAGGCAGTAACGCCACCGTCACCATTTCCACCCAGTCGCGTCCGACCGTGGTGCACTATGATGCGACCCGAAAAGTAGTGGTGCTGGGGCCGCGTCCCAAATAATCGGCGGCGGCGAAGATGGGAATGAATGATGACAGCTGGGTGGCCGAAGGCGGCGCTCTGTGCGGCGTCTGCTTCGCCCACAGCGGGGCCGGGCCGCGCTGGGTGCCGGAATCCGGCAATGTCAAAGATCCCATGCACCGGCTGAACCAGCAATGGGAGCCGATGCTGTCGCGCCCGATTGGTACAACCGTTGAAAGATGGAGTAACAAATGATCAAGTACGCAAATCTGGGCGCGGCAAAGCAGCTCAACGAAATCGTGCTGGTGGGTAGCCATGATGCCGGCATTACCGGTGGCGGAGCCAACGCGCAGACGCAGAACCTCGACATCGGCGGCCAGGCGCGCGCCGGCGTGCGCTTTTTCGACCTGCGCATCGCGGCATTCTCGACCAAGACCAGCTCGTATGGCGCCAAGCAGACGGAGTTGAAGGCGTTTCACGCCGACGGCATGCTGCACGCGAAGGATGCCAAGGTGCGCAGCGTGGTGGGTTTTTCCGGCACCGGCGAGATTCAGCGTTCCAAGCTGCACGGCGGCACCGACAAGGGAGAAAGTCTGATCAAGATGCTCCGGGACGCCCGCAGCTTTGTGAAAAGTGCCGATTTCGCCGGCGAATTCCTGATACTCAAATTCGACAAGTGCACCAACTGGGGCCTGATCGCCGATCTGTGCCGCGAGCATCTGGGCGATGCGCTGTACACGGGCGGCGGCAATATCAATACGCTCACGCTGGGCGCCCTGGCGGGCAAGGTGGTGGCGGCGTTCATGCCCGACGGTTACGCCGCGCTGGATGCACGCGGTCGCGCCGGCATCACGCCGATCAAGAACCTGTACAAGCCGCCGGCCGATTACGATCCCAACTTCGGCGGCTTGCAGTATTGGGGCGCGGGCGGCACCTCGGCCACCAATGGCAAGTCGCATGCCGACAAGGTCAAGGAAAACATCAAGAAGCAGTCCAAGATCCTGGCGGCTGCCACCACCGGTGTGCAGGTGAAGAAGACAATGCAGTTCGCCCGCTCGGTCGAATATGCCAATGCGCCGGCCAATCCCAACATCATGGGGATGATGTACTGGACCACCACCGGCCTGATCGCCAGCATCGAGGAGCGCAACAACGAGATGTGGAGCCTGGCCAATCTGGGCGGGCTGGACAAGATGTGGCTGCAGAGTTTCAAGCAGGTGGCCGACTTCTTCGAGCAGACGCTGCCGCAGAACATCGACATGCTGTCCTACGGTTCCGGCGGCACGCTCAAGATGTTCATGCCGAACATCGTGATGATCGACTTTGCGGACGATACCAAATGCAGCTACATCTACGGCCTGAACACCGTGGCGGCCTCCAAACTGGTGGCGGCGACGCGCGCGATCAACGGCCTCGTCTGAGCGCCGGCGGCATGGACCGGTGCGTCGTCTGCGGCGGTGCCCTGCCTCGCGCGGCGGGGCAGCCGCGCGGGCGCGATCCTTACCCGAACTGCCAGGCGGTGGCTTGTCGCATGGCCGTCAGCCGGCGCGCGGAGATGGGCGAGGCGGGTTTCCGGCACTACCTGCAGATACTGGCGCGCCAGCGTGAGCATGTCGCCGCCGTGGCATCGGCGGAGCGGGCTGCCAAGCTGCAAGAGGGGGCGGAGAACGCCGCCGCCTGGTCGGCGTTGCGCGCGCGGGCGGAGCTGTGGATGCGGGTGCCGCGCCGTACGCAATCGCCGTCGCCGTTGGCTGCCGCGCCGTCGTCGCCCACGCCGCTCAATCTGCTGTTGCCCAGCGGCCCGCCACGCGCGCGCCCCGTCTCCAACAGCCGGCGCGAACGCTACCGCACTTACCTGCGGCAGATCGTTGCCGAAGCCGGGCAGGGCGGCCAGCCGCCCGCCACCGGGCCGGTTGCCGCCGCCGTTCAGGCCTCAACGTTGCCGGGCCGGTTGTGCGGCTTTTGCGGCGGCGGTTGTTGTACCAAAGGTGGCGAGCAGGCATACCTGACGGCGGCCGGCATGCGCCGCCTGATGGCCGAGCGGCCCTATCTGAGCGCGGATGCCGTGGTGGATGCCTATCTGGCGCACGTGCCGGACAGCCCGATGGCCGGCTCCTGCATCAACCACACGCGCCAGGGCTGCAGCTTGCCGCGCGACATGCGCAGCGACATCTGTAACCGCTATGCCTGCGACTCGCTGCAACAGCTGCAGGCCGCGCTGAGCGAATCCGCGCCGGTGCAGACTGTGCTGGTGGTGCGCCGTAAGCAGGATCACTGGCATCGCGCAGAACTCCGCGTGGACAATGCCATCAACGGCCGCGCCATCCTGCGAGAAGATGGCACACGGACGGTGCGCGCCGCCTGATGCCGACCGCCTGACGACGAACGCGATGTCCGCTGCCGGCATTGACGGCTTCATGCCGCCGGCCGGCGCGTCCGCAATTGCGCCGGGCGCTGCCCGCGGGGAGCCAGGTCACACCGGTCAGGCCGGGCGCCGCGCGCCGACCAGCAGGCCGGCGACGGGCAGGTCGACTTCGGTACGCAGCGTAACATGACGCAGCCGCATCACATCCAGCCCGGCTGTCGCCAGTGCCTCGCGCACATAGGCTTCGGTGTGGCTGTAGCGGCCGTGCGGATGCAGCAGGAAAGTCGGTGCCGCTGCGCTGTCGGCCGTTGCTTCGACCGTGAAGATCAGCGTGCCGCCGGGCCGCAGGGCGCCGCCCGCCGCCGCCATCACCGCTTCCAGCGCGCCGAAATAGCACAGCGTATCGGCTGATACGATCAGGTCGTAGCCGGCGTCGGCGGCAGCCAGCCAGGCGGTCACTTCGGCCGCGTCTAGCGCGTCATAGACATTGCGCTGCGCCGCCTTGGCCAGCATGCCGGGCGACAGATCGACGCCCACCAGCCGGCGCGCATACGGCTTGAGCCATGGCGCGCACAGCCCGGTGCCGCAGCCCGCATCCAGCACGTCGAGACGCTGTTCCGGCCTGCCCAGGAGGTCGGCCAGCAGCTCGCCGCACAGCAGCGGCGCGCGGTATTCCAGCTTGTCCAGCACATCGTCGAAGCTGTCGGCAAAGTGGTCGAAGGTATGCTGCACATAGCTGTCGGACGCGCGCTCCGGCGCGGCTGCGCCGTGGCAGGCTGCGATCAGGTGTTCGACGGCCGGATTGTCCGGTTCCACCTTGCGCCACAGTTCGTACACCTTCAGCGCCTTGTCGTGCTGGCCGAACGCGACCAGCGTATGGCCCATGTTGCGGTAGGCTTCGGTGTTGGCAGTCTGCAGCATCACCGCCTCGTAGTAGGCGGACAAGGCTTCGGCGCGTTCGCCGCTCTGCTTCAGCGCATGCCCCAGGTTGAGCCAACCCTGGGCGAATTGCGGCGCCAGGGCGACCGCGCGGCGGTAACTGGCGATGGCGTCGGCGTGGCGGCCTTGCTCCTTTAGCACTACGCCCAGATTGTTGAGGGCCATGACAAAATCGGGACGCTCGGCCAGCACCGCGCGGTAGGACCGCTCGGCCTCGCCGTACAGGCCAGACTCCTTCTGCACATTGCCCAGGTTGTTGCGCGCATCGACGTAGTTTGGCGCCAGCTCCAGCGCGCAGCCGATCAGGCGCAGCGCTTCGGCCGGATCGCCCTGCTGGTGGCGCGCCACGCCCAGATAGTGCAGCGCATCGGGATTGTGCGGTGCGGCGCGCAGCACCGCCCGGTAGCGGCGCTCGGCGTCGGCCAGATCGCCGGCCTGGTGGGCGCAGATAGCGGCGTGCAATGCAGCATTCAGCGGTGAAGGGCGCGCACTGCGGCGCGCGGATCTGTTGGACATGTGTTTTTCCTGGCGAGTTTATGTCCAAAGCTTATCGCAAAACATTGCAAAAATGTACTGCTTCGGACATACTTGTTGACGAACAGAAGCGTGCGTGCGCGCGCGGGAGACGGAGCATGCCGAACCAGGTGTCGATGGGAGCGATGATGATGTGCAGCTTTGGTGCGGCGCCATCGTCGCTGGTCGTGCTGCCCAAGAACAAGGTACTGTGCGAAGGGCCGCCGGCGGCCAACATCATGGACCATCTGCCGATGACCAATATCCTGCCATTCGGGATGTGTTCGTCGCCGGCCAATCCGACCGTGGCGGCCGCCACCGCCGCGGCGCTGGGCGTGCTGACGCCCATGCCGTGCGTGCCGGCGACCACGACGCCCTGGGTGCCGGGCGCGCCGACCGTACTGATCGCCAATATGCCGGCGCTGGACAATATCTCCAGGTGCATGTGCAACTGGGGCGGCGTGATCCAGTTCAGCAATCCGGGCACCGCCAAGACCATGATTCCCTAGCCTTTCGCCAGAATTTCCCATGCCTCTCTCCCAAGCGCAACACCAGATCGCCGTCACCTCCGCCCTGGCCGACGATGTATTGCTGTTCCATTCGATGAGCAGCGATGAGCGGCTGGGCCGGCTGCCGGAATTCCGCCTGCGCCTGCTCAGCGCCAACACCGGCATCGCGATCGGCGACGTGCTGGGCCAGCCGATGGGCGTGCGGGTGGACCTGTCCGGTGGCGGCGAACGCCATTTCCACGGCATCGTCACGCGCTTCGCCTGCACCGGCAACCAGGGCGAACTGGCCACCTACGAAGCCGTGGTGCATCCCTGGCTGTGGCTGCTGACGCGCAGTTCCAACAGCCGCATCTTCCAGGACATGAACGTGACGGATATTGTCCGCGAGGTCTGCTCGCAATATGGCGGCCTGGCGTCGCTGTCGCTGAACGGGCTGACCGAAACCTATGCCGCGCTGCCGTATTGCGTGCAGTACCGCGAGACCGACTTCGATTTCGTCTGCCGCCTGCTGGAAGACGCCGGCATTTATTTTTATTTCACCTATGACGCCAGCAGCCACCAGATGGTGCTGGCCGATTCGCATACCACGCACATGCCGATAGCGGGCTACGACAGCCTGAAATATGCGCCGGGCCAGCACTATCAGGGTTTGCGCGAGGAAAGTGTGTCGTCATGGTCGGCGGCGGGCGAGATCCAGTCCGGCGCCTACGCGCTGAACGACTTCAATTTCGAGAAGACCGCGGCCAGCACCAGCGGCGGCATGCTCAGCAAGGCGCAGATCGCGCCGGGCTTCGGCCAGACATCGTACGAAATGTACGATTATCCGGGCCGCTATGCCGAGGTCGCGGACGGCAATCTGGCGGCCAAGGCGCGGCTGGAGCGGCTGCACGGCCAGTGCCAGCAGATCGAGGCGGTCAGCGATGCGCGCGGCCTGCTGGTCGGCGGGTTGTTCACGCTGGCCGACCATCCGCGCGAAGACCAGAACGGCGATTACCTGATCACCGGCGCGCATTACGAGATCAGCGGCGGCGGCTATGCCAGCAATGGCGGCGCGCTGGAGGTGGCGTGCCACTTCATCGGCATCGGCAAGGCGTATCCGTATCGGCCGGCGCAGAGTATCCAGCGGCCGGTGGTGTACGGTCCGCAGACGGCGATGGTGGTCGGCAAGGCCGGCGAGGAAATCTGGACCGACAAGTATGGCCGCGTCAAGGTGCAGTTCCACTGGGACCGGCTGGGCAAGGAAGACGAGAAAAGCTCGTGCTGGCTGCGCGTGGCGCAGGGCTGGGCCGGCAAGGGCTGGGGCGCGATGACGATTCCGCGCATCGGCATGGAGGTGGTGGTCAGCTTCCTCGAAGGCGATCCGGACCGGCCGCTGGTCACGGGCTGCGTGTACAACTCGGATTCGATGCCGCCGTACGCCTTGCCGGGCGAGCAGACCAAGTCGGTGTTCAAGACCAACAGCTCCAAGGGCGGCGGCGGTTTCAACGAGCTGCGCTTCGAGGACAAGAAGGGGGCCGAGGAGGTGTTCGTGCACGCCGAGCGCGACTTCAACCGCGTGGTCAAGAACAACGATACGCTCAAGGTCGGCTTCGAGGTGGCGGACAAGGGCGATCAGGACATCGCCATCAAGAACGACCGCATGCTCGATGTGGGCCACGATCACAAGGTCAAGATCGGCAATGACGAGACGGTCGCCATCGGCAAGGATCAGACGGTTGACATCAAGAGCAATCAGAAGGTCACGGCCGGACAGACCATCGTCATCGAAGCCAACACCTCGATCGAACTGAAAGTCGGCGGCAGCAGCATCAAGATCGAGCCGGCCAAGATCACCATCAAGTCGGCCGAGATCGAAGTGGCGGCCGACGCCAATGTCCACGTCAAGGCCGGCGCCATGATGGAAATAAAATCCGGCGCGGTGATGACGATCGCCGGCGCGCTGGTCAAGATTAATTAATACCGTACCGAGATCCAATGCCGTTAACACTGCGTATTTTGAGTTACCGCAACCAGCCCGTGCCGCAGGCGCCGACCGGTTATTTTGCCGAAGCCGGCGGGACCTTGGGCCGCTCGCCCGACAATGCGCTGGTGCTGGACGATCCGGGCAAGTACGTGTCGCGCGTGCATGCCCAGGTGCTGCTGCGCGGCGGCGCGTATTTTCTGGAAGACGTAGGCAGCAATCCCAGCGTGGTCAACGACCGGCCGCTGGGAAAGGGCCGGGAGATACAGCTGGCCGATGGCGACCGCATCACGATCGGCGATTACCAGCTGGAGGCGCGGCTGACCGAGGCGGCGCCGGCCGCGCCGGTGCTGCCCCCCGCGCCGTTCAACGATACCGCGCTGCCGCTGTTCGAACCACCGCCGCCACCGGCGCCGGTGCAGCTGCCGCCGTTCGATCTGATGCGACCGGCGCCAGCCCACGCCGCGCCGGTGCCGGACGCCGCGCCGGTCGATGCGCTGGCCGGCGCCGATATTCTGAAGCTCGCCCCGGCGGATGGCGGCGGGCTGTTCGACGATCCGCTGGGGCTGGGCGCCTTGGGCACGCCAGCGGTGACGCACGCGCCGAAGGCCAGGTCGCGGAAACCGTCGGCGCACTGCTGCGCGAAGCCACCACCGGCACCATGGACGTGCTGATGGCGCGTGCCGTGACCAAGAAGGAAAGCCGGATCGACATGACCATGATCTCGGTCAGCGCCAACAACCCGCTGAAGTTCTTCCCCAATCCGGACAGCGCGCTGACGCAGATGCTGACCAACGGCATGGCCGGTTACATGCCGCCGGTGCAGGCCATGCATAGCGCCTTCGACGACCTGAAGGCGCACGAACTGGCCGTGATCGCCGGCATGCGCGCCGCGCTGGCCGCCGTGCTGCACCGCTTCGACCCGGCGGCAATCGAAGCCCGCCTGGCCGAGCCAAGCATGATGGACAAGATGATGGCTTCCAGCCGCAAGGCCAAGATGTGGGACCGGCTGGTCGAGATGTACGGCGACATCGCGCGCGAGGCCGACGACGATCTGCAGCGCCTGTTCGGCGAAAAATTCTCCGAAGCATACGAACAACAAGTGGCACGCTTGCGCCAGGCTGGCCGGTAAGCACCGCATTAACAACTGATTGAGGCATCATGGCGTGGAAAAATAAAGTCATCTGGTCGGAAGGCATGCTGCTGCAGCCGCAGCACCTGCAGCAGCACGACCGCTACTGGCAGAGCCAGCTGGAGTCGCGCGTCCACGCGCTGACGCCGTACGGCTACGGCTACTCCGAACTCAAGCTGGATGAACAGCAGCTGGCGCTGGGCAAGCTGGCGCTGCAATCGTGCCGCGCCGTGCTGCCCGACGGCACGCCGCTCCACCTGCCGGCCGAGGACGACCTGCCGCTGCCGCTGGACGTGCCGGCCGATGCGCGCAACATGCTGGTGGTGCTGGCGCTGCCGCTGCGCCGCCACGGCGTGGCCGAAGTCGCCGACCACGAGGGCGCCGACAACTTCGCCCGCCATCGCACCGAGGATTACGAAGTCTGGGACAGCAACGGCATCGACAACAGCGCGCTGATGCAGATCGGCAAGCTGCGCCTGCGCATCGCGCTGGAAAGCGAGGTGGTGAACGCCCATGCCACGCTGGGCATCGCCCGCATCATCGAGCGCCGCGCCGACAACCGCGTGGTGCTGGACCCCGATTATTGCCCGCCGTGCCTGCATTTCCGCGCCGCGCCGCGCCTGGCCGGCTTCGCCGACGAACTGGTCGGCCTGTTGCACCAGCGCGGCGACGCGCTGGCCGGCCGGCTGTCGCAGCCGGGCGCTGCCGGCGCCGCCGAGATTGCCGACTTCCTGCTGCTGCAACTGCTGAACCGCGTCGAACCGCAGTTCATCCATCTGGCCGCCGCCACCGGCGTGCATCCGGAACGGCTGTACGACGCCATGCTCGGGCTGGCCGGCGAACTGGCCACCTTCACCGACGCCGGCAAGCGCGCCGCCGTCTACCCGCCATACCGCCATGACGACCTGGCCGCCAGCTTCGCGCCGCTGATCCTCGATCTGCGGCGCGCGCTGTCGGCCGTGATGGACACGCAGGCGGTGCCGATCGCGCTGGAAGAGCGCCAGTTCGGCATCCGCGTGGCCGTGCTGCCGGACAAGGAGCTGCTGCGCTCGGCCAGCTTCGTGCTGGCGGTGAACGCGCAGATGCCGGCCGAAATGGTGCGCAATGCCTTCCCGGCGCAGGTCAAGATCGGTTCGGTGGAAAAGATCCGCGACCTGGTGAACCTGCAATTGCCGGGCATCGGCTTGCGCGCCTTGCCGGTGGCGCCGCGCCAGCTGCCGTTCCATGCCGGTTACACGTATTTCGATCTGGACCGGACCAGCGAGTATTTCCAGCAGCTGAACAATTCGGCCGGCTTCGCCATGCACGTGGCCGGCGATTTTCCGGGACTGCAGATGCAGTTCTGGGCCATCAGAAGGTAGGGCGCCGTGAGCACGCAAGAGCCAGTCGATCCGAATCAGGACCCGGAAGCAACCATGATGGTGCCGCGGCCGGGCGGCCGCCGTCCGGCTGCCGCAGCATCACCAGGCGGCACCGTGGCTGGCGCGACGATGCCCGGCGCAGCGGCGGCGGC
>NZ_SPVG01000281.1 GCF_004614165.1 Duganella callida | reverse complement strand
TCATGCGCCTGGCCGACGCCCTGGACAGCTACATCCCGACCCCGGAACGCGCGGTTGATGGCACCTTCCTGATGCCAGTGGAAGACGTGTTCTCGATCTCGGGCCGCGGTACCGTGGTGACCGGCCGTGTTGAGCGTGGCGTGATCAAGGTCGGCGAAGAGATCGAAATCGTCGGTATCGTTGACACCGTGAAAACCACCTGCACCGGCGTGGAAATGTTCCGCAAGCTGCTGGACCAGGGTCAAGCCGGCGACAACGTTGGTCTGCTGCTGCGCGGCACCAAGCGTGAAGACGTCCAGCGTGGTCAGGTTCTGGCGAAGCCAGGCTCGATCAAGCCGCACAACCACTTCACCGGCGAGATCTATGTGCTGTCGAAAGACGAAGGTGGCCGTCACACCCCGTTCTTCAACAACTACCGTCCACAGTTCTACTTCCGTACCACCGACGTGACCGGTTCGATCGAGCTGCCAGCCGATAAAGAAATGGTTATGCCAGGCGACAACGTGTCGATCACCGTCAAGCTGATCAGCCCGATCGCGATGGAAGAAGGTCTGCGTTTCGCCATCCGCGAAGGCGGCCGTACCGTGGGTGCAGGCGTTGTTGCTAAAATCATCGCTTAATTTTTAAGCGCTGAGATAAGCCGGGCCGGCATGGTTGTGTTACCATGTCGGCCCTTGCCGTAAAAATTCGCTCTTTTAGAAAATGCTGGCGCTACAAAGTTGCCAGTTCGCTCTTTTAGGAAATTATCATGTCCGTGAATCAAAAAATCCGTATCCGTCTGAAAGCTTTCGACTACAAGCTGATCGACCAGTCCGCACTGGAAATCGTTGACACCGCCAAGCGCACCGGCGCCGTGGTCAAAGGTCCGGTTCCACTGCCAACCCGCATCCAGCGTTACGACGTGCTGCGTTCGCCGCACGTGAACAAGACCTCGCGCGACCAGTTCGAGATCCGTACCCACCAGCGTCTGATGGACATCGTTGACCCAACCGACAAGACCGTCGACGCGCTGATGAAGCTGGACCTGCCAGCTGGCGTGGACGTCGAAATCAAACTGCAGTAATCGTTTCAAGCTGGCAGCTGCGGCTGCCGGCTGGGAAGGGCCGCACGCGCAAGCTGCGGCCCTTTTTCAATTCCAGGCGCCGTCGCGCGCGGCGGCGTTGACGAAGGGACGCATCAGGTGGTGGCGCGCCATGGCGGCGCCGCCGATGGCGATGGCGTTGTCGCCGAAGTGCGGCGTGCGGATCGCCGGCGCCGCCAGCCCCGTCACCCGCGCATAGCCGTCCAGCACCCGCTGCGCCGGCGCGATCAGGCGCTCGCCCAGCCGCAGCGCGGCGCCGCCGATGACGATGCACATCGGGTCGAACGCCACCCACAGGTTGTTCAGCAGCACGCCCATATTGCGGCCGGCATCCTCCACCGCCGCGCAGGCCGCCGCGTCGCCGCGCTCCACTTCCGTGAACAGCCGCTCCAGCTGCTGCGGCGTCGATGGCTGGTGGCCGCCGTAGACTTCGTCCATCAGCGCCTGCAGGCCGATCAGCGCGTCGGCGCAGCCGTGGCGGCCGCAGGAACAGCGCGGGCCGTTCTGCTGCAGGATGGTGTGGCCGACCTCGCCGGCGAAGCCGTACAGGCCGGTCAGCAAACGGCCGTTGACGATGATGCCGGCGCCGACGCCATAGCCGATGCTCAGGAAAATCAGCGGATCGGCGTTGCTCTGGCCGGAGAATTCCAGCTCGGCCAGTGCCGCCACGTTCGCTTCGTTCTGGACGAACAGCGGCAATCCGGCCAGCGCCGTGCCGTCGAAGTGCGCGCGCAGCTGGGCGGCGGCATCGACGTTGCGCCAGCCCAGGTGGGGCGCGGTGTACAGGGTGCCGCTGGCGTCGTCCACCACGCCGTGCATGCCGACGCCGATGCCCAGCATGGTGCGTCCGGCCAGCGCGGCGCTGCCGGTCAGCTCGGTCACGCCGCGCGCCAGCAGGGCGATGCAGGCGGCGGCGTCGGCCGCGTCGGCATACGGCAGCACGCGCTCCGCCAGCACCTCGCCCAGCAGGTTGGTGGCGACGATGCGCGCGGCGCTGATGCCAAGGTCGGCGCCCAGCAGGGCCAGCCGGCTGGCATCCAGCTGCAGCGGCGTGGCGCGCCGGCCCAGCGCGCCCGTGGTGCGCTGGGCACTTTCGCTGAGCCAGCCTTCGTCCAGCAGTTCGCGCACCAGCAGGCTGACGGTGGACTTGGTCAGGCCGACGGTTTCGGCCAGCGCCGCGCGCGACATGCCCGGGTCGCTGCACAGCTGGCGCACCAGGGCCATGCGGTTGATTTGCTTGAGTAACTGCTGGTCGCCGGCGACAATCATGGGTTCCTTGTTCCACTTTGGGGCATGCGGCGATGATACCACCAACTTTGTTGCACTGATTACAGCAGTTTTGGCCCAGTCTGGTGCGCCGGCACAACATTACACCGTTACGTAATTCGTGGAATTCGTTCGATCAATTGACGAATGGAAGTGTTTCTCCTATCCTGAATTTGTCCAATTTGCCATGTCTATCAGCCAAGTTTCGGACAGGTAGTCCAGGCGGGCATCACCCCGCCGTCCGTTTTCAGCAGCACTTCGAATAGAACTACCCGAGCAGTTGTTTGTGTAGGAATCAACGTCCGGCCACGATCCGGCCGGATAAATCATAAAAAAGGAGATGAAGTTGCAACCATTTATGAAAACGTTTTCAAAACAGCCGAGCAAGCGCCGCCTGATCAGTCTGGCGGTTGCGGGCGCCTGTGCCACGTTTGCGCCCGCTTATGCGCAGGACGCGGCCAAGCCGGCTGACACCACCGACGCCGCGCCACAGGTGATCGTGACCGGTATCCGCGCCAGTCTGCAGTCGACGCTGAACCTGAAGCGCAATTCCGACGGCATCGTCGACGGCATCGTTGCCGAAGACATGGGTAAATTCCCTGACACCAACCTGGCCGAATCGCTGCAGCGCATTTCCGGCGTGTCGATCGACCGCAGCAACGGCGAAGGGCAGAAGGTCACCGTGCGCGGCCTGGGCCCGGACTTCAACCTGGTGCTGTTGAACGGCCGCCAGATGCCGACCACCGACCTGAGCGACCTGTCCGGCCGTTCGTTCGACTTCTCCAACCTGGCGTCGGAATCGATCTCGCAACTGCAGGTCTACAAGACCGGCCGCGCCGACAGCCCGACCGGCGGCATCGGCGCCACCATCAACGTGATCACCGGCCGTCCGTTCGACAACCCCGGCATGCATTCCAGCGTCGGCGTCAAGGCGGTCAAGGACACCTCGAACGATCACGTGCCGGGTTCGCTCAAGGGCGACAGCGTCACGCCCGAAGTGTCGGGGATTTATTCCAACACCAGCGCCGACGGCCGTTTCGGCGTCGCCCTGAGCGCCAGCTACCAGTCGCGCGACTCCGGCTTCAACCGCGCCGGCCTGGCCAATGGCTACCAGGGCCCGTACCTGGGTTCGGCCGTGATCGATGGCCAGACCCTGCCGCAACCGGGCCAGCCGGGCTCGCAGAACATCACCAACCGTCCGGCCCAGGACGCGCTGTATTCGATTCCGCAGAACTTCGGCTACGGCGTCAACGCGATCCAGCGTCAGCGTACCAACGCCCAGCTGACCCTGCAGTTCCGCCCGGTCAAGGAACTGACCACCACGCTGGACTACACCTATTCGGAAAACAAGATCCAGACCAAGCGTAACGAGCTGAGCGTGTGGTTCGCCCAGACGCCGACCTCGACCAGCACCTGGCCGAGCGGCCACGTGGTCAGCCCGCTGACCTATTCCGAGGTGTACAACACGCCGCAGGACATCGCGGTGATCGGCGCCGACTACGCCACCAAGACCAAGAACAAGTCGCTGGGCTTCAACGCCGTGTGGAAGGCCACCAACGACCTGAAACTGGAGTTCGACGCGCACCACTCGACCGCCGAATCGGGCGCCGACAGCCCGTGGGGTTCGGAAAACGATCTGGCCAACGCCAGCTTCAGCCGCGGCACCACCTCGATCGACTTCACCCACGAGCTGCCGATCGTGTCGATGCCGGCCGCCAACCTGACCGCCGCGCCGATCCAGGCCGCCGGTTCCTGGTTCCACAACAGCTACGAGAAATCGGTGGTCAAGCAGGCCCAGGTGAAAGGCAGCCTGAACCTGCTGGAGGCGTCCAACCTGAACTTCGGTCTCGGTTACACCGACACCACCAACCGCTCGACCTTCTCGAACGTGCAGAACAACACCTGGGGCGGCGCCACCAAGCCGTCGGACTACCCGGCCAACCTGTTCCAGGCCAACGTGCTGGGCTCGTTCTTCAACAAGCTGGAAGGCGCGAACTCGGCCAATCTGTTCCCGGCCCTGTACACCTTCGACTTTGCCAAGGTGCGCCAGGTCACGGCCGACGCGGTGGGCAACCAGGCCGCCTACCTGCCGAACTTCGCCACTGCCGACAGCGACCGTCGCCTGCAGGAAAAAACCACCTCCGGCTACCTGTCGTTCAACACCGACTGGGATACGGCGATTCCGTTCCACTCCTCGCTGGGCGTGCGCGTGGAACGCACCAAGGTGACTTCGGTGGCCCAGGTGCTGCCGGGCACGGCGGTGGTGTGGGTGGCGCAGAATGAACTGCCGCTGAGCTTTGGCGGCCAGGCCTTCAGCAACACCGATGCGTCCTACACCAACGTGTTGCCGGCCATCAATCTCGATGCCGACCTGCGCAACGACCTGAAGCTGCGCGGCAGCTATGGCGAAACCATCGGCCGCGCGCGCTACGACCAGCTGCAGGGCGGCCTGAGCCTGGGCACCAATGCCAACGTGTTCACCGGCGGCACCGCCTCGGTGGGTAACCCGGCGCTGAAGCCGGTCAAGTCGAAGAACCTGGACTTGTCGCTGGAATGGTATTACGACAAGCAGAGCGTGGCATCGCTGGCGCTGTTCCACAAGAAGCTGGACAACTACGCCGGCACCACCCTGGTGTCGCAGACCTTGTACGACCTGCATACGCCGATCGGCGGCAATTACTACAAGGCGGCGATCGCCAGCGGCTGTACCGCGGCCGACACCAACTGCCTGCGTAACTACATCCTCAGCAACTTCGACGGCCAGCCTGGCGTCAAGAAGACCGGCGTCAAGGCGGACGGCAATCTGGACGGCACCATCACCGGCCTGCCGACCGACCCGCTGCTGAACTTCCAGACCACCACCTACTCGAACCAGAAGTCGGCCACCGTCAGCGGCGCCGAGGTGAACGTGCAGCACATGTTCGGCCAGAGCGGCTTCGGCGTGCAGGCGAACTACACCTATGTGCATTCGCCGCTGAAGTACAACAACGCCAACGTCAATGACCAGTTCGCCATCCTGGGGCTGAGCAACTCGGCCAACGTGGTCGGCATCTTCGAGAACAAGGACTGGTCGGTGCGCGTGGCCTACAACTGGCGCGACGAGTTCCTGGCCGCCACCGTGGACGGCAACGGCCGCGCGGCGCCGGTGTACACCGACGCCTACGGCCAGGTCGACGTCAGCGTCGGCTACAACTTCAACAAGAACCTGAGCTTCCAGCTGGAGGCGATCAACCTCAACGACGCCACCCAGCGTCAGCATGGCCGCAGCGACGCCGCGACCCTGAATGTGACGCAAGCCGGTCCGCGTTACATGATCGGCGCGCGCTACAAGTTCTAAGCCAGGCTTTACAGTCTCTGCAGTACTGAGAGGGGGAGGGGCGGCACGCGCCGCCCCGACACTTGCGCAGGCCGCGCCTTGCGGGGCGGCCTGTTTTTTTCGCCCGTGCTTTTGCCAGTTGGCAAACAAAAAAACAACAGACGAGGGCGAAAATCGGCCCCAATCGCCACCTTGGCAATGTTTCTGCTTTGTTTCCAATGTGTGGTTATGTAACACTCCCTGCCTTGCGCGCGGTAAGGCGCAGATAAAAAATCAACCAGGGAGTAGTTTTGAAACACGAGCAGTTCTTCACAAAGAGCGCGCTGTCGCTGGCGCTCGGCCTCGCATTTGCACAGTCCGCCTCCGCGCAGCAAGCGGCGGAACCCGCGGAAAAAATCCAGCGCGTCGAAATCACCGGTTCCAGCATCAAGCGCACCGCCGCCGAGGCGGCCGGTTCGATCCAGGTGCTGGGCCGCGACGACATCGCCCGCACCGGCGAAACCACCGCGCTGGGCATCCTGAATTCGTCGGCCGCGATCGGCACCGACATCAGCTCGGCCAACTCGTCCTCGGGCAGCTTCGCCACCGGTTCGTCCGGCGCCGGCATGCGCGGCCTGGGCAAGGTCGCCACCCTGGTGCTGGTCAACGGTCGCCGCATCGCCCAGTACGGTCTGTCCGACGGCGCACAGCAGAACTTCACCAACCTGGACGCGATCCCGGCCGCCGCCATCGACCGCATCGAGATCCTCAAGGACGGCGCCTCGGCGATCTACGGTTCCGACGCGATCGCCGGCGTGATCAACATCATCCTGATGAAGGATTATGTCGGCGCCGAGATCAACGGCAACTACAAGCAAGCGGACGGCTTCCGCGACATGCGCAACCGCAGCGTCTCCGGCAAGATCGGCTGGGGCGACATCGACGCCAACGGCTTCAACACCTATCTGACCTATGAAGCCTACAAGAGCGACGGCTTCACCACCGACGACCTGCGCAACCACGTGCCGGCCTGGCACCGCCTGACCCCGGGCCGCTCGACCTGGGACAACAAGAGCACCTATGCGCCGACCGGCAACTACTTCCTGAGCTCGACCAACATCGTGGCCGCGCCCGGCTGCCCGGCCAATGCCGTCGATCCGGTCGACAAGCAGTGCAAGCTGGACGTGCTGCCGTACACCGGCCTGACCACCGACGCCAAGCGCTACGCGCTGGCCAGCAACACCCATTTCCGCATCGGCAAGGCGATCGACGCCAACTTCGAACTGACCTACGCCAGCGCCAGCAACGATTACATCGTGGCGCCGCTGAGCACCAACAATGGCGGCACCACCACCTCGACCAACATCTGGTACGACGTCTACGGCGGCAAGATGGTCGGCCCGTTCTCGTATCCCAAGCTGCCGGTCGGCCACCCGAACAATCCGTACGCCACGCCGGTCGAATACCGCGCGCGCCTCATGGACACCGGCGACGGCTTCAACTTCAACCGCACCGAGTCCGACCAGTACCGCGCCATGCTGGCGCTGACCGGCGCAGTGGCCGGCTGGGACTGGAAATCGGCCTTCGGCCACATGGAATCGAACGCCACCAAGGCCACCCGCGCGGTCAGCGCCAAGGGTTACACCGACGCCATCGTCAACGGCAGCTACAAGTTCGGCCAGAAGAACGACAGCGCGCTGCTGGAGAAAATGTTCCCGGTGCGTACCACCGTCGGCCACGCCAGGATCACCTTCTTCGACGCCACCGTGTCGGGCGAGGTGGCGCAGCTGCCGGCCGGTCCGCTGGCGGTCGCGGTCGGCACCGATATCCGCCGCGAAGCGTACGAGATGAAGAGCTCGGACAACGTGCTCAGCGGCGAGCTGGTCGGCATCTTTGGCCTGCAGGTGAAAGACACCGTCGACCACTATGCCGTGTTCACCGAAGCTACCATCCCGGTGGTGAAGCAGGTGGAACTGAGCGCCGCGCTGCGCGCCGACAAGACCAGTAACAGCGAGGCGCACGTGTCGCCCAAGCTGGGCCTGCGCTACAACGTCACCGATGGCCTGCTGCTGCGCGCCACCGCGGCCGGCGGCTTCCGCGCGCCTAACATCGTCGAGTCCGGCAATGGCCTGGGCCGCAGCGCCGTCACCACCTCGGTGGTCGACCCGCGCCGTTGCCCGATCGCCAACCAGCTGAACACCCTGATCCAGAACTCCGGCGCGACCGCCGCCGAGAAGGCGCTGGCCAACACCTACCGCGGCAACGACTGCGCCGGTTCGCTGCCGAGCTTCGCCCAGTCCAACCCCGACCTGAAGCCGGAAACCTCGCGTTCGATCACCGCCGGTTTCGTGATCGAGCCGGTCAAGAACTGGACCGCCGCGCTGGATTACTTCCACATCGAGCGCAAGGATGAGATCGGCACCCGTTCGACCACCGACATCCTGAAGGGCGAGGCGGCGCTGCCGGCCGGCCAGCTGGTGCGCATCGACAACACCGTGACCGACAACGAGTTCCTGGCGCTGGTCAACAAATACGTGCCGGGCAACACCACCAACTTCGGCGGCGTGGGCAAGCTGGGCATGCTGTACAACCCGTACGTCAACAGCGGCCGCACGCGCGCGTCCGGCTTCGACTTCGACGCCTCGGGCCGCTTCGACACCGGCCTGGGCCAGGTGCGCATGAAGCTGGAAGGCGCCTACCTGTGGAAGTACCAGGCGTTCTCGGTGGCCGACAATGCCTACGGTCCCAACCAGGCCGGCATGTACGTCGCCGGCAACAACACCTTCACCAGCGGCTACCAAGGCCTGTCGCGCCTCAACACCAAGCTGCGCCTGTACCTGAAGAGCGGCAACTTCGACAATGGCGTGACGCTCAACTACCGCAGCGGCTACAGCAACAACGACGAAGCCTCGCCGACCTACTGCGCCACGCAGAAGGTGGCCGCCGAGTACCTGGACACCTGCGGCAAGGTGGGCAGCAACACCACGGTCGATTACAACCTGGCGTATACCGGCATCCGCAACGTCAAGCTGGGCCTGTACATCGACAACATCTTCCAGATGGAAGCGCCGGTGCAGTGGCGTGACGGCTACCAGCCGCAATTCCGCAAGGTCGGCTTCAGCGCCAACTACAAGTTCTTCTGACCTTAGATAGTTAGCTGAGCCAGGGGCCGGCCCGCCGCATGACGCGGCCGGCCGGCCCTTTCTGCATCCAGAGCGGCGCGCGGCTTGATGGCATGACAAGAAAATGGCCGTTGTGAACGCGCCGCCAGGCCGCATGGCGCCGTGCTTTGGGGATTTTTCCGGCCAGGTCGCAAAAACCTGACATACCTCGTACTAAGTTGTTGCGTCAAGGGGCAAATCACAGTACACTAGCCGGCTTCGGTATGGATTCGTCTTTTTAATTGGTCCGTACTATTTTTTGTAGTTCAACATATCCCCGCCCAATCGTAGGTGGGAATTGGAGAAAAAATGAGCCTTGGCCTCCTCGGTCGCAAGGTTGGCATGATGCGTATCTTCACCGATGACGGGGACTCGATCCCGGTCACCGTGGTTGACGTATCGAACAACCGTGTTGCGCAAATCAAAACTCCTGAAACTGATGGTTATTCCGCAGTTCAGGTCGCATTCGGTCAACGTCGCGCTTCCCGCGTGACCAAAGCCGTTGCTGGTCACCACGCTAAAGCCGGTGTTGAAGCTGGTACTCTGCTGAAAGAGTTCCGCGTTGACGCCGCTAAAGCCGCCGAACTGAAAGCGGGCGAAGTTGTCGCCGTTTCGCTGTTCGAAGTCGGTCAAAAAGTCGACGTACAAGGTGTTTCGATCGGTAAAGGCTACGCCGGTACCATCAAGCGTCACAACTTTGCTTCGGGTCGTCAGACCCACGGTAACTCCCGTTCGCACAACGTCCCCGGCTCGATCGGTATGGCGCAGGATCCAGGTCGCGTGTTCCCTGGCAAGCGCATGACCGGTCACATGGGTGATGTCACCACCACCGTGCAGAACCTCGAAATCGCCCGTATCGACGCCGACCGTCAGCTGCTGCTGGTCAAGGGCGCGATCCCTGGCGCCAAAAACGGCCAGGTCGTGGTTTCGCCTGCCGTCAAAGTTAAAGCAAAGAAGGGAGCTTAAACGATGGAACTCAAGCTCTTGAACGCTCAAGGTCAAGCCGCCTCTAACGTTGCTGCCGCCGATACCGTTTTCGGCCGTGACTACAACGAAGCGCTGATCCACCAGATCGTCGTTGCTTACCAAGCCAATGCACGCAGCGGCAACCGCAAGCAAAAAGACCGTGAAGAAGTCCACCACACGACCAAGAAGCCATGGCGCCAAAAAGGCACCGGCCGCGCCCGTGCTGGTATGTCGTCGTCGCCACTGTGGCGCGGCGGTGGTCGCATCTTCCCGAACTCGCCTGACGAGAACTTCACCCACAAAGTGAACAAGAAGATGTACCGTGCCGGCGTGTGCTCGATCCTGTCGCAGCTGGCCCGCGAAGACCGTCTGGTCGTGATCGAAGATCTGTCGATCGAAGCCCCGAAGACCAAGCTGCTGTCGCAAAAGCTGACCGGCATGGGCTTTGACTCGGTCCTGATCATCACCGACACCGCCAACGAAAACCTGGAACTGGCTTCCCGCAACCTGCCGAACGTGCTGGTTGTCGAGCCGCGTCACGCCGATCCGATGTCGCTGGTCTTCTACAAGAAGATCCTGGTGACCAAGGCCGCGCTGGCGAAGATTGAGGAGATGCTGGCATGAGCGCATTGAAATTTAGCGAAGAGCGCCTGATGAAGGTGCTGCTGGCTCCGGTCATTTCCGAGAAAGCCACCATGGTCGCGGAAAAGCACGAGCAGATCGTGTTCCGCGTCACCCCTGACGCCACCAAGCCAGAGATCAAGGCCGCGGTTGAACTGCTGTTCAAAGTGGAAGTGGAATCGGTGCAGACCGTCAACCGCGAAGGCAAGCAGAAGCGTGCCGGCGCGCACATCGGCCGCCGCAACCACACCAAGCGCGCTTTCGTGGTCCTGAAGCCAGGCCAGGAAATCAATTTCACCGAGGAGGCTAAATAATGGCACTCGTTAAGATGAAGCCAACCTCCCCAGGCCGTCGCGGCATGGTGAAAGTGGTCAACAGCGACCTGTTCAAAGGTCGTCCGCTGGCTGCCCTGGTTGAGAAGAAATCGAAGACTGCTGGCCGTAACAACAACGGCCACATCACCACCCGCCACATCGGCGGTGGTCACAAGCATCACTACCGCGTGATCGACTTCAAGCGCAACAGCAAGGATGGCATCCCGGCGAAAGTGGAACGTATCGAATACGATCCGAACCGCACCGCCCACATCGCGCTGCTGTGCTACGCCGACGGCGCACGCACCTACATCATCGCCACCAAGGGCATGGCGGTGGGCGACACCGTGATGAACGGCGCCGAAGCGCCGATCAAGGCCGGCAACTGCCTGCCGATCCGCAACATCCCGGTCGGCACCATCATGAACTGCGTCGAAATGCTGCCAGGTAAAGGTGCCCAGATGGCCCGTACCGCCGGCGCCGGCGTGGTGCTGATGGCGCGTGAGGGTACTTACGCTCAGGTGCGTTTGCGTTCGGGCGAAGTCCGTCGCGTGCACATCGAGTGCCGTGCCACCGTGGGCGAAGTCGGCAATGCCGAACACAGCCTGCGCAAGATCGGTAAAGCTGGTGCCATGCGTTGGCGCGGTGTTCGTCCTACCGTCCGCGGTGTGGTCATGAACCCGATCGACCACCCGCACGGTGGTGGTGAAGGCCGTACCGCAGCTGGCCGTCACCCAGTGTCGCCATGGGGCCAGCAGACCAAGGGCAAGAAGACGCGCAGCAACAAGCGCACTTCTTCGATGATCGTCTCGCGCCGCGGCAAGAAATAAGGATAAATCATGACTCGTTCATTGAAAAAAGGGCCGTTCTGTGACGCCCACCTGGTGAAAAAAGTCGAAGCCGCGCAAGCGACCAAAGACAAAAAGCCAATCAAAACCTGGTCCCGTCGCTCGACCATCATGCCTGACTTCATCGGCCTGACGATCGCTGTTCACAACGGCAAGGTACACGTACCTGTGTATGTGTCCGAGAACATGGTTGGTCACAAGCTCGGTGAATTCGCGCTGACCCGCACGTTCAAGGGCCATGCCGCTGACAAGAAGGCGAAGAAATAATGGAAACCAAAGCTATCCTCAAAGGCGTGCGCCTGTCGGACCAAAAGGGCCGTCTGGTTGCTGACCTGATCCGTGGCAAGAAGGTGGACGCTGCGCTGAACATTCTGCAGTTCAGCCCGAAAAAAGGCGCCACCATCATCAAGAAAGTGCTGGAGTCGGCCATCGCCAACGCCGAGCACAATGATGGTGCCGACATCGACGAACTGTTCGTGAAAACGATCTACGTCGAAAAGGGCCCGATCCTGAAGCGCTTCACCGCGCGTGCCAAGGGTCGTGGCGATCGTATCTCGAAACAATCGTGTCACATCTACGTGACCGTCGGTAACTAAGGAGCCAAGATGGGTCAGAAAATTCATCCAACCGGTTTCCGTCTGGCGGTAACCCGTAACTGGGCTTCGCGTTGGTACGCCGGCAATGGTAACTTTGCCGCCATGCTGAACGAAGACCTGAAGGCACGTGAGTTCCTGAAGGGCAAGCTGAAGAACGCGTCCGTCGGCCGCATCGTGATCGAGCGTCCGGCCAAGAACGCCCGCTTCACCATCTACAGCTCGCGTCCAGGCGTCGTGATCGGCAAGAAGGGCGAAGACATCGAAGTGCTGAAGTCGTCGCTGAGCAAGATCATGGGCGTGCCGGTGCACGTCAACATCGAAGAGATCCGCAAGCCGGAAATCGACTCGCAGCTGATCGCCGATTCGATCGCCCAGCAGCTGGAAAAGCGTATCATGTTCCGTCGCGCCATGAAGCGCGCGATGCAGAACGCCATGCGTCTGGGTGCCCAGGGCATCAAGATCATGTCGTCCGGTCGTCTGAACGGCATCGAGATCGCCCGTACCGAATGGTATCGCGAAGGCCGTGTGCCCCTGCACACCCTGCGCGCCGACATCGACTACGGCACCTCGGAAGCCTCGACCACCTACGGCATCATCGGCGTCAAGGTCTGGGTCTACAAAGGTGACCGTTCGGCCACCGGCGAAGCCCCAGTGATCGATACCCCGGCTGAAGAGAAAAAGCCACGTGGCCCACGTCGTGACGACGGCAAGCCAGCTGGCCGTCGCCCAGCCGGTGCTGGTGGCGCCCGCCGCGCTGCCAAGCCAGCCGAGAAAGCAGGAGAATAATCATGCTGCAACCAGCACGCAGAAAGTATCGTAAAGAGCAGAAAGGCCGTAACACCGGCATTTCGCACACCACCGGCACCAACGTGTCGTTCGGTGAGTTCGGTCTGAAGGCCGTGGCCCGTGGTCGTATCACCGCGCGCCAGATCGAGGCAGCCCGTCGCGCCATGACCCGTCACATCAAACGTGGCGGTCGTATCTGGATCCGCGTGTTCCCCGACAAGCCGATCTCGAACAAGCCGGCCGAAGTCCGTATGGGTAACGGTAAAGGTAATCCGGAGTACTACGTCGCTGAAATCCGTCCGGGCAAAGTCCTGTACGAAATGGACGGCGTCGCCGAAGAACTGGCGCGCGAAGCATTCCGCCTGGCCGCTGCCAAACTGCCACTGGCGACCACCTTCGTGGTCCGTCAAGTTGGTCAATAACAGGAGTGAAACATGAAAGCATCTGAACTCCGCGGCAAGGACCAGGCAGCTCTGCAAAAAGAGCTGAACGATCTGCTGAAAGCCCAGTTCGGCCTGCGTATGCAAAGCGCTACGCAACAGCTGAGCAACACTTCGCAGCTCAAGAAGGTACGTCGCGATATCGCACGCGTAAAAACGGTAATGAACACGAAGGAAGCAAAATGACCGAGCAAGTCAAGCTGAAGCGTACGCTGATCGGTAAAGTTGTGTCCGACAAGATGGACAAGACCGTTACCGTTCTGATCGAACGTCACGTGAAACACCCTCTGTATGGCAAGATCATCGTCCGTTCGGCCAAGTACCACGCCCACGACGAGACCAACCAGGTGAAAGCCGGTGATACGGTGGAAATCACCGAAGGTCGCCCGATCTCCAAAACGAAGGCATGGACCGTGACCCGTGTAGTGCAAACTGCACAAATCGTTTAATTGAAGTCTGCGCCGTCAAAACCGCCGAAACTGTGGTTTTGGCGGCGTTGTTCAATTAGTTCTTGCAAGCCCGCAAAAGGTATGTAATACTTGCGGGCTTCGTTCATGTAACGCCGCAAAGTGTCTGGCCACAGACGCTGTACCGCGCGGTCAGTGGCAGTACGAAGGTCAAGCACCCAAGCAGTGGACTCAGCAGAGGCCTCTGGCGGGACCAAGACTGACCGCAGGTCCGCATTGTGTGGATTCTTCGGCTTAAGTTGGGAAAGAGAATATTATGATTCAAACTGAAAGCCGGCTCGAAGTAGCCGACAACACCGGTGCCAAGGAAGTGCTGTGCATCAAGGTGTTGGGCGGTTCCAAGCGCCGTTATGCTGGCATTGGCGACGTGATCAAGGTCACCGTGAAGGTGGCGCAGCCACGTGGTCGTGTCAAAAAAGGTGAAATTTATAACGCCGTGGTAGTGCGCACCGCCAAGGGTGTGCGCCGCCAGGACGGTTCCCTGGTCAAGTTCGACGGCAATGCCGCCGTGCTGCTGAACAGCAAACTGGAACCGATCGGTACCCGTATCTTTGGACCAGTGACGCGCGAGCTGCGCACTGAAAAGTTCATGAAGATCGTGTCCCTGGCACCGGAAGTCCTGTAAGGAGTCAGTAATGGATAAGATTCGTAAAAACGACGAAGTCATCGTTCTGGCCGGCAAAGACAAGGGCAAGCGTGGCGTGGTTTCCCGTCGTGTGGACGCGGAACACGTTGTGGTTGAAGGCGTCAACGTCGCGAAAAAAGCGACCAAGCCGAACCCAATGACTGGCGTACAAGGTGGTATCGTCGATAAGACCATGCCGATTCACGTGTCCAACGTCGCGCTGTTCAACGCGGCGACTGGCAAGGCAGACCGCGTTGGTTTCAAGGAAGTGGACGGCAAAAAAGTCCGCGTCTTCAAATCGTCCGGCGAAGTAGTGAAGGCTTAAGACATCATGGCACGTCTCCAAGAGTTCTATAAAGAAAAAGTCATCGCTGACCTGACCGAAAAATTCGGTTACAAGTCGGTGATGGAAGTTCCGCGCCTGACCAAGATCACCCTGAACATGGGTGTGGGTGAGGCCATCGCCGACAAGAAAGTGCTCGAGCACGCTGTTGGCGATCTGACCAAGATCGCTGGCCAGAAGCCAGTGACCACCAAGGCCCGCAAGGCGATCGCCGGTTTCAAGATCCGCGAAGGCTACCCGATCGGTACCATGGTGACCCTGCGCGGCGCGCGCATGTACGAGTTCCTCGACCGCTTCATCACCGTGGCCCTGCCGCGCGTGCGTGACTTCCGCGGTGTGAACGGCCGTGCATTCGATGGCCGTGGCAACTACAACATCGGTGTGAAAGAGCAGATCATCTTCCCGGAAATCGAGTACGACAAGATCGATGCGCTGCGTGGTTTGAACATTTCGATCACCACCACCGCCAAGACCGACGACGAAGCGAAAGCTCTGCTCGCCGCCTTCAAATTCCCGTTCAGGAACTAAGAGATCATGGCAAAACTCGCACTGATTAACCGTGAACAGAAACGTGCTGACCTGGTGGCCAAGTTCGCCGCCAAGCGCGCCGCTCTGAAGGCCATCATCGATGACCAGACCAAGTCGGAAGAAGAGCGTTACGAAGCGCGCCTGAAACTGCAGGCCCTGCCACGTAACTCGGCGCCGACCCGCCAGCGCAACCGCTGCCAGGTCACCGGTCGTCCGCGCGGCACCTTCCGTAAATTCGGTCTGGGCCGTATCAAGCTCCGTGAATTCGCCATGCGTGGTGAGATTCCGGGTATGACCAAAGCTAGCTGGTAATAGGAGAATAAGCAATGAGTATGAGCGATCCTATCGCCGATATGCTGACCCGCATTCGCAACGCCCAGGGCGTGCAAAAAACGACCGTGGCCATGCCATCGTCGAAAGTGAAAGTAGCTATCGCTGCCGTCCTCAAGGACGAGGGTTACATTGAAGATTTCGCAGTCGCCGAAGCCGGCGGCAAGTCGGAACTGAAGATCGGTTTGAAGTACTACGTAGGCCGTCCTGTCATCGAGCGCCTGGAGCGCGTGTCCCGTCCGGGCCTGCGCGTCTACAAAGGCAAAGATGAGATCCCGACCGTGATGAACGGCCTGGGTGTGGCGATCGTATCGACCCCGCAAGGCGTCATGACTGACCGCAAAGCCCGCGCCACCGGCGTCGGCGGCGAAGTCATCTGCTACGTCGCGTAAGGAGTTAACATGTCCCGTGTAGCTAAAATGCCTATCGCTGTGCCAGCTGGCGCTGAAGTCGCCATCTCCGCGGCAGCGATCACCGTCAAGGGCCCGCTGGGCGTCCTGACCCAGAGCCTGAACGGCCTGGTTAAAGTAGAAAACAATGCAGGCACCCTGAGCTTTGAGCCGTCGAACGACAGCCGCGAAGCCAACGCCATGTCCGGCACGCTGCGCGCGCTGGTCAACAACATGGTCAATGGCGTGACCAAGGGCTTCGAGAAGAAGCTGTCGCTGGTCGGCGTGGGCTACAAAGCCCAGGCCCAGGGCGACAAGCTGAACCTGTCGCTGGGCTTCTCGCACCCGGTGGTGCACACCATGCCAGCCGGCGTGACCTGCGCCACCGCCACCCCGACCGAGATCGTCATCAAGGGCATCGACCGTCAAAAAGTGGGCCAGGTGGCTGCTGAAGTTCGTGCTTACCGCTCCCCTGAGCCATACAAAGGCAAGGGTGTCCGCTATGTGGACGAAGTGGTTAAGATCAAAGAAACCAAGAAGAAGTAATTAGGGGCTGACGATGGATAAAAAAGAATCTCGTCTGCGCCGCGGACGTCAAACCCGTATCAAGATCGCGCAACTGAAAGTGAACCGCCTGTCGGTGCACCGCACCAACCTGCACATTTACGCGAACCTGATCTCCCCGGATGCCAAAGTGCTGGTTTCGGCCTCGACCGTGGAAGCGGAAGTGCGTGCTGAACTGGCTGGCAAGTCGGGCAAGGGTGGCAACGCCGCCGCCGCCGCACTGGTCGGCAAGCGCGTAGCAGAAAAAGCACTGAAAGCCGGTATCACCGAAGTCGCCTTCGACCGTTCCGGTTTCCGTTATCACGGCCGTGTGAAGGCGCTGGCAGAAGCCGCGCGTGAAGCCGGTCTGAAGTTCTAAGGAACGATCATGGCAAAAATGCAAGCAAAAATGGCAAGCGACAAGCCGGATGATGGCATGCGCGAAAAAATGATCGCGATCAACCGCGTGACCAAAGTGGTCAAGGGTGGTCGTATCATGGGCTTCGCCGCGCTGACCGTGGTAGGTGACGGCGATGGCCGCATCGGCATGGGCAAGGGCAAGTCGAAGGAAGTACCGGTCGGTGTGCAGAAGGCGATGGAAGAAGCGCGCCGCAACCTGATCAAGGTACCGCTGAAGAACGGCACCCTGCACCACACCGTGATCGGTCGTCACGGCGCCTCGAAAGTGATGATGTCGCCTGCGAAACCAGGTACCGGCGTCATCGCGGGCGGCGCCATGCGCGCGATCTTCGAGGTGATGGGCGTGACCGACGTGGTCGCCAAGTCGACCGGCTCGAGCAACCCGTACAACCTGGTCCGCGCCACGCTGGACGGCCTGGCCAAACTGCACACTCCTGCCGACATCGCCGCCAAACGCGGCAAGTCGGTCGAAGAGATCCTCGGTTAAGGTGAACGACATGACTACGAAAACCGTCAAAGTACAACTGGTGAAGGGCCTGATCGGCACCCGTCAAGACCACCGCGCCACCGTGCGCGGCCTGGGCCTGCGTCGTGTCAACTCGGTGGCCGAGCTGCAGGACACCCCATCGGTACGCGGCATGATCAACAAAGTGTCGTATCTCGTTAAAGTAGTTGCGTAAGCCCCGGCTTACTCACGGAGAAATCATGGAACTGAATACCATTCAACCAGCCGAAGGCGCCAAGCACTACAAGCGTCGCGTCGGCCGCGGTATCGGCTCCGGCCTGGGTAAAACCGCGGGCCGCGGCCACAAGGGTCAGAAATCGCGTTCGGGCGGCTTCCACAAAGTCGGCTTCGAAGGCGGTCAGATGCCTCTGCAACGTCGTCTGCCCAAGCGCGGTTTCAAGTCGCTCAACGCCACCTTCAAAGCTGAAGTGCGTCTGTCCGACCTGAACAACCTGCCGGTGGGCGATGTCGACATCCTGGTGCTGAAGCAAGCTGGCGTACTGAGCGTGCTGGCACGCGACGTGCGCGTCATTCTGTCCGGCGAAGTCACCAAGGCGGTGAACCTCAAGGGCCTGAAAGTGACCGCTGGCGCGAAAGCCGCCATCGAGGCGGCCGGCGGCTCGGTAGCCTGAGCCCCGCTAACAGCTTGATCGGAGCGAAAATTGGCGACTAATCCACAATTGGCAAAAAGTGCGGCGGCTGGTTTCCCCTGGGGCCGGCTCTGGTTCCTGCTTGGCGCATTGGTGGTTTATCGTATCGGCGCTCACATCCCGGTTCCCGGGATCGATCCGGTACAATTGGCCGCGCTGTTCAAGTCGCAAGAGGGCGGCATCCTGGGCATGTTGAACATGTTCAGCGGTGGCGCGCTCTCGCGCTTCACGGTGTTTGCGCTGGGTATCACGCCGTACATCTCGGCCTCGATCATCATGCAACTGGTGTCGATCGTGTCGCCGCAGATGGAGGCGCTGAAGAAGGAAGGCGAAGCTGGCCGGCGCAAGATTACCCAGTACACCCGGTATTTCACGGTGGTACTGGCGGCGTTCCAGGCGCTGGGCATCGCGGTTGCCCTGGAGTCGCAGGCAGGTCTGGTGCTGGATCCAGGCTATGCCTTCCGTTTCGTGACGGTCGTGACGCTGTTGACCGGCACCATGTTCGTGATGTGGTTGGGTGAGCAGATTACCGAGCGCGGTCTCGGTAACGGCATCTCCATCATCATTTTCGCGGGTATCGCGGCCGGTCTGCCGGGCGCACTTGGTGGCATCGGCCAGTCGGTGAGCAACGGTTCGATCGGCGCGCTGTCGGCGATCATCATCATGGCCCTGGTGGTGGCGGTGACGTTCCTGGTGGTATTCGTGGAACGTGGCCAACGCAAGATCCTGGTCAATTATGCGAAACGCCAGGTGGGTAACAAGATTTACGGTGGTCAAACCTCGCACCTGCCATTGAAGTTGAACATGGCCGGCGTGATCCCACCGATCTTCGCGTCGTCGATTATCTTGTTCCCGGCCACGATCGTGGGCTGGTTTACCACGGGCGCCGACACGGCCAACCCGGCGGTCCGGTTCCTGAAAGATTTGGCTGCATCGATGGGGCCTGGTGAGCCCATCCACGCACTGTTGTACGCCGTTGCCATCGTGTTCTTCTGCTTCTTCTATACCGCGCTGGTGTTCAACAGCAAGGAGACGGCAGACAACTTGAAGAAGAGCGGGGCCTTTGTGCCAGGGATCCGTCCCGGTGAGCAGACTGCCCGCTACATCGACAAGATCCTGACGCGTTTGACGCTGGCCGGCGCCGTCTACATCACTCTGGTGTGCCTGCTGCCGGAATTCATGCAAGCCGAGTGGAAAGTGCCGTTCTATTTTGGTGGTACTTCTCTGTTGATTATTGTGGTTGTCACCATGGACTTCATGGCGCAAGTACAAAATTACGTGATGTCGCAGCAATATGAATCGCTGCTGCGCAAAGCTAACTTCAAGGGCGGAATTCCGACGCGATAAGCGCGGTAGACAAACCGAATGGCAAAAGACGACGTCATACAGATGCAGGGCGAGATCCTTGAAAATCTCCCCAATGCAACATTTCGAGTAAAGCTGGAAAACGGGCACGTGGTGCTCGGGCATATTTCGGGTAAAATGCGGATGAACTATATCCGCATCCTGCCTGGCGATAAGGTGACGGTCGAGCTGACACCTTACGACCTGTCCCGTGCCCGCATCGTGTTCCGGACCAAGTAATTTTAGATAATCGAACCTTTTAAGAAGAGAGTTCAGAATGAAAGTTAACGCCTCAGTCAAGCGGATCTGCCGCAACTGCAAGATCATCAAGCGCAAGGGCGTTGTTCGCGTAATCTGCGTCGAACCACGTCACAAGCAGCGTCAAGGTTAATAACCGTTATTTATCGAGGAATAACGAATGGCACGTATTGCAGGGGTTAATATCCCAAATCATCAGCACACCGTTATCGGCCTGACCGCCATCTACGGTGTAGGCCGTCCACGCGCGAAGTTCATCTGCGCGCAGACCGGCATCCCGACCGATAAAAAGGTCAAAGACCTGGACGACAGCGAACTGGAAAAGCTGCGCGATGAAGTAGCAAAATTCATCGTCGAAGGCGACCTGCGCCGCGAACTGTCCATGAACATCAAGCGTTTGATGGATCTGGGTTGCTACCGCGGCCTGCGTCACCGTAAGGGCCTGCCGGTCCGCGGCCAGCGCACCCGCACCAATGCCCGTACCCGCAAGGGCCCGCGCAAAGCCGCTCAATCGCTCAAGAAATAATCTAGGGAAATCACATGGCTAAGCAACAAAGCAGCGCAGCAGCAGCGCGCGTACGCAAGAAGGTCAAGAAAAACGTGGCCGAGGGTATCGCTCACGTGCACGCTTCCTTCAACAACACCATCATCACCATCACCGACCGTCAGGGCAATGCGCTGTCGTGGGCAACCTCCGGTGGTGCAGGCTTCAAGGGTTCGCGTAAATCGACCCCGTTCGCAGCGCAGGTTGCTGCCGAAGCCGCTGGTAAAGTCGCGATCGAATGCGGCGTGAAGAACCTGGAAGTGCGCATCAAGGGCCCAGGCCCAGGCCGTGAATCGGCGGTGCGCGCACTGAACAACCTGGGCATCAAGATCACCGAGATCCAGGACGTGACCCCAGTACCGCACAACGGCTGCCGTCCTCCTAAGCGTCGCCGTATCTGATGGCCTGACCGGTTCGCCGGTTACGCTGTTACACAAATCAGCTGGTGCAGGCAGCCGCAAACGGCTATACTGCCCGGCTATTGTCGTCTGCTTTTACAGCAGACTTCGCCACGTCTGGCTCACCGCAGACCAGACTAGCGCCTAACCGCGTGTGCGGTTGGGGCGTCATCATTTTAAAAAAGGAAAGTACCGTGGCACGTTATATCGGACCAAAAGCAAAACTCTCCCGCCGTGAAGGCACCGACCTGTTCCTGAAGAGCGCGCGCCGCTCGCTGGACAGCAAATGCAAACTGGACGTCAAGCCAGGTCAGCACGGCGTCAAGTCGGGCGCCCGTACCTCGGACTACGGCAACCAGCTGCGCGAAAAGCAGAAGGTCAAGCGTATGTACGGCGTGCTGGAGCGTCAGTTCCGTCGCTACTTCGCCGAAGCCGACCGCCGCAAGGGCAACACCGGCGAAACCCTGCTGAAGCTGCTGGAAGCCCGTCTGGACAACGTCGCCTACCGCATGGGCTTCGGTTCGACCCGCGCTGAAGCACGTCAGCTGGTGTCGCACAAAGCCTTCACCGTCAACGGCAACGTGGTGAACATCGCTTCGTACGCCGTGAAAGTGGGCGACGTGATCGCCGTGCGCGAAAAGGCCAAGAAGCAGACCCGTATCATCGAAGCGCTGTCGCTGGCCGAACAAGTCGGCATGCCAGCCTGGGTGTCGGTCGATGCCAAGAAGATGGAAGGCACCTTCAAGTCGCTGCCAGAGCGTAACGAGATCGCCAACGACGTCAACGAATCGCTGATCGTCGAACTGTACTCGCGTTAATCTGTAGTCGAAGCAGCACCAAAACCCGCCCGCTCATTCGAGTGGGCGTTTTCACTAATGCCATCAGCCTTATCGGCTTAACGCGCCGAGGGTATTGAAAAGGACATTTACATGCAAAACAGTTTGTTGAAGCCACGTATTATCGATGTAGAAGCGCTGGGCGCCGGTCATGCCAAAGTCGTGATGGAGCCATTCGAGCGCGGTTACGGCCACACCCTGGGCAACGCCCTGCGCCGTGTGCTGCTGTCGTCGATGATCGGCTACGCCCCGACCGAAGTGACCATCGCTGGCGTCGTGCATGAATACTCGTCGCTGGACGGCGTGCAGGAAGACGTGGTCGACCTGCTGCTGAACCTGAAGGGCGTGGTGTTCAAGGTGCACAACCGTGATTCCGTCACCCTGACCCTGAAGAAAGAAGGCGAAGGCGCCGTGCTGGCCTCGGACATCGATCTGCCACACGACGTGGAACTGATCAACCCGGACCACGTGATCGCCCACCTGACCGCCGGCGGCAAACTGGACATGCAGATCAAGGTCGAAAAAGGCCGCGGCTATGTGCCAGGTAACGTGCGTCGTCTGTCGGAAGACACCAACAAGACCATCGGCCGCATCATCCTGGACGCGTCGTTCTCGCCAGTGCGCCGCGTCTCGTACGCGGTGGAATCGGCCCGTGTGGAACAGCGTACCGACCTGGACAAGCTGATCATCAACATCGAAACCAACGGCGTGATCTCGCCGGAAGAAGCGATCCGCCAGTCGGCCCGCGTGCTGGTGGACCAGCTGAACGTGTTCGCCGCGCTGGAAGGCACCGAAGCCGCCGCCGAAGCACCGTCGCGCGCACCGCTGGTCGATCCGATCCTGCTGCGTCCGGTGGACGACCTGGAACTGACCGTCCGTTCGGCCAACTGCCTGAAAGCAGAAAACATCTACTACATCGGCGATCTGATCCAGCGCACCGAAAACGAGCTGCTGAAGACCCCGAACCTGGGCCGCAAGTCGCTGAACGAAATCAAGGAAGTGCTGGCTTCCCGCGGCCTGACCCTGGGCATGAAGCTGGAAAACTGGCCGCCTGCAGGTCTGGAGAAGTAATTTTTTTGTAGTACCGCCCGGTGCATGTCGCGTCGGGCGTTTATCACTTGAACCGGTCCGCGCTCCCATGAGCGATCGAAGAACTCGGATTTAAACATCGAAAGGAAGTACCATGCGTCACCGTCACGGCCTCCGTAAACTGAACCGTACCTCGTCCCACCGTCTGGCAATGCTGCGCAACATGACCGTATCGCTGCTGCGTCACGAAGCCATCAAGACCACCCTGCCGAAGGCAAAAGAACTGCGCCGCGTTGTCGAGCCTATCCTGACCCTGGGCAAGACCGACACCCTGGCCAACAAGCGTCTGGCTTTCGCCCGTCTGCGCGACCGCGAAATCGTCGGCAAGCTGTTCTCGGAACTGGGCCCACGCTACGCTGCCCGCAACGGTGGCTACCTGCGTATCCTGAAAATGGGTTTCCGCGTTGGCGACAATGCTCCTATGGCTTACGTTGAACTGCTGGACCGTCCAGAAGTCACCGCTGTAGAAGACGCACCAACCGCTGAGTAATCGGTTCAAGCATCACTAAAAAGCCAGGCTTCGCCTGGCTTTTTTTTGGTTCATCGCGAATTACCGGGAAAAGCGGCTTTGATCTTCAGGAAGAAGAAATCAGAGTCGCGATAA
>NZ_SPVG01000065.1 GCF_004614165.1 Duganella callida | reverse complement strand
GCGCAGGCGCCGGCCACCAGCGCCGCGCAGGCGCGGCGGCGCAACTTCACGATAGGGCTTACCATTCCGCGACGCTGCCGTCCTCGTGGCGCCAGACCGGATTGCGCCAGTCGGGGGCGTTCTTGCTGGCGGCGATCACGCGTTCTTCGTCGACGATCACGCCCAGGCCAGGCTTGGTCAGGGGGTTGCAATAGCCGTCGACGATCTTGAAGTCTTCCTTGTTCACCACGTAGTCGAGCAGCTCGCCGCCCTTGTTGTAGTGGATGCCCATGCTCTGCTCCTGCAGCACGGCGTTGTACGAGACGAAGTCGACGTGCAGGCAGGACGCCAGCGCCACCGGGCCCAACGGGCAGTGCGGCGCCAGCGTGATGTCGTAGGCTTCCGCCATCGAGGCGATCTTCACGCATTCGGTGATGCCGCCGGCGTGCGACAGGTCCGGCTGCACGATGGACAGGCCGCCGGCCGCGAACACGTTCTTGAATTCGAAGCGCGAGTACATGCGCTCGCCGGCCGCCAGCGGGATCGAGGTGGTCTCGGCCAGGCGCGGGTAGTATTCGGCCTGCTCGGCCAGCACCGGCTCTTCCACGAACAGCGGGCGGAATGGTTCCAGCTCGCGCAGCAGCGACTTGGCCATCGGCGCGGCCACGCGGCCGTGGAAGTCCAGGCCGAACTCGATCGAGGTGCCGAACGCTTCGCGGATCTCGGCCACGCGCTGCACCGCCTCATCGACCTTGGCCGAGGTGTCCAGCATGCCCAGTTCCTCGGTGGCGTTCATCTTGAAGCAGTTGAAGCCGCCTTTGCGCAGGGTTTCGATCTGGGCGATGATGTCGGCCGGCCGGTCGCCGCCCACCCAGCTGTACATCTTCATGCGGTCGCGCACCAGGCCGCCCAGCAGCTCGTACACCGGCTTGCCCAGCACCTTGCCCTTGATGTCCCACAGCGCCTGGTCGATGCCGGCGATGGCGCTCATCAGGATGGCGCCGCCGCGGTAAAAACCGGCGCGGTACATGGTCTGCCACAGGTCGTTGATGCGCGCCGGGTCCTGGCCGATCAGATAGCCTTCCAGTTCCTGCACCGCCGTCTCCACGGTACGGGCGCGGCCTTCGATGACCGGCTCGCCCCAGCCGACGACGCCTTCATCGGTTTCAATTTTCAGCAGCATCCAGCGCGGTGGCACTCGGTAGGTCGTCAGTTTGGTGATTTTCATGGGATGGGGTTGTGATTTTGAAGTTCAGGGAACAGCGCTCAGTCTAAGCCCGGTTGTTAGACCGGAAATATGATTAATTCGCAAGCTGCCATATCAATATCGGATAGCTATCTCATATCAGCATGGCTGGGCACGCTTTATTCATAGCTACGGCCGGCGTCGCTCGCTTAGACTTTCAGCTACCGAGATTCGTTCCAGGAGCTTTATGACCGCAGCCAGCACCACCATCACCGCCACGCCCGGCATCATGCTGATCCGGGTCGGGCAGGCTGGCTGCGCATTGCGCTGGGACGCTGTACACCAATGCTGGCGCTGGCCAGACCCCGTAGGCAGTCAAATATACGCCTGGCCGGCGCCGCCGGCGATGCCCAGCGGCCTGCGTATGTTAGAAAGCGCACGGGTGATGGCAAGTTGCCGTTCCGGCCGGCTGCTGATGGGGCTGGGCAAGCGGCTTGGCATGGTCGAGCTGCCCGAGCCGGGTCAGCCCGGCCGCGCGCTGCAGGCGCAGGTGCTGCTCACCATCGACGCCGCCGAGCCGCGCACCGTGATCAGCGACGGCTGCGCCGACCGCGACGGCAACTTCGTGTTCGGCACCGCCAACACCGCGCGCGATCAGCGGCCCATCGGCAGTTTTTACCAATACTCGCAGCGCTACGGCTTGCGCCGGCTGGCGCTGCCGGCGGTCGCCGCCGCGGCCGGCATCGCCTTCAGTCCGGACGGCCGGACGCTGTACTTTGCCGACAGCGCGCGCGGCGTCATCCAGTGCTGCCACTACGATGCGGAACTGGGCAAGGCAGGCGGCCTGAAAACGTTTGCGCAGCTGCTGGCGCCGGGGCCGGGCACGGCCATCGTCGACAGCGCCGGCGCACTCTGGAGTGTGCAGGGCGGGGCGCTGGTGCAGTATTCGCGTCACGGCGAGGTGCTGCGGCGGATCGCCCTGGCGCGCGAACCGGCCGCCAGCGTGGCCTTTGGCGGCGCGGCCCTGGATCAGTTGCTGGTGCTGGGCGGCCAGGGCGGCCTGTACGGCCTGCCGCCGGATCTGGCCGGCGGGTTGGCGCCGGGGCTGGCCGATACCTTGTTCGATGACAGCGGGAGCGCTTCCAGGGGAAATTTGCAGGCATAGCGCGATTGACGATGGTTCAGCCCGCAATTATGATGGGCGATCAAACCAATCACCGTTATGACTGATCCCCGTTCGGACCGCTTTGTACGCTCCCACCTGAAAACCCGTCATCTGGTCCTGCTGGTCGAACTGGGCCGGCATGGCTCGATTGCCCACGCGGCGCAAGCAGCCAATCTGACGCAACCCGGCGCCTCCAAATTACTGGGGGAGCTGGAGCACGCGCTCGGGGTGCAGCTGTTCGAGCGGCTGTCGCGCGGCGTGGCGCCGACCTGGTACGGCAAGGTGCTGATACGCCGCGCCGGCGCCGCGCTGGCCGAGATGGACGCGGCGCACCAGGAAGTGATGGAACTGCTGTCCGGCCTGCGCGGTCGCGTCGGCATCGGCACGGTGCTGGCGCCGGCCACCGGCCTGGTGCCCAAGGCCGTCAATCTGCTCAAGGCGCGCCACGCGCGCGTGCACGTGGCGGTGACCATGTCGACCAGCAAGGTGCTGGTGGAACGGCTGCGCAGCGGCGAGCTGGATCTGGTG
Organism: Duganella callida; assembly: GCF_004614165.1. Taxonomy (GTDB): domain Bacteria; phylum Pseudomonadota; class Gammaproteobacteria; order Burkholderiales; family Burkholderiaceae_D; genus Rugamonas; species Rugamonas callida. Next base: position 20,554 of record NZ_SPVG01000065.1, on the reverse strand, counting down.
GTGGGGCGCATCCTCGACACCGAGGCGGCCGATGAGCTGAATTTCGAACCGCTGACCGACGAGCCGCATCTGCTGATCGCGCGCGCCGCCCATCCGCTGATGGGCCGCAACGATCTGCGGCTGGAGGATCTGATGGAGCAGTGCTGGATCCTGCCGCCGGCCGGCTCCATCCTGCGCGACCGCCTCACCGCGCTGTTCCTGTCGCATGGCCTGGAGCAGCCGGCGGAAACCGTGGAGACGCTGGACATGCCGGTGGTGGCCAGTCTGCTGCTGAACAACGACATGATCGTGGCGCTGCCGGCGGAAGCGGTGCAGCCGTATCTCGACGCCGGCTTGTTGAAAGTATTGCCATTCGACCTGGGCGTCAGCATGGATTCGTTCGGCATTGTGACGCGCAAACGACACCAGCTGTCGCCTGGCGCCGATGCGATGCTGACCGCGCTGCGTGACGCCGCGGCCGGCATCTACCCTCACTACCGCGTGCCCGTGCAGAACTGAGCAGACTTGAAATCTTGTCTGATATACGAACTTGGTATGCCGTACACCAAATAAGCTATTGGTTCGTCAATTCATGATTCGTTAGCATCCAGTGATCCGTCCACTTCTTCTTACACAGAGACGGGACCATACAAACACTGGAGATGCACAATGAAACATAAGAAAATGAGCTGGCTGATCGCCACGCTCTTCACTTCCCCTCTGCTGGTACAGCAAGCCTTGGCGCAGGAAGCCGCAGCGCAGGCCGGGGAGATCCAGCAAGTGAACGTGACCGGTATCCGCGCCTCCGTGCGCAATGCGCTGGCAGCGAAAGAAGCCTCCAACAGCATCGTCGAAGTCGTATCGTCGGAAGACATCGGCAAGCTGCCCGACACCACCATCGCCGAGTCGCTGGCGCGCCTGCCGGGCCTGTCGTCGGGCCTGGACCGCGGCAACGCCTCGCAGATCGTCGCGCGCGGCATGGGGCCGCGCTTCATCGGCGCCACCCTGAACGGCCGCGAGCTGGCCTCGTCGGAACCGAATCGCGCCGTGCGCTTCGAGCAGTTCCCGTCGGAGTCGATCAGCGGCGCCACCGTGTACAAGACGCAGAACGCCGAGATCGTGGAGGGCGGCATTGCCACCACCATCGATTTGCAAACGGTTTCGCCGTTGAAGTACAGCGGCCGCCAGCTGTCGCTGAAAGCCGATGCGCTGTACTACCCGCTGGCCAAGGATATCCCGGGCGGCGACTCGACCGCGCCGCGTCTGGGTGGCGTCTACATCGACCAATTCGCCAACAAGACCATCGGCGCGGCGCTGGCGTTCAGCTACCAGGACCAGCCATCGGTACAGAAAAATATCCGCCATTGGGGCTTCAACGAAGACCATTCGGCTGACCTGAACGGCGACGGCAAAGTGGACAAGACCCCATGGGGCTTCCAGGACGAAGTCCGGCGCGGCAAGGACAAGCGCGAGAGCGTGCTGGGCAAGCTGGAATGGAAGCCGAACAACGATGTTCTGATCACCGCCGACAGCTACTACGCTTCCGCCAAGATCAACGAGCGCGGCCTGCAGCACTGGACCGGCGACCTCGGTAACTGGGACGGCTACCAGTCGGGCAACTATAGCAACCTCGATATCCGCAACGGCTACGTGGCCGGCGCCACCGTCAAGGATGTCAGCGTCATCAACAATGACTTCTATTATGTGCAGGACACCAGCGTCGCGGCCAGCGGCTTGAACGGCAAGTTCAATGCCGGCGACTGGAAGATCGAAGCCGACCTGTCGTCGTCGCACGCGATGCGCGGCAGCCAGTGGCGCGACATGCGCCAGTATTCCAGGACCAACACCGACGTCACCTGGGACTTCACCGGCGGCGAACACCAGTCGTACAGCTTCGGTATGGATACCGGCAACCCGTCCAACTTCTGGGCGCCGACGCTGTACGTCGACACCGACGGCCACGTGAAGGATAAGCTGAACGCCGCCAGCCTGACCGGGGCGCGCGCCATCGACAGCAGCTTCATCAACCGCATCAAGTTCGGTGTGCGCGCGGCCGACCGTGAAAAGAGCTACCACCAGACCACGTGGTCGCTGAACCCGACCGGCACGATCGCGGATTCGGCTTACGAAACCGTGAACATCGGTGGCTATCCTTCGTTCATCCAGCTGAAGGACTTCTACGGCACCACCACCTCGGCCTTCGGCGCCAACGCCTTCGATCCGACCGGTCGTGAACCGACCCAGAACGACCTGCTGTCCGGCTGGCGTGTGAAGGAGCGCAGCAGCTCGGCCTTCGTGCAGGGTGACCTGGAAGGCGAGGCGTTCGGCAAAACCTATCGTGGCAACGTCGGCCTGCGCGTGGTGCATACCAGGCAGACCGGCTACGGCATGCAGTCGCTGAACGGCGCGGCGGCCACGCCGGTGGAAGACGGCACCTCGTACACCGAAGTGCTGCCCAGCCTGAACCTGATCTTCAATCTGGACGAGGCGCAGGAACGCCAGATCCGCTTCAGCGCCGCGCGCGCCATGTCGCGCGCACCGCTGGACGAGCTGCGCGCGTCGCGCAACCTGAGCGTACCGGCTGAGGGCACCCAGCCTTACACCGGCAGCGCCGGCAATCCAACCCTGAAGCCGATGATGGCCAATCAGCTGGATCTGGCTTACCAGTGGTACTTCGCCAAAGGCTCGCTGCTGTCGGCCGGTGGTTTCTACAAGAAGGTGCAGCGCTACATCGCGATCACCACCGACACCACCACCATCAACGGCCGGGCCGCGACCCTGACCCGTTCGGTGAACGGCGATGGCGGCGACGTGCGCGGACTGGAGCTGGCCTACCAGCAGAGCTTCTCCTGGCTGCCGGCGCCGTTCGATGGCCTGGGCTTCTCGGGCAACTACTCGTACACCACCTCGAACATCCACGAGCAGACTCCGGCCGTGAATCCGTATCCGATCGAGGGCCTGATGAAGCACAACGGCGGCATCACGCTGTGGTACGAAAAGGCCGGCTACGAGGCGCGCCTGTCGGCTAACTACCACAGCCCGTTCGTGCGGAACCCGACCTGGACCGCCGGCCAACTGCTGCTGAATGAAAAAGAGACTTATGTGACGCTGAACCTGGCCAAGCAGTTGACGTCCAACCTGCAACTGCGCTTTGGCATCGACAATCTGACCAACCAGAAGTCCGTCTACACCAGCGGTAACATCCCGGTACAGCAAGAGGTGACTGAATTCGGCCGCCGCTATAACCTGGGTCTGTCGTACAAACTGTAATTCGTCTTCTACCGTTTTATCGTGGTTTGCGGGACAGTGTGTGATGGCGCTGTCCCGTTTTTTTTACCTGGGAGCCCGATTTGAAAACAAAACTGTTTGCCTTCCTGCTGCTGCTGGCTTGCTTCAGCACGCATGCCGCCACGCGTGAACGCCTGTCGCTCGACCGCGGCTGGCTGTTCCACCAGGGCGATATCGTCCAGCCGCCCATCGTCGGGCATGAAGAATCCTATAGCAACGCCAAGGCCGGCAGCGCCGGCGGCGCGGCTGCGAATGAGTACGACGACTCCGACTGGCGCCGTCTGAACCTGCCGCACGACTGGGCTGTGGAGGGACCGTTCGATCCGAAGGCCAATGTGGCGCAGGGCTACCGTCCGCGCGGCATCGGCTGGTATCGGCGCTACCTGCGTGTCGATCCGGCGGATCGCGGCAAGCATTTCGAACTGCAGTTCGACGCCATCGCCACTCACGCCACGGTATGGGTCAACGGTAATGTGGTCAAGCACAACTGGTCGGGCTACAACGCCAGCTACATCGATATCACGCCGTTCCTGCGCTACGGCGATGCGATGAACACCATCGCCATCCGCGTCGATGCGCAGGCGATGGAGGGCTGGTGGTACGAGGGCGCCGGCATGTACCGCCACAGCTGGCTGGTGAAACGCAGTCCGCTGCATGTGGTGACCGACGGCGTGCACTCCACGCCGCGCCAGATCAAGGGCCAGCAGTGGAGCATCCCGGTCGAGGTCACGCTGAACAACAGCGGCAAGCAGGCGGGCGACGTGGTGGTGGAGGTCACGGTGTACGACCCATCCGGCAAGCAGGTGGCCCAGCGCACCGCCTCCGCGCACGTCAACGTGCTCGCCACGGACACCGTGCAGCTGCCGGTGACCATCAACAATCCATCCTTGTGGTCGCTGGAGAAAACCAATCTGTATCGCGTGTCCACGCGCGTGCTGCAGGCGGGCCGGGTGCTGGATGAGGTGTCGCTCAATACCGGTTTCCGCACCATCCGGTTCGACGCGGCGCAGGGCTTCTTCCTGAACGGCGTGCACGTCAAACTGCAGGGCGTCTGCATTCACCAGGACCACGCGGGCGTTGGCGTGGCGGTGCCGGATTCGGTGTGGGAGTATCGCCTGCGCCGTCTGAAGGAAATGGGCGTCAACGCAATCCGCTTCTCGCACAATGCGCCGGCGGCCGAGGTGCTGGACATGGTGGACCGCATGGGCTTCGTGGTGATGGACGAGAACCGCAACTTCAATCCCTCGGAAGACTACATGAAGCAGCTGGAGTGGATGGTCAAACGCGACCGCCATCATCCGGGCGTGATCCTGTGGTCGGTGTTTAACGAGGAGCCGGTGCAGGCCACGGAAGTGGGCTACGAGATGGCGCGCCGCATGTCGGCCGCCGTCAAGGCGCTGGACGACACACGTCCGGTGACGGCGGCGATGAACGGCGGTTTCCTGACCGAGCTGAATGTCTCGCACGCGGTGGACGTGGTGGGCTCCAACTATCAGGTGCCCGACTACGACCGCTTCCACAAGGCGCATCCCGACAAGCCGTTCACCAGCTCCGAGGACACATCGGCCTTCATGACGCGCGGCGAATACAAGACCGTCAAGGACAAGAACCTGATCGCCAGCTATGACGACGACGCCGCGCAATGGGGCAATACCCACCGCGACGCCTGGGAAGCGATTGCCACCCGTCCTTACGTGGCCGGCGGCTTTGTCTGGACCGGCTTCGACTACCGCGGCGAGCCGACGCCGAACGAATGGCCGTCGGTCAGCTCGGTGTTCGGTATCATGGACCTGAACGGCTTCCCGAAGACCGCGTACTACATCCACCAGGTACAGTGGATCAAGGACAGGCCGCTGATCCACATCGCCCCGCACTGGAACTGGAAGCAGGGCGACAATGTGCGCGTGATGGTGATGGCCAACATCGAGCGCATCAAGCTGCTGCTGAACGGTCGCGAGCTGGGCGAACAGAAGGCCGATCCCTACCGCATGAACAACTTCAATGTCGTTTTCGAACCGGGCAAGCTGGAAGCGATCGGCTACAACGGCGGCAAGGAAGTGGTGCGCACCGCGGTCGAAACCACCGGCGCGCCGGTCAGGCTGGAACTGTTGCCCGACCGCGCGCAGCTGGCCGGTGATGGCCGCGACGCGATGCCGATCACCGTACGCGCGCTCGATGCCCAGGGCCGCGCCGTGCCGCTGGCCGACAATGAAGTCACCTTCGCGGTGAGCGGCGGCGGCCGTTCCATCGGCCATGGCAACGGCGACCCGAATTCGCACGAAGACGAGAAGGGACCGACGCGCCGTCTGTTCAACGGCCTGGCGCAGCTGATCGTGCAGACCGATTACGACAGCAAGGATGCCATCGCTGTCAGCGCCAGCGCCGCTGGCCTGCAGCCAGCACAGATCAGCATCCCGGTGCGGCAAGTGGCGGCCCAGCCGTACGTGGCCGAAGCCGACGCGCCGCTGACCTTCGTGCGCAGCTGGCGCATCGCGCCCGACGGCGATCAGCGGCCGGACCCGAACCAGAAACTGGCCAGTTTCGACATGAACACCTGGGGCTGGGGCTCGCCACCGATGCGCGCCGCCGCTGGCAGCAAGTACCATTTGTACCGCGCCAGCTTTACGCCGCGCAAGAACCTGGCCGATGGCAGCGGGCGTATCCGCTTCGCCGCGATCCGCGGCAAGGCCGAGATCTGGCTCAACGGCACATTGATCGGCAAGAAGGACAGTTTCGCCGCCGGCGCGCTGGACGTGCCTCTGCCGGCCGGCGCCGGCAAGCGCGAAATCAACGTGCTGCTGGAAGCGGAGCCGGGACAGGGTGTCGGCATCGAAGGCAACGTCACCATCGAAGCTGCCCGCTAGTTGACGATGAGTAAATAAATCGCGTGCTTGTTGGTCGCAAACACGCGATTCTGTTGACGCCGTCCCGCGCGCTGCCTATAGTGGCGGGATGATTTCCGAATTCCAAGCACTCTCCGACAAAATCGACCAGCTGGCCGAGCTCACCGTTACCCTGCGCCGTGAAAATGCACAGCTGCGTCAGGGGAATGCTGCGCTGATGGCGCAGAATATTGATTTCACCCGCCGCATGCAGGAGGCGACGCAGCGACTGGACGCATTACTCAACCAGGTGCCGTCGCTCGACAATGGCGCCAATAAACCGCCCGCGAACGAGGACGCACACCAATGATCCAGCTGGACGTGAACATCATGGGCCAGGCGTACAAGCTCGCGTGCAAGGAAGATGAGGAACGTGCGCTGCGCGAGGCGGCCTCCTTCCTCGACAAGAAGATGTGCGCGATCCGTGATGCCGGTAAGGTCAAGGGCAACGACCGCATCGCCGTGATGGCGGCGCTGGGCGTGGCGGCGGAATTCCTGTCGATGAAAACCTCGCGCGGGCCGTGGTCGGACATGTCCCTGCTTGAAGTGCAGACCAAGATGGAGGCCATGCACAAGGTGCTGGATTCCGCCCTGACGCCGCAGGAAACGCTGTTTTAATCGCGTTTTAATTCGTGCGGGCCTTTCTTTGCGGCGCACAACAGAGTAAACTCTTATCACCCTGCAGTGTTCGAGACTTGTCATATATTCCTTGAACCATTTGTTTGCACCGGTTGCGGAAATTTGTTCGATGGGCGAGAGCGTCGCTAGTCCGATGAACCCGAAATTGAACTAACTGTGACCACCTGAGCCGTTAGGTTCGGGATGCCGGCAAGACGGCACAGGCGGGGCCTTATTCAACTGAAAAGCGGTTGCGGGCATGAGAATGCGCAGCCGCTTTTTTTCGTCTGGAGATTCCCATGCAATACTGGCTGATGAAATCCGAGCCGGATGAAGTGAGCATCGATGACGTCATGGCGTCGCCCGGTCAGACCACCGCGTGGTTCGGCGTTCGCAACTACCAGGCGCGCAATTTCATGCGCGACCAGATGCAGGTCGGCGACGGCGTATTGTTCTACCATTCGAGCTGTCCGGAGCCGGGCATCGCCGGGCTGGCGGAAATCGTCAGCGCGCCGTATCCGGACGCCTCCCAATTCGACACCAAGAGCAAATACCACGACGCCAAGGCCACGCAGGAGCAGCCGCGCTGGATTTCGATCGATGTGAAGGGCACGCAAAAAACACGCTTGTTGTCGCTGGCCGAGATGCGCGCCATCCCGGCTCTGGAAGACATGGTGGTGCTGCAGAAGGGCAGCCGCCTGTCCATCACGCCGGTCACGCCGGCGCAATGGAAAGCGGTGCTCAAGCTTTTGAAATAATCGGCGCCCGGCCGCGCTGTTTGACCTGGTAGGACCAGGCCAGCATGGCCAGCGCGGCGACGATCATCGGCAGCGACAGCACCTGGCCGGAGGTGATCGGCAGGCCGAGGACGGTGGTCTCCCAGTCCGGCGTGCGGAACCACTCGGTGAAGAAACGCGCGCAGCCGTACAGCAGGGTGTACATGGCGCCCACCGCCAGGCGCGGACGTTCCTTGCGCGCGTAGAGCCACAGGATGATGAACACCAGCAGGCCGTCGATCAGCAGCTGGTACAGCGGCGACGGGTGACGCAGGCCTTGCAGGAACACGGGATTCGGATGCAGCGGATAGTTCGTGTCCGGCCACATCATGGCCCACGGCAGCGATGGATCGCCGACCACGCGGCCCGGCAGTTCGGCGTTGATGAAATTGCCCAGGCGTCCGGCCGCATAGCCCAGCGGCACCAGCGGCGCGATGAAGTCGTACACGTCCAGCAGGTTGCGGCCCGCCTTGCGCGACCACAGCGACATCGCGATCAGCACGCCCAGGAAGCCGCCATGGAAGGACATGCCGCCATGCCAGACCTTGAAGATTTCGATCGGGTCGGCAAAGAAGAACGCGGGACGGTAGAACAGCACCTCACCCAGCCGCCCGCCGATCACCACGCCCAGCATGCCGTAAAACAGCATGTCGTCCAGGTCCTCCTTCTTCCACTGCTGGGCGGCGATGTGCGGCTGCTTGATGCGCACGCGGCCCAGCGCGATGAACAGGGCGAAGGCCAGCACGTACATCAGGCCATACCAGTGGATGGCGACAGGCCCCAGCTGCAGGGCTATCGGGTCGGGCATCGGGTGGATCAGCATAGGGCGGTTTTCCTTAGTTCTTTGCGTAGTAATTCCAAGAAGCCGTGCAGCACCGGCGAGGCGTTGTCGCGGCGCCAGGCCAGGCCGGTTTCGACCAGCGGCGTGGCGTCGCTCAGCGCCCGGTATTCTACCCCGGGGCGCATCAGGTTGGACACGGATTGCGGCACCAGCGCCATGCCCATGCCGGCCGAGACCAGGCTGACGATGGTCTGCATCTGGATCGCCTGCTGGCCGATTTCCGGCGTCACGCCGGCTTCGCGGAATACGGACAGGATGGCGTCGTGCAGCGCCGGCGAGATCGCGCGCGGGAAGATGATGAGCGGCAGCAGCGGCAGGGCGGCCAATGCCAGTCTGCCTTTCTTCTTCAGGGCCGGCGAGCCGGCGGGCAGGGCCAGCATCAGCGGTTCGTTCAGCACCGGCAGGTAGTCGAGTTCCTGTTTCGCCTTGTCGGGCAGGGGCGGGATCAGCAGGCCGGCGTCGATGCGGCTGTTGAGCAGGTCGTCCAGCTGCAGGTCGGAGGTGGCTTCCTGCAGCGTGATCTGGACTTGCGGGTAGGCGGCGCGGTAGGCGCGCAAAAACGGCGGCAGCACGCTGTAATCGGCCGAGGTGACGAAGGCCAGCGTCAGGCGTCCGACTTCGCCGGCGGCTGCGCGCTGCACCAGTTGCGGCAGTTGCTGCGCCTGCGCCAGTAGCCGACGCGCTTCCGGCAGCAGCGCGGCGCCGGCCGGCGTCAACGCGACGCCGCGGCGGTTACGCTCGAACACCACGGCGCCCAGCTCCTCTTCCAGCGCCTGGATGGTTTGCGACAGCGGCGGTTGCGTCATGTGCAGGCGCAGCGCCGCCTTGCCGAAGTGGAGTTCTTCGGCCACGGTGACGAAGTAGCGGAGCTGGCGCAGTTCCATATGGTTTACTATGTAATTTTCTTGTGGTGATATTTTATACGACTCACAGCCGTGTAAATCATATATTTGACACCACGCCATGGTGGTCGCAAACTCTGATGCTAAGCCAGCAGACTTAGGCTCGCCTTATCATTGGAGAAACACATCATGCCGCAATACCGTTCCCGCACCACCACCCACGGCCGCAACATGGCCGGCGCGCGCGCCCTTTGGCGCGCCACCGGCATGAAGGACGGCGATTTCGACAAGCCTATCGTCGCCGTGGTGAATTCCTTCACCCAGTTCGTGCCGGGTCACGTGCACCTGAAGGACCTGGGTCAGCTGGTCGCGCGCGAGATCGAAAAAGCGGGCGGCGTGGCCAAGGAATTCAACACCATCGCCGTCGACGACGGCATCGCCATGGGCCACGGCGGCATGCTGTATTCGCTGCCGTCGCGCGACCTGATCGCCGACTCGGTCGAGTACATGGTCAACGCCCACTGCGCCGATGCCATGGTCTGCATCTCCAACTGCGACAAGATCACGCCGGGCATGCTGATGGCCGCCATGCGCCTCAACATTCCGGTGGTGTTCGTGTCGGGCGGCCCGATGGAAGCGGGCAAGGTGGTGAAGGTGGTCAACGGCGGCCAGAAGGTCATCAAGCTGGACCTGGTGGACGCCATGATCAAGGCCGGCGACACCACCGTCAGCGATGCCGACGTGGCCGAGATCGAGCGCAGCGCCTGCCCGACCTGCGGTTCCTGCTCCGGCATGTTCACCGCCAATTCGATGAACTGCCTGACCGAAGCACTGGGCCTGTCGCTGCCGGGGAACGGCACCATCGTCGCCACCCACGCCGACCGCGAACAGCTGTTCCTGCGCGCCGGCCGCCTGATCGTCGATCTGGCCAAGCGTCACTACGAGCAGGACGATCATTCGATCTTGCCGCGCTCCATCGCCAACAAGGCCACGTTTGAAAACGCCATGGCGCTGGACGTGTCCATGGGCGGCTCCACCAACACCGTGCTGCACCTGCTGGCCGCCGCGCACGAAGCGGGTGTGGACTTCACCATGGCCGACATCGACCGCATCTCGCGCAAGGTGCCGTGCCTGTGCAAGGTGGCGCCGATGACCGACAAGTTCCACATCGAAGACGTGCATCGCGCCGGCGGCATCGTCGCCATCCTGGGCGAGCTGGCGCGCGCCGGCCTGCTCGACACCTCGCGTCCGACCGTGCACGCGCCGACCCTGGCCGAGGCGATCGAACGCAATGACGTCAAGCGCAGCGACGATCCGGCCGTGCATGAATGGTTCCGCGCGGCGCCGGGCGGCGTGCCGACCCAGGTGGCGTTCTCGCAATCGGAGCGTTACGACGCGCTGGACCTGGACCGCAGCAGCGGCTGCATCCGCGACAAGGCGCACGCCTATTCGCAGGACGGCGGCCTGGCTGTCCTGTACGGCAATCTGGCGGAAAACGGCTGCATCGTGAAGACCGCCGGCGTCGATGAAAGCATCCTCAAATTCAGCGGCAAGGCGCGCGTGTTCGAAAGCCAGGACGCGGCGGTGGAAGCCATCCTCGGCGACACCGTGCATGAAGGCGATGTGGTCATCATCCGCTACGAAGGCCCGAAAGGCGGCCCGGGCATGCAGGAGATGCTGTACCCGACCTCCTACATCAAATCCAAGGGCCTGGGCAAAGCCTGTGCGCTGTTCACGGATGGCCGCTTCTCGGGCGGTTCCTCCGGCCTGGTGATCGGCCACGCATCGCCGGAAGCGGCGGAAGGCGGCGCCATTGGCCTGGTGGAGGAGGGCGACATGATCGACATCGACATCCCCAACCGCAGCATCAACCTGCGCATCGGCGCCGACACGCTGGCAGCGCGCCGCGCGGCGATGGAAGCCAAGGGCGCCGACGCCTGGCAGCCGGTCAACCGCGAACGTTACGTGTCGCAGGCGCTGCAGGCTTACGCGGCGCTGACCACCTCCGCCGACCGCGGCGCGGTGCGCGACCTGTCGCAGCTGAAGCGCTAAGCGCTGAGCGACACGTAAGAAAAGCCGCGTTCGCGCGGCTTATTTCTTGTCGAAGGTCTGTTTGACGCGCTCCTTGCGCCGCTTTTCGTCTTCGTTGTGGGCGCGGCGTTTGTCGAAGCCCATCATCGGCTCAAGGAACTCGAACCACAGGAAAGCCAATACCATCAGTGCACCGATTGCCCACCAGGACAGCTCGGCAAACTTCCACACTTCGAAATAGCGCAGCGCAACCAAAGCAACAATCAATACGATCAGCGGCATGATGTCCTCCTATGACGCTATCTTACCTGATCGCAGTCAACCATTACTTGACTTAAGCGTTAAATGCATCAAGGCAAATCGCGGTAGAATGGCCAGCGGAATTGTCGCAACAAACCTGGAGAACACAATGAAACGCAATTTGATGATGGTTGGGGTAGTAGTTGCTTCGGCATTCGCTGCGCAGGCCGCGCTGGCCGATGCCGGCCTGGATCTGGCCAAAGCCAAGAACTGCATGGCATGCCACGCGGTCGGCTCCAAGGTGGTCGGTCCGGCGTACAAGGATGTAGCGGCCAAATACGCCGGCCAGAAAGATGCAGAAGCCAAGCTGGTGACCAAGGTAATGAAGGGCGGTTCCGGCGTCTGGGGCGCAATCCCCATGCCGGCCAATCCGCAAGTCAATGAAGCCGAGGCGCAGACCCTGGTGAAATGGGTGCTGTCGCAGAAATGACCTGCGGCTGAGCCGAAAAAAACGCGCCTCGGTTGCTCCAGGCGCGTTTTTGTTTTTAGTGGATCACTTCGATCTTGGTTTTCTTGCCATCCGTGTAAGTGAACAAGGTCAGCGCGCCGTCCTTGATATCGCCCTTGGCGTCGAACGAAATCAGCCCGGTCACGCCCTGGTACTTGATGTTCTGCAGCACCGGCAGATACTTGGCCGGCTGCGCCGAGTTGGCCTGCTGCATGGCCGTGCCCATGGTCATCAGCGCATCGTAGACGTAGGGCGAATACAGCTGCACGTCGGCGTTGTATTTCTTCTTGTAGCGCGCGACGAAATCGTCCATGCCTTTCTGCTGTTCGCCGCTGACGCCGCCCGCTTCCGCGCACACCACCACGCCGTTGGCGGCCGCCGCGCCGGCCAGCTTGGGCAGCGATTCGGTGCACATGCCGTCGCCGCCCATGAACTTGGCGTTGATGCCCAGCGCCTTCATCTGGCGCAGCAGCGGACCGGCCACCGAGTCCATGCCGCCGAAGAACACCAGGTCGGGATTCTTGGCCTTGATCTTGGTCAGAATGGCGTTGAAATCGGTCGCCTTGTCGGTGGTGAACTCCTTGGCGACGATCTCGACGCCGCCGCCGGCTTTCTTCGCGCCCTTGGCGAACTCGTCCGCCACACCCTGGCCGTAAGCGGTGCGGTCGTCGATCACGGCAATCTTCTTGATGCCCATCTTGCCGACCGCGTAGGCGCCCAGCGTGCCGCCCAGCTTGGCGTCGTTGGCGACCACGCGGAACGCCGATTTGAAGCCCTGCTGGGTGTACTTGGTCTGGGTGGTGGCCGGCGAGATTTGCGGGATGCCGGCGTCGTAGTAAATCTTGGAGGCGGGGATGCTGGTGCCCGAGTTCAGGTGGCCGATCACGCCGTTGACCTTGGCGTCGACCAGCTTCTGCGCCACCGAGGTGCCTTGCTTGGGATCGCCGCCATCATCCTCCAGTTGCAGTACAAACTTGACCGGCTTGCCGTCGATCTTGATGCCCTTGGCGTTCAAATCGTCGATCGCCATTTTGGCGCCGTTTTCATTGTCCTTGCCGAGGTGGGCCGACGGGCCGGAGACCGGCGCCACGTGACCGATCTTGATCACTTCCTGTGCGCCCGCGCTGCCGGTGTAGGCAAGCGCGATGGCCAGCGGAATAAATTTGAACTGCATAAACAATCTCCAAAAGTTATACGCAAGGCCACAAGGTACAACAAATTATTCCCGGCGCAAAGACGGAAAAACAGTGATTTGAACTTTTTTGGAGCGTTTCCCTGATTTGATGCAAAGCCGCTTCAGGGCAGTGCGGTCCGTGCACCACAGCGTGTCACGGACCGGGGCGGAAGGCTTACTTTTTCTGCGCCTGCAGATGGGTCAGTTCCTGCGACACGGCGCGCGAGACGATCTTCTCGATGGTGTCGTGCAGGCCGATGCGGATCTCGTTGGTCAGGCCGTGCAGCGCGTGGCTGAGCACCTCGGCCATGGCATCCTTGATGCGCTGCTCGAGCACGAAATCGACGCGCGACTGCAGCTGGTGCATGATGCGCACCGACAGACGGTGTTCCATCATCGCCCATTCGGCTTCGCTCCAGCCGTCGATGGCATCGGCTTCCAGCGCGGCGGCCACTTCGGCCGGCGCGGGACGGATGGTGGTGGCGCCGTTCGCGGACAACGACTCGTCGCTCAGCGGCTCCGCTTTCAGGACTTCCGTCAAGACAGGGATACTGGCGTCAAACGATGCTTGGCTCATGATTTTCCTGTGACAAAGTGGGTAAGTGGATAGTCTTGCTGCTTGTAGGCGACATAGCGCTTGCGGCCGGCAGCCGCATCTTCCTCTTCCGAGGATATCACTTCGATCAGGCGCGCAAACTGTGACACGTTGGCCGGCGTGCGGCGCGACAAGTTGACCAATAATTCGGTGTGCGTGTGTGGTAATTCCGCCGCATCGGAGGCGGTCAGCAGGATCGGCGTCTGCGCCGCCAAAGCATCGTCGGCCGGCACGTGCGGCAGGAAGTCGGTGGCGGAAAACGTCCACATCGCCGCGTCAAGTTCCGCCAGCTGGGCCGCATCGTCCGTCAACACCACCACGCGGTTATTGGCGGCCCAGGCCTTGCGCGCGAGGCGGCAGGCGTAGGCGACCTTGTCCGGCACATTGGTGTGGAAATCGATGCGTGTCATGGTGTTGGCTGGTTCGGTAGAGGGAATCGCAGGATGCAATTCCAGTGTATGCGAAAACGCCGGAAGTCGCTGGCATCGATGTTGCTACCGCGCGACTCCGGCGTTGCGGGAGATTGTGATCTCTGTTACGCGGCCATGCCGCTGTGGCGCAACAATGCGTCGATGCTCGGCTCGCGGCCGCGGAAGGCGGTGAACGATTCCAGCGCCGGACGCGAACCGCCGACCGACAGGATTTCCTGCAGATAGCGCTTGCCGGTTTCCGAGACGGCGTCCGCGCCCAGCGCCTGCGCCTCCTCGAACGCGGCATAGGCGTCGGCCGACAGCACTTCCGCCCACTTGTAGCTGTAGTAGCCGGCCGCGTAGCCGCCGGCGAAGATGTGGCTGAACGAATTCTGGAAGCGGTTGAACGCCGGCGGGATGATCAGCGCGAACTTGCCGCGCACTTCATCGATGACCTGCTGCACGGTCTTGCCGGTGCTGGCGTCGTAGTCGTAGTGCAGGTGCATGTCGAGCAGGGCGAATTCCACCTGGCGCAGGGTCTGCAGACCGGACTGGAAATTCTTCGCGGCCAGCATCTTGTCGTACAGCGCGCGCGGCAGCGGCTCGCCGGTGACGGCGTGGGCCGTCATGTGTTCCAGCACTTCCCATTCCCAGCAGAAGTTTTCCATGAACTGCGACGGCAGCTCGACCGCATCCCATTCGACGCCGGCGATGCCGGATACGCCCAGCTCATCGACCTGGGTCAGCATGTGGTGCAGGCCGTGGCCGAATTCATGGAACAGGGTGATCACTTCGTCGTGGGTGAACAGCGATGGCTTGGCCACGCCGTTTTCCAGCGCCGGCGGCGTGAAGTTGCAGGTCAGGTAGGCCACCGGGGTCTGCACTGCGGTGGTGCCACCCCTGGCGTCGGCGCGGCGGCCGCGCGCATCGTCCATCCAGGCGCCGCCGCTCTTGCCGGCGCGCGCGTACAGGTCGAGGTAGAACTGGCCGATCAATTGGCCGTCGCGTTCGATGCGGAAGAAGCGCACGTCCTCATGCCAGACCGGCGCATCGTCCGGCTTGATCTGCACGTTGAACAATTGCTGGATCAGGCGGAACAGGCCGTCCACCACTTTCGGTTCTGGGAAGTATTGTTTGACTTCCTGCGCCGAGAAGGCATAGCGCGCTTCCTGCAGTTTTTCGGAAGCGTAGGGGATGTCCCAGGCTTTCAGCTCCTCGATGCCGAGTTCTTCCCTGGCGAACTGTTTGAGCTCGGCCAGATCCTTTTCCGCGAACGGCCGCGCGCGCTTGGCCAAGTCTTCGAGGAAGCCGATCACTTCGTCGGGCGACTTGGCCATCTTGGGCACCAGCGAGACTTCGGCGAAGTTCTTGTAGCCGAGCAGATGCGCCTCTTCCTCGCGCAGCCTGAGCAGGGTGACGATGTTCCGGGTGTTGTCCCAGTCTTCCTTCTTGCTGAAGACTTCGCCCTGTTCGGACGCCTTGGTGGCATTGGCGCGGTAAATGGTTTCGCGCAGTTCGCGCTTGTCGGCGAATTGCAGGATCGGGTAGTAGGACGGGAAGTGCAGCGAGAATTCCCAACCCTGCTTGCCGGCTTTCTCGGCGGCGGCGCGGGCGGCGGCCTTGACGTCGTCCGGCAGGCCGGCCAGGTCGGCTTCCTCGCTGACCAGCAGCTTGTAATCGTTGGTGGCGTCCAGCACGTTTTCCGAGAAGCGGGTCGAGACCTTGGCGTGCTCTTCCTGGATGTCGGCGAAGCGTTCCTTCTTGTCGGCCGGCAGTTCGGCGCCGCCCATGCGGAAGTCGCGAATGGCGTTCTCGACGATGCGCTTGCGCGCCGGCGACAGCGTGTCGAACTCGGCCGAGGCGCGCAGCGCCTTGTACTTGGCGAACAGCGCCTCGTTCTGGCCGAGGTCGGTCCAGAACTCGGTCACTTTCGGCTGGTTCTCGTTGTAGACGGCGCGCAGTTCGGGCGTGTCGACCACGTTGTTCAGATGGCTGACGATGCCCCAGGCGCGGCCCAGCAGTTCGGTGGCGTCTTCCAGCGGCGTCACGAAGCTGTCCCAGCTGACGCTGTCGGCCGGCGCTTCCAGTTGCGTTACCACGGCGCGGCTGCGCGCCAGCAGTTCATCGATGGCGGGCGTCACGTGTTGCGGTTGGATCGCATCGAAACGCGGCAGGCCGCTGAAGTCCAGCAGGGGATTATTGTCAGTCATCTTTTATCCAATATGGTCGATACGGTTGATCAAGCTTGCTGCGCTACGCGCTCGGCCGCTTCCACCGTGTTCATCAGCAGCATGGTGATGGTCATCGGACCCACGCCACCCGGCACCGGGGTGATGTGCGATGCCACTTCCTTGATGCCGTCGAAGTCGACGTCGCCGCACAGCTTGCCCTCGTCGTTGCGGTTGATGCCGACGTCGATCACGATCGCGCCCGGCTTCACCATATCAGCAGTCAGGGTGTTGCGGCGGCCGGTTGCGGCCACGACCACGTCCGCTTGGCGCGTGTACACGCCGATGTCCGGGGTCGCGCTATGGCAGATGGTGACGGTGGCGTTGGCTTGCAAGAGCAGCAGCGCCATCGGCTTGCCGACCGTGTTGCTGCGGCCGATCACCACCGCGTGCTTGCCGCGCAGGTCGACGCCGGTGCTTTCGATCAGCTTCATGCAGCCGTAGGGGGTGCACGGACGAAAACCGTCCAGGCCGGTCATCAGTTCGCCCGCGCTCAGCACCGAATAGCCGTCCACGTCTTTCTTGGTGGAGATGGCCTCGATCACCTTGTGCGGATTAATATGTTTCGGCAGCGGCATCTGCACCAGGATGCCGTGGATGGCCGGGTCGTTGTTGAGGGCGGCAATGCGTTCCAGCAGTGCGGCTTCGCTCAGGTCGGCCGGGTATTCTTCCTTCAGCGAATAGAAGCCGGCATCCTCGCAAGCCTTGACCTTGTTGCGTACATAAACATGACTGGCCGGATCGTCGCCGACAATGATCACCGCCAGGCCCGGCTGATGGCCTTTTTCGGTCAGGGATGCGGCACGTGCAGCAATTTCACCGCGCAGTTTTTTGGAGAGGGCGACACCGTCGATCAGTTGGGCTGGCATGATTTGTACAGGGTGGTAGAGGGAAAACACGATTATAAGGCCGGCGGGCGCGTCCCGCCCTGTTTTCCGCGCGACTTGCATGTTGCGCTGCACAAGATTTTCATAGGGGAATTTCACATTATAAAATGTCTTCCCGTAATTTGAAAATGCAAAAAATGGCTGCTAGAATCCCCACACGTCATTGAAGTATTGGTAAATAATCAGCAATTCCCCCGCCCCGGAAGCCGCATGATTCGGGCATCTCACCTCAGGAGACTTATTAAATGTCAGCTCAACTGGACCAGGTAACGGCGAACACCGATCCTGACTCGCAAGAAACCAAAGAATGGCTGGATTCCCTGGCCTCCGTGCTGGAAAACGAAGGCCCTGAACGTGCCCATTATCTGCTGGAACGCCTGATCGACCTGGCCCGCCAAAGCGGCTCCGACATTCCTTTCTCGGCCAACACGGCCTACGTCAACACCATTCCGACGGAGCAGGAGCAGCGCTGCCCCGGCAACCTGGAATACGAAGAGAAACTGCGCTCGTGGATGCGCTGGAACGCCATGGCCATGGTGGTCAAGGCCAACCGTTTCGATGGCGACCTGGGCGGCCACCTGTCCTCGTTCGCCTCGCTGGCCAACATGCTGGGCATCGGCTTCAACCACTTCTGGAAAGCGCCTAGCGACACCCACGGCGGCGACCTGCTGTACATCCAGGGTCACTCCTCGCCGGGCGTGTACGCGCGCGCGTTCCTGGAAGGCCGCCTGAGCGAAGACCAACTGCTGCACTTCCGCCGCGAAGTCGACGGCAAGGGCCTGTCCTCGTATCCGCACCCGAAACTGATGCCGAACTTCTGGCAGTTCCCGACCGTGTCGATGGGCCTGGGCCCGCTGATGGCGATCTACCAGGCGCGCTTCCTGAAGTACCTGCACGCGCGTTCGATCGCCGACACCACCGACCGCAAGGTCTGGGCCTTCTGCGGCGACGGCGAGATGGACGAGCCGGAATCGCTGGGCGCGATCGGCATGGCCGCGCGCGAGAAGCTGGACAACCTGGTCATCGTGGTCAACTGCAACCTGCAGCGCCTGGACGGTCCGGTGCGCGGCAACGGCAAGATCATTCAAGAACTGGAAGGCGAATTCCGCGGCGCCGGCTGGAACGTGGTGAAAGTCATCTGGGGTCCGGGCTGGGACGCCCTGCTGCAGAAGGATAAGGAAGGCATCCTCCGCAAGGTGATGATGGAAACCGTCGACGGCGAGTACCAGAACTACAAGGCCAAGGACGGCGCCTACGTGCGCAAGCACTTCTTCGGCAAGCATCCGAAGCTGCTGGAGATGGTCGCCAACATGACCGACGACGACATCTGGCGCCTGACCCGCGGCGGCCACGATCCGCACAAGATCTATGCCGCCTTCAAGGTCGCGCAGGAACACAAGGGCCAGCCGACCGTGCTGCTGGTGAAGACCATCAAGGGCTTCGGCATGGGCAAGCATGGCGAGGCGCGCAACACCGCGCACAACACCAAGAAGCTGACCGACGAAGCCGTGCGCGAAATGCGCGACCGCTACTCGATCCCGATCCCGGACGACCAGCTGGCCGACATCCCGTTCTACAAGCCGGCCGACGACGCGCCGGAAATCAAGTATCTGCACGAGCGCCGCGCCGCGCTGGGCGGCTACCTGCCGGCGCGCCGCCAGCAGGCCGACGAGAAGCTGACCGTGCCGCCGCTGTCGGCGTTCCAGAACGTGCTGGAAGCGACCGCCGAAGGCCGCGAAGTGTCGAGCACCCAGAACTACGTGCGTATCCTGACCACCCTGCTGAAGGACAGCAGCATCGGTTCGCGCATCGTGCCTATCCTGGTCGACGAGTCGCGCACCTTCGGCATGGAAGGCCTGTTCCGCCAGGTGGGCATTTTCAACCAGCAGGGCCAGTTGTACGAACCGGTCGACAAGGACCAGGTGATGTACTACCGCGAAGACAAGGCCGGCCAGATCCTGCAAGAGGGTATCAACGAAGCCGGCGGCATGAGCTCGTGGATCGCCGCGGCGACCTCGTACTCGACCAACAACCGCGTGATGGTGCCGTTCTTCACCTACTACTCGATGTTCGGCATGCAGCGTATCGGTGACCTGGTCTGGGCCGCCGCCGACATGCGCGCCCGCGGCTTCCTGATGGGCGGCACCGCCGGCCGCACCACGCTGAACGGCGAAGGTCTGCAGCACGAAGACGGTCATAGCCACCTGTTCGCTGCCGCCGTGCCGAACTGCATGCCGTACGATCCGACCTTCGGCCACGAACTGGCCGTGATCATCCAGGACGGCATGCGCCGCATGGTGGAAGAGCAGGAAGACGTGTTCTACTACATCACCATCATGAACGAGAACTACGCGCATCCAGGCATCAAGCCAGGCCAGGAAGAGGGCATCCTGAAGGGCATGTACCTGCTGCAGAAGGGCGACGAGTCGCTGAAACAGCGCGTGCAGCTGATCGGCTCCGGCACCATCCTGCGCGAATCGCTGTTCGCGGTGGACCTGCTGAAGAACGACTGGAACATCGCGGCCGACGTCTGGTCCGCACCATCGCTGACCCTGGTGGCGCGCGACGGCCAGGACGCGGAACGCTGGAACCTGGTCAACCCGACCAAGGAACAGCGCGTGCCGTACGTGGCGCAGCTGCTGAAGGACACCACTGGTCCTATCGTGGCGACCACCGACTACATGCGTGCGTTTGCTGAACAGATCCGCGCCTTCATTCCGAAGGACCGCACCTACCGCGTGCTGGGCACCGATGGTTTCGGCCGTTCGGACAGCCGCGCCAAGCTGCGCGAGTTCTTCGAAGTGAACCGTTACTACATCACGGTCGCCGCGCTGAAGTCGCTGGCCGAAGAAGGCAAGATCGATGCGTCGGTGGTGGAAAAGGCCGTGGCCAAGTACAACCTCGATCCGAACAAGCCAAATCCGGTGACCCAATAATTAGAACGGAGCAAACGCTATGAGCATTGTGGAAGTTAAAGTCCCGGATATCGGCGATTTCAAGGAAGTCGAGATCATCGAGGTGATGGTCAAGGTCGGCGACACCATCAAGGTGGACCAGTCGCTGATCACCGTGGAGTCGGACAAGGCATCGATGGAGATTCCATCGTCGCACGCCGGCGTGGTGAAGGAGATCAAGGTGAAGGTCGGCGACAAGGTGGCCGAGGGTTCGCTGTTGCTGCTGGTGGAGGCCGAAGGCGCCGCCGCCGCGCCTGCCGCCGCCGCTCCGGCGCCTGTCCCTGCCGCAGCGGCTCCGGCC
>NZ_SPVG01000098.1 GCF_004614165.1 Duganella callida | reverse complement strand
GGCCGGCAGTGCCGCGCCGCTCTGCGCCGAAGGGGCGGGGACTTGCACGGGCGGCGCCGCCGGCGCAGCGCTTGCGCCGGCCCAGATCAGGAGACAACTACTCGCTAGCGCAGTGAATTTCATGCAATCCTAAAAAAGTTACAGCGCGCCATCCTCCACCGGCGCCGGCGTCAGCGGCGTCATCATATGGCCCAGCTTGGCGGCCTTGGTGTCCAGATAGTGCTGATTGAAGGCGTTGCGGTTGACCAGTAGCGGTACGCGCTCGGCCACTTCCACGCCCAGGTTGGTCATGGCGTTGATCTTACGCGGATTATTGGTCATCAGGCGCAGACTTTTCACGCCGAACTGGTCCAGCATCGGTTTCACCAGGCCATAGGTGCGCTGGTCGGGCTTGAAGCCCAGCTGTTCATTGGCCTGCACCGTGTCGGCGCCGGCTTCCTGCAGGCGGTAGGCGCGGATCTTGTTGATCAGGCCGATGCCGCGGCCTTCCTGGCGCAGATACAGCAGCACGCCGCGGCCTTCGTCGGCGATCTTCTTCAGCGCGCCTTCGAGCTGGGCGCCGCAGTCGCAGCGCTGCGAGAACAGCACGTCGCCGGTCAGGCATTCCGAGTGCACGCGCGCCAGCACCGGCTCGCCGTCGCCGATGTCGCCCAGCACCATGGCCAGGTGTTCCTTGCCGGTGGCCTTTTCGACAAAGGCATGCAGGGTGAACTGGGCCCACGGGGTGGGCAGGGCACAGGAGGTGACGTAATTCAGTTCGTCCGGGGATGGGATCTCTGCGCTCTGCGACATGGCTGTACTCTTATTCTGTTGATAACGGTGTAAAAAAGCGCGCCGGGCTGTACCAACAGGCCCGGCGCATCCTTCATGATACCAAAACTGGCAGAAACATATCTGAGGCCAGCCTCTGGCCTTTGCAAGACTTATTTCGGCAGGTCAAACACCAGCAGTTCGGCGGCGCTGGCCTGGTCCAGCGTGACGGCCGCCTCGTCGCTGATTTTCAGCGCATCGCCATCCTTCAGGTGGATGCCGTTCACCGTCACCGAACCGCGGATCACGTGGACGTAGGCGATGCGGCCCTCTTTCAACTCATGCTTCAGGCTGTCGCCGGAAGTCATGATGCTGGCGTAGATCTCGGCGTTCTGGTGGATCAGCACCGAACCATTGCGACCGTCCGACGAGGCGATCAGCGCCAGTTTGCCGAGTTTGCTTTCTGGCGAGAAATTTTTCTCTTCGTAGCTGGGCGGGATGCCGACCTGGTTGGGCTGGATCCAGATCTGCAGGAAGTGCACCAGTTCATCGCGGTTGTGGTTGTACTCGCTGTGACGCACGCCGGTGCCGGCGCTCATGCGCTGCACGTCGCCGTAGTGCAGCACCGAGCCGGTACCCATGCTGTCCTTGTGTTCCAGTGCGCCGCTCAGCACGTACGAGATGATTTCCATGTCGCGGTGACCGTGGGTGCCGAAGCCCTGGCCGCCCTGTACCTTGTCTTCATTGATCACCAGCAGCGGACCGAAACCGACATGCTCCGGGTCATGGTAGTGACCGAACGAGAAGCTGTGTTTGGAATCCAGCCAGCCGTGGTTGGCTTTGCCGCGCGAATCAGAATGACGTACTTGTAACATGATGAGCTCCGTTTCTTATGAGGTTAATGTGCGATAATTTTGAAAGCTTGCAGCCTTATCGCCGCATCCATGAATCACATTGTAGACCCCTGATTCGTATTAAAAAAACGGAAAATTTACCCTCCTACTATCGATAAAATCGAATGCTCAGACTCAGCCTGGAAGCCCTGCAAATCGTCGACGCCATCGACCGGCGCGGTTCATTCTCCGCCGCCGGCAAGGAATTGCACCGCGTGCCTTCGACTATTTCGTACACCGTCAGCAAGCTGGAGGACGACCTCGGCGTACAGGTGTTCGAGCGCAACGGCCCGCGCGTCGGGCTGACGGCGGCCGGCGCCGAGCTGCTGAAGGAGGGCCGCTACCTGCTGAAAGCGGCCCAGGACCTGGAACACCGCGTGCGCCGGGTGGCGTCCGGCTGGGAAACCGAGCTGGCGGTCGGCATGGATTCGATGTTTTCGCCGTGCGTGTTCCACGACGACGTGACCGCATTCTATGAAGTGGCCCAGCAGACCCGGCTGCGCATCGTGCAGGAAGCGCTGTCCGGCACCTGGGAAGCGCTACTGGAGCGCCGCGCCGACCTGCTGGTGGGTGTGGCCGGCGACGGCCCGGCCGGCGGCGGCTACGTCTCCGAGCCGATCGGCAAGGTGGATTTCGTGTTCGCGGTGGCGCCCGGGCACCCGCTGGCCGCGGTCGAGGGCAAGCTGGGCCGCAATCATTTGCAGCACTATCGCGCCATCAGCGTGGCCGATTCGGCGCGCCAGATGGCGCCGCGCACGGTCGGCCTGCTGCTCGGCCAGGATACGCTGACGGTGCCTGACATGAAAACCAAGTATTTGTACCAGCTGGCCGGTCTGGGCTTCGGCTTCCTGCCGGAACCGTGCGCCCGGGCCGCCATCGCCGCCGGCACGCTGGTGGAGAAAGCCGTGGACGAACCCAAGCCGGCAGAGACTTTCTACCTGGCCTGGCGCAGCGGCGAAAACGGCGCGGCGCTGAACTGGTGGATCAAGCGCATGCAACAGCCCGGCCTGTTCGAACGGTTGTTGTCGCATTTGCCACACCGGAGTGTTGACCAAAGCCAATAGTTTCGGAGTACCATAGCGGCATCATAGAGAGTCTCTTTTGCTGGAAGTTGCCATGACCGTGTTACCCGCCACGCCGCCCGTGTTTTTGTCCCCCCTTGCTGACCGCAACGGTACTCCCGGGGCGCTGCTGCTGGACGCCGGCCGGCTGCCCTCCGGCGCCGCGCTGCCGCTGGGCGCGCTGGAAGAACTGGTGGCCGGCGGCGTCAACGGCGTCTACCTGCCGGGCGCCGATGCGGCGCTGAACCAGTCGCTGGACCAGATCGGCTGGAAAGCGCTGGCCGCCGATAAAATCCTGCGCGCCGACGCCGCCTGGCCGCTGGAACTGCCGCCGCAGGTCGGCTGGATCGCCGGCGAGTGGTTCCAGGCGCCGCCGCCCAAGCCGGTCGGCGCCCAGGCCGCCTCGCGCGCGCTGGCGCTGCAGCTGGTGCAGCTGGTCTCCGCCGACGCCGACACGCATGAAATCGAAGCGCTGCTGCGCCAGGATCCGACGCTGTCCTACCATTTGCTGCGGCTGGTGAATTCGCTGGGCATGGGCGCCAGCCGCCGTGTCACCAGTTTTTCGCAGGCGATCCTGATCCTTGGCCGTTCGCAGCTGCGGCGCTGGCTGAACCTGATGCTGTTCTCGTCGCGCGAGGGCGATCCGCGCTCGGCCATGCTGCTGGCGCGGGTGGCGGTGCGCGCGCGCGCCATGGAGCTGCTGGCCAAGGCCTGCGGCGAGGACAAGGCGCACCAGGAACAGGCGTTCATGGTCGGCATGTTCTCGCTGCTTGGTGTGCTGTTCGGCATGCCGCTGGACGAGGTGCTGCAGCCGCTGGCGGTCGGCGAGGCCGTGCGGCAGGCGCTGCTGGCGCACGCGGGCCAGCTGGGGCAGATGCTGTGCGTGGTCGAGGCGGCCGAGCGCGCCGACCTCGACTGTTTCAACCGCTGCCTGCAGGCGCTGCAGCTCGACGTCGCCGGCTTCAACCGCATCCTGGTCGACGCCTGTCTGTGGATGCAGGACGTGGCGTCCGGCAAGGCGGGCAATCCCCATGCTTGATCCGATCGAGCGCTGCCTGGAACTGAGCCGTCTGGCGCGGAGTCAGCAAGGCACGGCGCTCGAGCGGACGCTGGGTGAACTGGACGCGGCGCTGCTGGCGGCACGCGCCGCGCTGAAGCCGGCCGAGCTGGCGCCGTCCGCCGGCGACACCACCTTCATGCTCGACCTGACCGGCTATGTCACCGACTGGAGTCCCGGCGCGGAACAGATGTTCGGCTACGCGGCCGAGGAGGTGATCGGCCAGCACGTGCTGACCCTGTATGCCGAGGACGATGACGACGGCACCATCGCCGAACTATTCTTTGACCATGACCCCGGCGCCACGGCCGCGCGCACCGAAGTCCGGCGCCGCAAGAAAAACGGCGAGATCATCTGGGTGCACCTGGATATCCAGCTCAGGCGCGACGAGGGCATGCTGGTGCGCGTGTCGCAGGCCAACCAGACCTTGTCGGAGCTGGACAAGGTCAATCTGCACGCGCGCATCATCGAGGACAGCGAGCAGGGCGTGCTGATCACCGATGCGCACGAACGTATCGTCTCGATCAATTCCTCGTTCACCCGCATTACCGGCTACACGCCGGCCGAATCGCTGGGCAAGACCCCCGACCTGCTGCGCTCGGGCGTGCACGATGCCGAATTCCGCGCCAAGGTGCGCGCGGCGATGCAGGGCGGCGGGCCGTGGCGCGGCGAGATCATCGGCAAGCGCAAGAACGGTGAGCTGTTCCCGCAATCGGTGACCATCAGCGCCGTGCGCGACGCCAGCGGCAGGATCAGCCACACCTTCTCGCTGTTTTCCGACATCAGCGTGCACAAGGACGCCGAGGCGCGCATGCAGCGCATGGCCAATTACGATCCGCTGACCGGCCTGCCCAATCTGTGCCTGCTGACCACGCTGGTGGGCCAGGCGCTGACCGAGACCAAGCGCTCGGGCGACCACGGCGCGCTGCTGGTGGTGGAAATCACCCGCATCGGCGCCATCAGCGACACCCTGGGCCACGAGATCGGCAACGAACTGTTCGCCGAGATCGGCCGGCTGTTCCGCGCTTCGCTGCGCGAAGGCGACGTGCTGGCGCGGCTCGACGGCCACCGCTTTGCCATCGCGCTGCTGCAGATCGAAAAGCGCGAGCATGCCGGCATCGTCGCCAAGAAGCTGCTGGCGGCGCTGGCCTCGCCGATCGCGGTGGCGTCGCACAATCTGCAGGTCGGCGCGCACATCGGCATCACCGTGTATGCCGAGGATGGCGGCGACGTCACCACGCTGATACGCTGCGCCGACGTGGCCGTGTCCAAGGCGGCGCAGAGCATCGAATCCAATTTCCTGTTCTACAGCGAAGAGATGAACCAGCGCGCCAAGGAGCACCTGCGCATCGAGAGCGAGCTGCGGCAGGCGCTGCAGAATAACGAGCTGCTGCTGTACTATCAGCCCAAGGTCAGCCTGCGCAGCGGCCGCATCGTCGGTGCCGAGGCCTTGCTGCGCTGGCGCCATCCGGTGCGCGGGCTGGTGTCGCCGGGGGTGTTCATCCCGGTGGCGGAAGAGACCGGACTGATCCTCGACCTCGGCGCCTGGGTGCTGGAGGAAGCCTGCCGCCAGGTGCGCGCATGGCGCGACGCCAACCTGATCATGCCGCCGATCGCCGTCAACCTGTCGGCGCGCCAGTTCGACGCCGAGCTGCCCAGACGCATCGCCGCCGTGCTGGAAAAGCATGGCGTGCAGCCGGACCAGATCAACCTGGAAATCACCGAAAGTCTGCTGGTGCGCGGCACCGACAAGGTGATCGCCATCATGAACCAGCTGGTGGCGATGGGCATGGCGCTGGCGCTGGACGACTTCGGCACCGGCTATTCCAGCCTGGCTTATCTGAAGAAATTCCCCATCAGTACCCTGAAGATAGACCGCTCCTTCGTGATCGGTCTGCCTTATGAAGAGAACGATTGCGCGATTGCGCGCGCCATCGTCACCATGGCGCAGCAGTTGCGCCAGGAGATCGTTGCGGAAGGCGTGGAGACGGCCGAGCAGATGGCCTTTCTGCGCGAGCTGGGGTGCGACCAGCTGCAAGGCTATCTGTTCAGTCAGCCGGTGCCGGCGGCGGAATTCGCCACCATGCTGCGCGAAGGAAAACGGCTGGCGTTCGCCAACCGCTGAGCGGTGTGCTACTGAAGAGAGATAGCGTGGTAATGTAGTTGCTGACAGAATGACCACACTTGTGGCCCCTCGTGGTTTCACTTTTTGACTGGAGACTCTCATGCAAAAACGTACCTTCCTGCTGCGCGCGACTGCCGCCGTAGCCCTGGCCGGCCTGACCCTGAGCGGCTGCACCACCACCACCGGCGACGCCAAGCCGAGCGCGGCGGCGGTGAAGACTGAAATCGAGCAGGGCGCCTACACCACGCTGGAGCGCCTGTACAAGGAAGTCAAGGGATCGCGCGAACTGGTGCAAAAGGCCAGCGGCGTGCTGGTGTTCCCGCGTGTTGTGGCGGCCGGCCTGGTGGTCGGCGGCGAATATGGCAAAGGCGTGCTGCGCACCGGCGGCCAGACCGCCGATTACTACAGCGTGGCTTCGGTATCGGTGGGCCTGCAGGCCGGCGCCCAGTCCAAGGCGGTGGTGATGCTGTTCATGACGCGTGAAGCGCTGGACAAATTCCGCTCCGGCAAAGGCTGGACCGCCGGCGTTGACGGCTCGGTGGCCCTGATCAAGGTCGGCGCCAACGGCGAGATCGATACCGCCACCGCCAACAATCCGATCCAGGCGTTCGTGCTGACCAATGCCGGCCTGATGGCCAACCTGAACCTGGAAGGCACCAAGATCTCCAAGCTGGACCTGTAACTTTCGGGTAGGTGGCGCGGAAAACGCTTGGTGTTCCGCGCCCCTTGCGGCTACTCTTACGGGCATCCTGACTAGAGAGGCTGACCGATGACCCGCAATATCCTGGACCCGCAACGCATCCATCCCGCCGCGCTGGCGCAGATCAACGGCTATCACCGCGATCTGGTGGCCGAGGTGCAGGCCGCCGTGGCCGCCGACAAGGTGGTGGTGGTCGGCATGGGCCTGAATCCGTTCCCGGCCAAGGCGCGCAAGATCCTCGACGGCCAGAACACGCCGTACCGGTATCTCAGCTACGGCAATTACTTTTCGCAGTGGAAGCCGCGCCTGGCGCTCAAGCTGTGGGCCGGCTGGCCGACCTTTCCCATGATTTTCGTGAACGGCACGCTGATCGGCGGCGCCAGCGATCTGCAACGGCTGATCGACAGCGGCGAGTTCGCGCGCCTGCTGGGCTGATCATGACACCATCGCTGGTGCCGCTGCCGCTGCGCCTGAACCCGGGCGACGATCTGCGCGCGGCTGTGGTGGCGGCGCTGCAGGCCAGCGGCCATGGCGCCGGCTTCGTGTTGCAGGGCATCGGCAGCCTGAGCGTGGCGCAGCTGCGCTATGCGGGCCGGCCGCAGCCCGAAGCGTTGCGCGGCGACCTGGAAATCCTGACGCTGGCCGGCTCCGTCTCGCCGGACGGCGCACACCTGCACATGTCGGTGGCCGATGCGCAGGGCAGGGTGCTGGGCGGCCACGTGTGCGCCGGCTGCGTGGTGCGCACCACGGCGGAACTGCTGCTGGCGCTGCTGCCCGAGCATCGCTTCACACGCGAACACGACGCACGCACCGGTTACCCGGAGCTGCAAATCACCTAATCGGGGTCGACTTCATCGTTGAGCTTTTCCGTCAGCGCCTTCAGCGGCGCCGGGGCGGCGTCCAGGTGATACTGCACGCAATGCGTGCGCTGGCCGCCATCCTCGAGTTCCAGGTCGTACTGGAAGTCCCAGGATCGGGGCGCGTCCTTGACCAGCTTGGGCGGCAGCGCCGCGAAATCGATGGCGTGTATCAGTTGCTGCAGTTGCCCGGCCCGGTCGGCCGGCAGTTGTGCCAGGTCGACGGTGCGGGTCTGCGTCCCGGCCGGTCCGGCAAAGCCGCCGGTGCATCGCAAGATCAAGCGCATATTGCCTCCTTCACGTGACGCCCACCACCTTCCAGGCCGCCTGTACCGCGTGCTGCTCGGCGGAATCGGCGCCATACAGCAGTGCCGCCGCCTGGCTGGTCGCCTTGGCCATGTCGGCAAAGCTGGCGTTGGGCGTCAGCAGCGACAATGCCTTGTACCAGATCGGCCCGGCCTTGTCCCAGGAGTTGCCCTTGAGCGCGATGGCGGCCGCATAAAAGGCGTGGTTGGGGATGCCGGAATTGGTGTGAACGTCGCCATTCTCCACATAGCCGGCCATGGTCTTGGGTTGATCGTCGCCGGACCAGGTTAGTTCCGTGTTGCCCGGATCGGCCATCGAGCGCAGCGCCTTGCCGACCGTCGGCGCCATGATGCCGGCGCCGACCAGCCAGTCGGCCTGCTCCACGGACTGCTTGAGGTGCCACTGCTTGACCACGCTGCCGAATACGTCGGAGATAGACTCGTTGAGCGCGCCGCTCTGGTCCTGGTACACCAGCCCGCCCGGCACCGCATATTGCGTGACGCCGTGGGTCAGTTCGTGCGCGATGACATCGATGGCGCCGGTGAAGCCGAGGAACAGCTTGCCGTCGCCGTCGCCGTAGACCATTTGCTGGCCGTTCCAGAACGCGTTGTTGAATTTGTTCTGGTAGTGGACGGTGGAGTCCAGCCGCAAGCCCTTGCCGTCCACCGAATTGCGCTGCAGGACGTCGTGATAGAAATCGTAGGTGATGCCGGCGCCGTCATACGCCTGATTGACGGCCTGGTCGGCGGATGGCTGGCTGTCTTCGCCGCGCACCAGCTTGCCCGGCAGCGCCGATTTGTGCTGGGCGTCGTACACGGTGCGGCGCTTTTCGCCGGTGGTGGCCACCAGCGCCTGCATGATGGGCGCCACCGAGCGCTGGCCGCGCAGATGGGCCGACAGCTCGCACTGGTCCAGCAGTTGATGGCGCAGCGCCGGGTCCGCAGTTTGCTCCGCCAGTTTGCGCAGCATTTTGGATGGAATGATGAAGCAGGTACAGCGATGCGGATCAGCGGCCATGACGTTCCCCTAAACAATGCAATAGTGTATTTATACACGCATTTGCATGGCCGTGACCTTACCGTTGCCGCTGGTTGGCGCGCAGCGGGTCGAGCAGCGCGCGCAGATTGTTGTGATCGATTTCGTACATGAGCGCGATCAGCGCGCCCAGTTCGCCGGCGGGGAAACCTTCGCGCGCGAACCAGCCCAGATAATGTCCGGGCAGTTCGGCCAGCTTGCGGCCCTTGTATTTCCCATATGGCATTTCACGGGTGAGCAGCAGGGCGAGTTTTTCGGAATTCATGGCTGACGGGAGGACGTGAAGACGCCATGATACGCTGATATCCGGCCCACGGCGCGGCGTAGCAGCCGCCGGCCGGCAGGGGCATTGTTGCGGACTGAGCAAAGATGTTTTGGCGCCGGCTGGCTGTTTCTCATCGGTGAAAGTCCCGATACTGCATGGCATCCACTTACAAGGAGTTATGCCATGCCAATTGCCCTGCTAGCGCTGACCATCAGCGCGTTTGCCATCGGAACCACCGAGTTCGTCATCGTCGGCCTGCTGCCGACCATCGCCGCCGATCTGGGCGTGAACCTACCATCGGCGGGCCTGCTGGTCAGCCTGTATGCCATGGGGGTGGCCATCGGCGCGCCGCTGCTGACGGCGCTCACCGGCAAGGTGCCGCGCAAGCTGCTGCTGGTGTCGCTGATGGTGCTGTTCACCCTCGGTAATCTGCTGGCCTGGAAGGCGCCCGGCTATGAATCGCTGATCATTGCGCGCATCCTCACCGGGCTGGCGCACGGCGTGTTCTTCTCGATCGGCTCGACCATCGCCACCTCGCTGGTGCCGAAGGAGAAGGCGGCCAGCGCGATCGCCATCATGTTCACCGGCCTGACCGTGGCGCTGGTGACCGGCGTGCCGCTGGGGACCTTCATCGGTCAGCACTTCGGCTGGCGCGCGACCTTCCTGGCCGTATCGGCGCTGGGCCTGATCGCCATCGTCGGCAGCTCGCTGTTCGTGCCGTCGACGATCCAGCACAATAAGCCGGCCTCGCTGCTGCAGCAGGTCAAGGTGCTGGCCGAACCGCGCCTGTTGCTGGTATATGCCATGACGGCCGTCGGCTACGGCGGTTCCTTCATCGCCTTCACCTTCCTGGCGCCCATCCTGACTGACATCACCGGCTTCGGCGCCAACGCGGTCAGCCTGGTGATGCTGGTGTACGGAGTATCGGTCGCGGTCGGCAACATCTGGGGCGGCAAGCTGGCCGACCGGCGCGGTCCGATCGGTGCGCTGAAGATCATCTTCCTCGGCCTGGCCGCTGTGCTGCTGGCGCTGAGCTTCACCGCGCCGTCCAGGTGGATGGTGCTGCTGACCGTGCTGGTGTGGGGCGCGGTGGCGTTCGGTAACGTGGCCGGCCTGCAGGTCTACGTGGTGCAGCAGGCGGAGCACTACACCCCGCGCGCCGTGGATGTGGCGTCGGGCCTGAACATCGCCGCGTTCAACCTCGGCATCGCCGGCGGCGCCTGGGGCGGCGGCCTGATCGTCGAGCATCTGGGCCTGGTCCATACCGGCTGGATCGGCGCGCTGGTGGTGCTGGGCGCCTTCGGCCTGACCGCGTTGAGCGGCCGCCTGGATCGTTTGCATCCGCGTCCGGCCGGCGCCGGCGGCGGCAAATCCATCCGCGCCGCCGCTCATTAAGTCGCGCCGGTGTATAGTGGCGGCGATTTGAACTTCGCCGCCACACCATGTCCGCAGTCTCCCTGTTTTCCCTCGTCTTCGCCTATTTCGCGCTGCTGCTGATCGTGGCATGGCGCACTTCCCGCAACGCCAACAACGACAGCTTCTTCATCGGTAACAAGAGCAGCAACTGGATGCTGGTCGCCTTCGGCATGGTCGGCACCACCTTGAGCGGGGTCACCTTCGTCAGCGTGCCGGGCGCCGTGGGGCGTGACGGTTTCGGCTATCTGCAGGTGATCATCGGCTATGTGCTCGGTTACTTTGCCGTGGTCGCGATCCTGCTGCCGCTGTATTACCGCCTCAAGCTGACCTCCATCTACACCTATCTCGAACAGCGCCTGGGCCGGCGCGCCTACCAGAGCGGCGCGGCGTTCTTCATCCTGTCGCGGCTGGTGAGCGCCTCGGCGCGGCTGTACCTGGTGGTGAACATCCTGCAGCTCACCGTCCTGGACAGCATGGCCGTGCCGTTCTGGCTGACCACCGCCGTGATCCTGGCCATGATTCTGCTGTACACCTACGAGGGCGGCGTCAAGACCATTGTCTGGACCGACACGCTGCAGACCACCGGTATGGTGGTGGGGCTGCTGGCCTGCGCCGGCTGGCTGCTGCACGAGATGGATCTGTCGCCGCTGGCCGGCCTGATGCAGATGCGCGAGCACGGCCTGACCCGCGTGTTCACCACCGACACCGACAGCGCGGCCAATGTCTGGAAGCAGGTCGGCGCCGGCTTCTTCATCGTGCTGGCCATGACCGGCATGGACCAGGAAACCATGCAAAAGAATATCTCGGTGCGCACGCTGCGCGACTCGCAAAAAAACATGCTGGTGATGACGGCTGTACTGACCGCTGTACTGGTACTGTTCATGTTCCTTGGCGGGCTGCTGTACCTGTACGCGCCCACGGTCGGAGTGACGGCCAGCGGCGACAAGGTGTTCCCCACTGTGGTGATGGCGCATATGCCGGCGGTACTGCAACTGATTTTCTTCATCGGCCTGGTGTCGGCACTGTTCCCCAGCGCGGACGGCGCCATGACCGCGCTGACGTCCAGCTTCAGCATCGACATCCTCGGCGTGCAGCGCCGCACCGACCTGACGGAACGGGACCGCATACGCTTGCGCCACCGCGTACACCTGGGTTTCTGCGCCATCTTCCTGGCACTGGTGCTGGTGTTCAAATGGCTGGATAACCCGAGCATGGTGGGCCTGGTGCTGAAACTGACCGGCTATACCTATGGGCCATTGCTGGGGCTGTTCGCCTTCGGTATGCTGACCCGGCGCCAGCTGCGCGACCGCTGGGTGCCAGCGGTGGCGCTGGCCGGGCCGGTGCTGTGCTATGTTATTGATTCCAATCAGAAATTGCTTTTCGGTAGCTATCGCATCGGCCTTGAACTGCTTATCCTGAATGGAGTGCTGGTATTCGCCGGCTTGACGCTGATTTCAAAAAAACCGTAGTCGCAGTATTATCATTGCACGTTACGCAACCATTGGAGTGTTGATGAGCCAATCCCCGTTTTCCTATGTCCGCCGCGGCTTCGCCTTCTTCTGGCGCGCGCTGGACGCAAGCCGCCGCACGGTACTCAATCTGCTGTTTCTGGCCATCGTGCTGCTGCTGCTGTATGCGCTGTTTGGCGGCGGCCTGAAGCCGTTGCAGCCCAAGACCACGCTGGTGCTGGATCTGAAAGGGCAACTGGTCGAGCAGTCGAGCGTCAACGCCCGCGATGCGCTGGTCGCCAATGTGCGCGGCAGCGAAGTCGACAAGATGATGCAGCTGCGCGACGTGCTGGCCGTGCTGGAAACGGCCGCCAAGGACCCCAACGTCGGCGCGGCGGTGCTGCTGACCGACGATCTGCAGGTGGCCGGTCAGGCGTCGCTGCGCGAGGTGGCGGCCGCCCTCGACCGCTTCAAGGCGTCCGGCAAGCCGGTGATCGCCTGGGGTTCGAGCTACGACCAGCGCCAGTATCTGCTGGCCGCCCATGCCAGCGAGGTGTACATGCACCCGATGGGCATGGTGATGCTGGAGGGCTTCGGCAAGTACCGCAACTACTACCGCGATGCGCTGGACAAGCTGGGCGTCACCGTGAACCTGCTGCGCGTCGGCACCTACAAGAGCTTCGCCGAGCCCTATATCGCCAATGGCCCGTCGCAGGCGGCGTCGGAAGCGGAATCGTATGTGAACAATGCCTTGTGGACCTCGTACACCGATAACGTGGAAAAGGCGCGCAAGCTGCCGCAGGGCCAGATCATGAAGGTCATCAACGATCTGCCGGCCGAAGTCACGGCGGTGAACGGCGATCTGGCCAAGCTGTCGCAATCGGCCAAACTGGTGGATGGCCTGAAGACCAAGGATGAAATCCGCCAGATGATGATCAAGCGCGGTACGCTGGACCAGGACGGCAAGAGCTTCCGCCAGGTCGGCTTCGACGAATACCTGGCGCGCGTGCCGCGCAAGCTGACCGGCGACGCGGTGGGCGTGATCGTGGCGCAGGGCGAGATCAGCGACGGCAGCGCCGGTCCGGGCGCGATCGGCGGCGACTCGACCTCGAAGCTGATCCGCATGGCGCGCGAGGACAACAGCATCAAGGCCGTCGTGCTGCGCATCGATTCGCCCGGCGGCAGCGCGTTCGCGTCGGAGCTGATCCGGCGCGAACTGGAACTGACGCGCGCGGCCGGCAAGCCGGTGGTGGTGTCGATGGGCAACGTGGCGGCGTCGGGCGGCTACTGGATTTCGATGTCGTCGGATGAGGTGATCGCCGAGCCGAACACCATCACCGGCTCGATCGGCGTGTTCGCGATCCTGCCGACGGCGGACAAGGTGATCGACAAGCTGGGCATCCACACCGCCGGGCAGCCGACCACCTGGCTGGGCGATGCCGGCAATCCGCTGCGCCCACTGGACCCGCGCTTCGGCCAGGTCATCCAGGGCAGCATCAATCACATTTACGCGGAGTTCACCGGCAAGGCCGCGGCGGCGCGCCGTACCACCGCCGACAAGATCGATGCGGTGGCGCAGGGCCGGGTCTGGACCGGCGCGCAAGCCAAGGAGCGCGGCCTGGTCGACCGTCTGGGCAGCTACGGCGACGCGCTGAAGTCCGCCGCCGTCCGCGCCAAGCTGCCGGCCGATTACCGCGTGGTGTATGTGGAGCGCGATATCAGCAAGTTCGACCGCTTTGTCGAAATGATCGGCGGCGGCGCCGCGCAGGCCGTGGCGCAGGCGGTGGGCGCGCAGCTGAAACTGGGCGCGGCGGCCACCACCGGCCTGCCGCCGGGCGCCGCGGCCGGCATCGCCCAGGACTTCGGCTGGCTGCATGACATCACGGCGGCGCACAAGCCGTTCACGGCGATCACGCACTGTCTGTGCGAATCGCCGTGATCCGCCCGCGCTTCAGGCTTTAAGCGGCAACACCACTTCGAAGCAGCTGCGTCCATCCTTCATCAGGACGCAGCGCGCTTCGCCGCCGTGGCGGCGGGCAATCTGCCGCACCAGGGCCAGTCCCAGTCCCGCGCCGTTGTTGTCCAGCGTGCCGCGGCGGCGGAAGAAAGGCTCGAACACGCGCTCGAATTCCGGATCCGGCACGCCCGGCCCCTTGTCCCACACCCGCAGCACGGCCTGGCCATCGGCGCTGGCGATGTGCACATGCGCCGGCGGCACGCCGTGGCGGTGGGCGTTTTCCAGAAGATTGCGCAGCAGACGGCGCAGCAGGCGCGCGTCGCCCATCACCAGCGCCGAAGCGCCGTCGAGGATGGCGTCGTCGTAGTGCGCGCACTCCTCGGCGGCCAGGGCCAGCAGGTCCAGCTCCTCGCTGTCGGTGTTCTCGCGGATGGCGTCCAGCCGGCTGGCCAGCAGGATTTCGTCCAGCAGGTGATTCAGTTCGGCGATGTCCTGCTCCAGTCCCTTGCGGCGTCTGGGATCGACGCCTTCGCCGATCAGCTCCAGCGCCAGGCGGATGCGCGCCAGCGGCGTGCGC
Source organism: Duganella callida (assembly GCF_004614165.1). GTDB lineage: Bacteria > Pseudomonadota > Gammaproteobacteria > Burkholderiales > Burkholderiaceae_D > Rugamonas > Rugamonas callida. The sequence goes on along the minus strand of NZ_SPVG01000098.1, from coordinate 9,174 downwards.
AGCTCGTGCGAGGCGTTGGCCAGCAGCGTCTTGTGCGCGCCCACCAGTTGCTCGATCTTGTCGGCAGCGGCGTTGAAACTGTGCGCCAGCAGCGCCACTTCATCCTTGCCTTCGACCGGCACGCGCGCCGTCAGGTCGCCGGCGCCCAGCTTTTCCACCCCCAGCTGCAGCCGTTCCAGCCGCTTGGTCAAGTGCCGCACCAGCGGGAAGGCGGCCACGCCGATGCCGATCGCCAGCAGCAGCAGGGCGTTGTGCAGCATGCCCTTCGGCCGCGTGAAGCCCAGTGGTTCGCTGGACAGCAGGCGGCGGCCGTCCGGCAGGCGCACGTAGGATTCCGGCGGCGGGCCGGTCACCCCCTGGCGGCGCCAGTGGCGCGCCGGGATCAGGGCACCGACCACCGCCAGCGGACGCCAGTCGCGCGTGTACAGCGTCATGTGCGCGTCCATGCCCTGCGCCATGCGCGTCAGCGCGGCCTGCTGGACCTCGGGCGGCGCATCGATGGGCGCCAGCGAATTCTGGATCACCTGCGCCAAGGCCTGGTTGGAGCGTTCCAGCGGACTGCCGGTGCGGTTCCAGATCATCACCACCGCGATGGCGAACAGCGCCAGGATGAACAGCAGGGCCAGATAGAAGCGCAGGTACAGCCGCGGTACGAGACGAAAACGCGGCATCAGTCCTGCACCTTGGCGAACAGGTAGCCGGCGCCGCGCACGGTGATGATGCGGCGCGGTTTCTTGGGGTCGTCCTCGACGGCGGCACGGATGCGCGACATGTGGACGTCGATCGAACGGTCGAAGGCTTCCAGCGGCTCGCCCTTCAGCAAGTCCATCAGCGCGTCGCGCGACAGCACGCGGCCGGCGTGCCTGGCCAGCACCAGCAGCAGGTCGAACTGATAGGCGGTCAGTTCGCAGGGCTGGCCGTCCAGCCGCGTGGCGTGGGCGGCCGGATCGATCTCCAGGCGGCCGAAGCGCAGCACACCGTCGTTGCCGGCCGCCGGACGCGCATCCACGTGGCGCGGATCGACGCGGCGGCGCAGGATGGCGCGCAGGCGCGCCAGCAGCTCGCGCGGTTCGAACGGCTTGGGCAGGTAATCGTCGGCGCCGATTTCGAGGCCGACGATGCGGTCGATGGCGTCGCCGCGCGCGGTCAGCATCAGCACCGGCACGTCGGAGGTGGCGCGCAGCTGGCGGCACACATCCAGGCCGTCCATGTCCGGCAACATCAGGTCCAGGATCACGGCGTCGATGTCGGCTGCCGCGATATGCTCCATGGCGGCGCGGCCGGTCGGCGCGTGGGTCACGCGGAAGCCCGCCTGGCCAAGATACTCGGTCAGCATCTCGGCCAGGCGCGGGTCGTCTTCGACAAGCAAAATACGGTCTACAGAATTCATGCGTTCCATTCTACGGAGTGGCGGACGCGCTTACAAGCCGTGCCGGCGGCCGGGGCCAGGCATGTGCGACAGGTGTTCCGCCAGTTTTTTGCGCTGGTCCGGCGTCAGGGTATCGCCGACGTCGGCCACCAGCTGCAACAGGCGCTTCGACGCCTGGTCGGCCAGCGCCAGGCCTTGCTGGCGCGTCGCTTCCAGCTGGGCGCGGTCGATGGCCGGCTGACTGGCTTGCTCAAGCAACTGCCGGTGCAGGGCGCGCAGTTGCTCGTGCATGGGCTTCAGGTCGGCCATGGCGGCTTTGACCAAAGGATCAATCTTGGCTTTTTGCGCATCGGTGGCCTGGACTTCGTAGTACAGGCGGCCGAGGTGGGAGCGCGGTCCGTGCTGGTGCTGGTCGACGGCGTACGCGCCTGCGCCCGCGGCGAGGGCCGCGCCCAGCAGGAAGGCGGCGATGGTCTGGCGGTTGAAGATGCTCATGATGGCGTTCCTCGTTGTTTGACAGTGGGGCCAGTATGCGCGGCCGAGGTTGAGCGGCGATGTCGCGCCGGTAAAGATATGTAAAGGCAGTTTAACGATATCCGCTCAAAGTCCTTGATTTGTAGCGAGTTTGTAACCCTGTGCGGCTGCCGACAGACATAGGCGGTGCCTTATGCTACATTCGCCGGATTGAAGCCATGGCCGGTTGCCATGGACACGCACGCCTACAAAAAGGATAACGATGGATTCGCAAGCCAAGCCGACTTTGAATGCCAACCCACCCAAACGCAGCCGCAAGATACTCGGCAGCGTGATCGCCGTCGCCGCCATGGCCGGTCTGGGGGGATTGGCGTGGCATCTGACCCACCAGCCGCAAGGCGCGGGGGCCAACGCCCAAGGTCCTGGCGGTCCCGGTCCGGGTGGCCCCGGCGGGCCTGGCGGTCCTGGTGGTCCGGGCGGAGGCCGTCGCGGCGCGCCAGCCACCACGGTTGGCGTGGCGACGGCGGAGAAGGCCGACATTCCGGTCACGCTGGAGGCGCTCGGCACGGTGACGGCGGCGGCCACCACCACCGTGCGTCCGCAGGTATCCGGCATTCTGCAGAAAGTGCTGTTCAAGGAAGGCCAGATGGTCAAGGCCGGCCAGGTGCTGGCGCAGATCGATCCGCGCCAGTTCGAGATGTCGCTGATGCAGGCCACCGGCAATCGCCAGCGCGACGAGGCGCAGCTGGAAAACGCGCGCCTGACGCTGAACCGCTACCGCACGCTGTTGACGCAGGATTCGATCGCCCGCCAGGACGTGGACACGCAGGCGGCGCTGGTCAAGCAGCTGGAAGGCACGGTCATGACCGACAAGGCGTCCGAAGGCACGGCCAGGCTGAATCTGGGCTACACCAAGGTGGTGGCGCCGATCTCCGGCCGCGTGGGCCTGCGCGCGGTGGACATCGGCAATCTGGTCGGCTCCAGCGATACCAACGGCATCGTGACCATTACCCAGCTGTCGCCGATCGACGTCGAATTCGCGATCCCGCAGGACAGCGTGCCGGGCGTGGTGGAGCGCATCAACGAAGGCGCCAAGCTGCCGGCGCTGGCGCTGGACCGCACCCGCGTGAATACGCTGGACAGCGGCAGCTTCTATGCGCTGGACAACCAGATCGATACCGCCACAGGCACGGTCAAGGCCAAGGCGCGCTTCGCCAACAACAAGTCGACGCTGTTCCCCAGCCAGTTCGTCAACGTGCGCCTGGAACTGCGCACCATCAAGGACGCCATCATGGTGCCGGTGACGGCGCTCCGCCACGGTAACAACGGTGATTTCGTGTATGTGCTCAAGGCCGACAAGACGGTCACCGTGCGCCCGGTCAAGCGCGGCGCGGCCACCGTCGACAAGGTGCAGATCAGCGAAGGTCTGCAACTGGGCGAGCAGGTGATCACCGAGGGCGCGGACCGACTGAAGGAGGGCGCCAAGGTGACGCTGCCGGGCCAGGGCGGCCAAGGCGGCAAAGGCGGACAAGGCAAGTGGAACCGCGGCGCGGCCGGCGGCGAGCAGGCCGGCGGCGAACATGGCGGCTGGAAGGGCAAGCGCGATGGCGCGGCTGCCGCACAAGGCGAGGCCGCCGCACCGGCCGCCGCTCAGCCGGCGGCGCAAGGCCAGGGCCAAGCTCAGGGCCAAGCGCCGGCCGGTGAAGCGCCATCGGGCGAACATCGCCGCCGTCGCCACCAGGAAGGCGCAGCACAGCAATGAGTCCATCCGCACCATTCATCCAGCGTCCGGTAGCGACGTCGCTGCTGATGCTGGCGATCGTCCTGGCGGGTATCGTCGGCTTCAAGTTCCTGCCGCTGTCGGCGCTGCCGCAGGTGGACTTCCCGACCATCCAGGTGCAGACGCTGTACCCGGGCGGCAGTCCGGAAGTGATGGCGCAGACCGTGACCGCGCCGCTGGAGCGCCAGTTCGGCCAGATGGCCGGCCTGTCGCGCATGAGCTCCACCAGCGCTTCCGGCGTGTCCATCATCACCCTGCAGTTCGGCCTGGGCCAGTCGCTGGACGTGGCCGAGCAGGAAGTGCAGGCGGCGATCAACGCCGGCGGCTCGCTGTTGCCGACTGATCTGCCGGCGCCGCCGGTGTACGCCAAGGTCAACCCGGCCGATGCGCCGGTGCTGACGCTGGCCATCACCTCCGACACGATGCCGCTGACCGAAGTGCAGAACATCGTCAACACCCGCCTGGCGCTGAAAATGAGCCAGGTGGCCGGCGTCGGCCTGGTCACGCTGAACGGCGGCCAGCGCCCGGCGGTCCGCATCCAGGCCGACACCAACGCGCTGGCTTCGTACGGTCTGGGGCTGGACACGCTGCGCACCGCGATCACCGCCGCCAACGCCAATGGCGCCAAGGGTTCTTTCGACGGCCCGACGCGCGCCTACACCATCAACGCCAACGACCAGCTGGTGACCGCCAAGGATTACAAGGAACTGATCCTGGCCTACAAGAACGGCGCCCCGGTGCGTCTGACCGACGTGGCGCAGGTGATCGACAGCGCCGAAAACGTCGAGCTGGGCGCCTGGGCGGGCACCCGGCCGGCCATCATTCTCAACGTGCAGCGCCAGCCCGGCGCCAACGTGATCGCCACCGTGGACGCCATCAAACAGCGCCTGCCGGAACTGCAGGCCAGCCTGCCGGCCGCCATCCACATGGAAGTGCTGAGCGACCGTACCACCGGCATCCGCGCCTCGGTGGAGCACGTGGAGATGGAACTGGTGCTGGCCGTGGTGCTGGTGGTGCTGGTGATCTTCGCCTTCCTGCATAGCCTGCGCGCCACCGTGATCGCCAGCCTGTCGGTGCCGATTTCGCTGATCGGCACCTGCGGGGTGATGTATTTGCTTGGCTATAGCCTGAACAACCTGTCGCTGATGGCGCTGACCATCGCCACCGGTTTCGTGGTCGACGACGCCATCGTCATGATCGAGAACATCGCCCGCTACATCGAAGAGGGCGAAACGCCGATGGCCGCCGCGCTGAAGGGCGCCAAGCAGATCGGCTTCACCATCATCTCGCTGACGGTGTCGCTGATCGCGGTGCTGATACCGTTGCTGTTCATGGGTGATGTGGTGGGACGCCTGTTCCGCGAATTCGCCATCTCCCTGGCGATCACCATCCTGATTTCGGCGGTGGTGTCGCTGACGCTGGTGCCGATGATGTCGGGCCGCTGGCTGAAGAACCACGCCGATGAAAAGCCGTCGCGCTTCGCCCGGCGTTCGCAGCACTTCTTCGACTGGGTGATCGGCCATTACGACAACTCGCTGACCTGGGTCATCAAACACTCCGGCATGACGCTGCTGGTGGCGCTGGGCACCCTGGTGCTGACGGCGCTGCTGTATGTGGTGATTCCGAAAGGGCTGTTCCCGACCCAGGACACCGGCCAGCTGCAGGCGCGCATCGAAACCGGCAAGGCGGTGTCCTATGACCGCATGGCGCAGCTGCAGCAGCAGGCCGCCAAGGTGATTCTCGATGATCCGGATGTCGATACGCTGAGCTCCGTGGTGGGCGTGGACGCGGCCAACAACACCATGCTGCATACCGGCAGCATGCTGATCAACCTGAAACACAAGCGCAGCGCCAGCCAGCAGGAAACCATGGATCGCCTGCGCGCCAAGGTGGCGCAGATCGCCGGCCTGACCTTGTACCTGCAGCCGACCCAGGACTTGACCATCGACGCCGAAACCGGCCCGACCCAGTTCCGCGTATCGATCGAAGGAGCGGACAACGCCAGCGTCAACGAGTGGGCCACCAAGCTGGCCAACCAGATGCGCACCAAGAGCCAGGTCCGCAACGTGGTGTCGGACGTGGGCGCCAGCGCCAATGCTGCCTATGTCAGCGTGGACCGCGATACGGCGGCGCGCCTGTCGGTGACCGCCGCCTCGATCGACGACGCCTTGTACAGCGCCTTCGGCCAGCGCATCGTTTCCACCATCTTCACCGAGACCAACCAGTACCGCGTGATCCTGGAAGCGCGCCGCGACGACATCACCACGCCGGCCGACCTGGGCAACCTGCAGCTCAAGACCGGCTCGGGCAAACCGACGCCGCTGGCGGCGGTGGCCACCATCAGCGAGCGCCCGGCGCCGCTGCAGATCACCCACGTGGCGCAGTACCCGGCCACCACGCTGGGCTTCGACACCGCACCCGGGGTCTCGCTTGGCACCGCGGTGGACGCGATCCGCGACGCGGCGGCCGAGATCAAGTTCCCGTCCTCGGTGACCATGACCTTCCTCGGCGCCGCCGGCGCGTATCAGAACTCGCTGTCGAACCAGCTGTGGCTGATCCTGGCGGCCGTCATCTGCGTCTACATCGTGCTGGGCGTGCTGTATGAGAGCTATATCCACCCGCTGACCATCCTGTCGACATTGCCGTCGGCCGGCGTCGGCGCCTTGCTGGCGCTGCTGGTCACGGGGCAGGGCCTGGGCGTGATCGGCATCATCGGCATCATCCTGCTGATCGGTATCGTCAAGAAGAACGCGATCATGATGATCGACTTCGCCATCGAGGCGGAACGCGACGAGGGCAAACCGCCGCGCGAGGCCATCCACCAGGCCGCGCTGCTGCGCTTCCGTCCGATCCTGATGACCACCCTGGCCGCGCTGTTCGCCGCCGTGCCGTTGATGTTCGGCTGGGGCGAGGGCGCGGAGCTGCGCCGTCCACTGGGCCTGGCCATCTTCGGTGGCCTGATCGTCAGCCAGCTGCTGACGCTCTACACCACACCGGTGATCTACCTGGGCTTCGACAGCCTGGCGCGGCGTTTTGGCCGCAAGCATGATACGCCGCGCGATCCGGGCCAGCCGCAGCGGGCCGCACTGCTGTCGCCGGCGCCGAACCAGCCGGAAGGTGACGCGCCGTGAATCTGTCGTCACCATTCGTCAAGCGCCCGATCGCCACTGTCCTGCTGACGATCGGTCTGGCGCTGGCCGGCATTGGCGCGTTCTTCGTGCTGCCGGTGGCGCCGTTGCCGCAGGTGGATTTTCCGGTCATTTCGGTCAGCGCCACGCTGCCCGGCGCCAGCCCGTCCACCATGGCCACCAGCGTGGCGACGCCGCTGGAGCGGCATCTGGGCGTGATCGCCGGCGTCAATGAAATGACCTCGCAGTCCAGCACCAGCAGCGCCAACGTCACCCTGCAGTTCGACCTGAACCGCAACGTCGACTCGGTGGCGCGCGAAGTGCAGGCCGCGATCAATGCCAGCCGCGTCGACCTGCCGGCCACGCTGCGCAGCAATCCGACCTACCGCAAGGCCAACACCTCCGGCGCGCCCATCATCATCCTGGCGCTGACCTCGCCGACCAAGACGCCGGGCCAGATCTTCGACGCGGTGTCCAACATCGTGCTGCAACGCTTGTCGCAGGTCACCGGCGTCGGCGACGTGGAACTGGGCGGCAGCTCGCTGCCGGCGGTGCGGGTGGAACTGAACCCGTATGCGCTGAACCGCCTTGGCCTGTCGATGGAAGACGCGCGCGCCGCGATCCAGGCCACGAATGCCAATCGCCCGCGCGGCGCCCTGCAGGGCAACGGCCGCCGGCTGCAGATTTATACCGAATCGGCCAACGCCCAGGGCGGCCGCAGCGCCGCCGACTACCGCAACCTGATCGTCGGCTACCGCAACGGCACGCCGATCCGCCTGCAGGATGTGGCGGAAGTGGTGGACGGGGTCGAGGACCAGAACAACCTCGGTCTGTTCAACGGCAAGCCCGCCATCGTCGTGCTGCTGCGGCCCCAGGCCGGCGCCAACGTGATCGAGACGGTGGACAGCGTGCGCGCCCAGCTGCCGCAACTGCAGGCGCAACTGCCGCCCGATGTGAAGATCGACGTGGCCAGCGACAGCACCAATTCGATCCGCTCCTCGCTGCACGAGATCGAGGTCACGCTGATCATCTCCATCCTGCTGGTGGTGCTGGTGGTGAGCGTGTTCCTGCGCAATGTGCGCGCCACCATCGTGCCGACCGTGGCCACCATCGTCTCGCTGCTGGGCACCTTCGGCGTGATGTACCTGCTCGGTTTCAGCTTGAATAACCTGTCGCTGATGGCGCTGACGGTGGCCACCGGTTTCGTGGTCGACGACGCCATCGTGGTGCTGGAAAACACCACGCGCCACATCGAGGCCGGCATGGACCGCTTCGCGGCGGCGCTGCTGGGCGCCCGCGAGGTGGGTTTCACCGTGCTGTCCATCAGCCTGTCGCTGATCGCCGTCTTCATTCCCTTGCTGTTCATGGGCGGCCAGTTCGGCGCGCTGTTCAAGGAATTCGCCGTCACGCTGTCGGCGGCGGTGATGATTTCGCTGGTGGTTTCGCTGACCACCACGCCGATGATGTGCGCCTGGCTGCTGTCACCGGACGCGCACCACGAGCAGCCGCAGGGTCGTGTGGCACGCTTCTTCGAGCGCGGCTTCGAGCTGGTGCTGAAAGCTTACGAGCACGCGCTGGACTGGGCGCTGCACAGCGTGTGGCTGGTGATGCTCAGCCTGATTTTCGTGGTCGGCCTGAACTTTTACCTGTTCGCGGCGATCCCGAAAGGCGGCTTCCCCCAGCAGGACACGGGCCAGATCAGCGGCGGCATCCGCGCCGACCAGAGCATCTCGTTCCAGGCCATGCAGGGCAAGCTGCGGCAACTGGTCAACATCATCAAGGACGATCCCGACGTGGCGACGGTAGTCGGCTTCACCGGCGGCCGGCGCGCCGGCGGCGGCTTCATGTTCATCAATCTGAAGCCGGCCAGCCAGCGCACGGTGGCCGGACAGGCGGTGATCGCGCGCTTGCGGCCGAAGCTGGCCAGGGTGACCGGGGTGACATTGTTCCTCAGCCCCGTCCAGGACTTGCGCGCCGGCGGACGTTCGGCCAACGCCAACTTCCAGTACACGCTGAAGAGCGACAACCAGGCCGACCTGAAAAAATGGGCGACGCGCCTGGCCGAAGCGATGAAAGGTCAGAAAGGGCTGGTGGACGTGGACTCCGACCAGGCCGACAACGGCGTCGAGACCTTCGTCACCATCGACAAGCAGAGCGCCTCGCGCCTGGGCATCTCGACCAGGGATGTCGACAATGCGCTGTACAACAGCTTCGGTCAGCGCCAGGTGGCGACCATCTACAGTGAGTTGAACCAGTACCACGTGATCATGGAAGTGCCGAAATGGTACGCCAAGAGCCCCGAGGCGTTGAACGATGTCTACGTGCCGGCCAAGGGCCTGCCAGCGCCGACGGCGGCCAATCCGACCGGCGCGCCGGTGGCGGCCACGGTGACCAGCACCGCCGCCGGCAGCACCGGCTCGGGC
>NZ_SPVG01000202.1 GCF_004614165.1 Duganella callida | reverse complement strand
GGGCCGGGCCGGCTGTGCCAGGCGATCGGCGTGACGCGCGCGCTGAACAGCCTGCCGCTGGACCAGGCGCCGTTCACGCTGCTGGCGCGCGATCCGGTGCGGCGGCCCGAGGTGCTAGCCGGCCCGCGCATCGGCATTTCCAAGGCGGTGGACTTGCCGTGGCGCTTCGTGGAAGCCGGCTCGCGCTTTCTGAGCAAGCCCATGAAGGGCGGCGTCCGCGTGGCCTGAGCCGATCTTGAACACCGCCACCGCCTGCGACAGCTGGGCCGCCTGGTCCTGCAGGCTGGCCGCGGCCGCGGCGGCCTGCTCCACCAGCGCGGCGTTCTGCTGGGTGACGTCGTCCATCTGACCGACCGCCTGGTTGACCTCGGCGATGCCCTGCGCCTGCTCGGCGCTGGCGGCGCTGATGCGGGCGATGATGTCGTTGACCTGCTGCACGGCGGCGACGATGCCGCCCATGCGCTCGCCGGCCTGCTGCACCGAGGCGCTGCCGCTGTCGATGGTGGCCACCGAGGCGGCAATCAGGCTCTTGATTTCCTTGGCGGCGGCGGCCGAGCGCTGCGCCAGCGTGCGCACCTCGGCCGCCACCACGGCGAAGCCGCGGCCCTGTTCGCCGGCGCGCGCAGCTTCCACCGCGGCGTTCAGCGCCAGGATGTTGGTCTGGAACGAGATGCCGTCGATCACCGCGATGATGTCGACGATCTGGCGCGAGCTGGCGCGGATCGCGTCCATGGTGCGCACCGCGTCCTGCATGGCGCTGCCGCCATGGCCGGCCAGCTCGCTGGCGCTGGCCGACAGCTGGCTGGCCTGGCGCGCGTTGGCGGCGTTGGCCTGCACGGCCTGGGTCAGGCTGTCCATGGCGCTGGCGGTCTGTTCCAGCGAGCTGGCCTGCATCTCGGTGCGGGTCGAGAGGTCGAGGTTGCCGCTGGCGATTTCGCGCGCGGCGACGTCGATCGAGCGCACCGAGCCGAGGATGGTGGTGAGGATGCGCGTCAGGTTGGCCATGGTCTGGTCGAGCATGCGCGCGGTGTCGGCGATCTCGTCGCGGCCGTGGTTGGGCTGGCCCTGGGCCAGGCGGCCGGCGGCCAGCGCGATCACCACCTCGGCGATGGCGCGGATGTCGCGCAGCATGGCGCCGCGCACCGCCATGGTCACGCCCAGCGACAGCGCGATCGACAGCAGCACCAGCGCCGCCATGCTGGTGTTGAGGGTGCGGAAGTCGGCCTTGGCCTGCGCGTGCGCCTGCTCGCTGAGCTGCTTTTCCAGCGCCGACAGCCGCGCCAGCTGCTCGTTCAGCAGCAGGAACTGCTTTTCCGCGCGCGCCATGGCATTGGTGGCGATGCTCTGATCGGCCTGCGCCATGTCCATGGTTTCCAGCACCGCCTTGCGGTAGGCGCCCAGCGTTTGCAGCGACTGGGTGACGATGGCGCGCTCGCTGCCGTCGGCCACGCTTTCGAGCGCGCGCAGCGTTTGTTCGATGCCGGCGTGGCGCTGGCGGATCTGCTGGCCCAGCGCGTCCAGCCGGTTCTGGGCGAAGCTGCCGTTGACCCAGGCCAGCAGCTGGTAGATGTGGGCGTGCGCGTAGCGCGCCTCGCCGCTGACGTCGGCGGCGCTCTTGAGACGGGCGGCGCGCACCTGCACCAGGTTTTCCAGCGAGGCGTTCTGGCGCACCATGCCAACATAGGCGGCGGCCGCGGTGGCGATCAGCAGCACCAGCACCAGGCCCGGCGCCAGCAGCAGTTTGGGACCGATACGCAGTTTGTTGAGCATGGCGCGCCCCCGGTTCATTTCTTGTAGATGCCCGCTTCCAGCACCACGTCGCCGACGCGCAGGATGTAGGTGGTCTTGGGTTCGATCTTGCCGGTGGTCGGGTTCTTGTACTGGTAGTCGACCCAGCCGTGGCCTTTTTTGGCGGCCAGTTCGATGATCTCGCGGCGGTATTTCTTGCCGTTGGCGTCGGGGATGTCGGTCAGGTCCTTGCCGACGATGGACGGGTTGACCGGGTGCGCCAGCACGATGCCGGTGTTGATGTCGCGCACGTCCACGTATAGCGAGCCCTGCAGGTAGTCCGGGTCCTTGGCGCTGATCTTTTTCAGGAAGGCGTCCTTGCCGTTGGCCTTGATGAAGGCGGCGCCTTTTTCGGCCATGGCGATGGCGTCCTTTTCGGTCGGTTCGTTGGCCCAGGCCGGCAGGGCCAGCAGGGCGGCAATCAGGGGCAGTGCGGTTTTCATGAGCGGACTCCTGTGGATGGGTGGCGCTATGAACTCTACGCGTGCGCGGATTTCGGAAATTGCGCTGGCGCAAGGCCGGGAATATTTCCATGGGTCAGTTGATGTGTGGCAATTGGCGCGCTGGCGCGCGGCCTAGGATGGAGTTCTCCGACTACTCAACAGGAACCCACCATGGATAGCCCGAAATTCAAGCCCTATATCCGACAGACGATCGCCCATGCGCGCCAGTGGGAATGGCTGCCGCCCGACCTGCAGGAAGCGGTGCAGGTGGTGTCGCATGTGCTGCCGTTCCGCACCAACCAGTACGTACTCGACCACCTGATCGACTGGAACAACATTCCCGACGATCCGATCTACCGGCTGACCTTCCCGCATCGCGACATGCTGGCGCCGGACGACTATGCGCGCCTGCGCGAGCTGGTGCTGGGCAGGGCCGACCAGGCGGCGCTGGTGGACCTGGTGCGGCGCATCCGCATGCGCATGAACCCGCATCCGGCCGGGCAGATGACCCACAATGTGCCGCGCGTCAACGACGCGCCGCTGAAGGGCTTGCAGCACAAGTACGAGCGATGATCGTATGCGTTGCTTATCGTGCTATGATTCTGCTTATGACAAAAGCTTACTCATACTCCCGATTTTCGAGTGACGCCCAGAGGCAAGGCACTTCCATAGATCGCCAGCAGACCCTTGCCCGTAAGTGGTGTGCCGATAACAATGTGGAATTGTCTAACGACGTGTTCGCTGACGAGGCCGTATCGGGCTTCCACGGTGACAATTTGGCTTCCGGTGCGCTTGCACGGTTCATTTCTCACGTTGAGCGAGGCGACATCGAGCGCGGTAGCTACTTGATCCTTGAGAACCTTGACCGGCTTACCCGCATGAATGCGTGGGATGCTTCGGGCTTGCTGCAACGCTTGGTCAAGCAGCTTGGTATCGTGGTGGTGACGCTGCGACCGCATGAAATGCGCTTTGACCACAACAGTTCAGCGCTGGATTTGCTACAAGCCATTCTGCACATGGATAACGCACACAGGGAGAGCGCAAGGAAGAGTGACCTTGGCAAGCTGGAATGGGCGAAACGGTTTGCCGCAGCGCGAGAGTCTGGGAAAGACATCGGTAAGCGTGTTAGTAACTGGCTGACGCTAGGTGAGGACAGCAAGTACCACCTGAACGAGAAAGCTGATGCTGTTCGTCGCATCTTTGCGCTGTGCTTGGAAGGCTACGGTAGCACGGTCATCGCGCAAATGATAAACGCTGAAGGCTATCCTACGTTTAACAGGGGGAAGCGGTGGGGTACATCGGCGGTCTTGACGGTGCTAACGAACCGGGCGGCGATAGGCGAACTGACCCCCAAGGACGGCGGCGATCCTATCCCGAACTACTTTCCGGCTGTTATTGATGAAGACACGTTCAACGCTGCAAAGGCGACTGTCAATGCCCGGAAGGTCGGTAAGGTTACGAAGCAGGCCGCAGACGTAAATGTGTGGTCAAAGCTAGTCTTCTGCGGTGTTTGTGGTAGCGCCATGCACATCATCCAGCGCTCAAAGTTTCGTTACTTGATGTGCGCCAATCGTCGTTACGGCGAGTGCGAAGGTGCGCGCAATGTCAGGCTGGACGAGAGCGAAGACATCTTAATGGCCGCACTGCTGGAACTAGACGCAATGGGACTGGTCAAGCCGGACCCGGACAAAATTGCGCGTGAACTGGCCGTAGCCGATGGAAGACTGCTTGTTGAGCAGGGAAAGTTGGCAAGCTATGCAAACACGTTAGCGAACAATCCCGACTCGCCCACCTTCCAGAACTTCGTCCTCCAAACCGAAGGCCGAATCAGGACGTTGCAGCAAGAAGTAGACCGCCTGACGGCTGAGTTAGCCGGTGGGGAACGTCTGAACTGGTCTCAGTTCAAGAGCAAGCTTGACCTCACCGACAAGGCCACACGCAAGCGTACGAATAGTTACCTGCAACGTCTGGGCATCAAGGTACACATTGCTGACGGTTACCTGCTGACCCAGCACAACGAAGCTAAGGCAATGCTCGTGGTGGACAAAAACCAGATCGGTGTAATGACGCTGGGCGGTGATGAAGGTGAAGTAGGGATAATTGCTGACGTGGGGACGGCGAATGCACTTGCCTCTAATGTCAAGCACCTACTACGACAACCTGGCGGTGGTTTTGTCCACCGGGGCACACTGTCCGTGCCAAATGGCCGAGGCACCAGACGGCGGACTTCGCCAGCCACATCAGCGTAATAGCGCTAACGGTAGGGATAGGAGCATTCACCACTGTTTGAGGCGGAGCTATCACGGTTCCGTCGCAGGTCTTATCTCTTACGAACCGTGCGCCTTTGCTCGCTTTAACTGTGTAAGGTGGCGCAATGTCAAGACGCTTCGACTTTGCACTTGCCGAAAAGGTTCGTTGGCACTGTTGGCCAAAGCAGCGTTCGGAACCGACGCGGGCGTGCGGTATGCGAAGCTTGCCCACCTGCCAACGCGGTTAGTGGCCGAAGTGCTCAGTGGACCCGTTAAAGAAGTCCGTAAAGACATCCCGACCGTTCACATGGTCAAGGAACGACGCTCGCAACACCGGGACTAGCAGTTATCAATGGGGTAACGGACCTAGCCAAGCGTCGCCCAAAGCTCAGGAAGCCACTTCGCGCCCCCGCAGTGAGGATTTCTCGACTCGCCGGCATTCCGTTCCGCCTTCAGCACGAAAATCGCTTGGCGAGCGTTTGGCGGCCTGTGGATTAGGTGAAGTGCGCACCGCCGCCATAACATACGATAAGGCCATAATATGTACCAGTTCATACTTGACCTGACACAGGGTGTCTGACGGACGACCGGCAGCATACGCCCCATCAGAGACATTAGCGCTTAGAACCGCAAAGCGCAGCCGTCGCAACCATTAGCCTGGGAGTTTCCGCGTAAGGCACCCCGGCCGCCGAATTACATTTCAAGCCAGATACCTGATTTGATACTCCCATCATTTTGGAAGGCTATGATTCAAAATCAAGAGCGCGATGCTGATTGCACCAAAAATGAAGAACCATTCTATCGTGATCGCAACCGCCATTCTAAAGAGTCTACGGCTGCGAATCCATTTAGGTATTAGTCCAAAAATCGAATCAGAAAGTAACTTATGAGTCTGAACGATCGTCAGCACCGAATACCAAGTAATCCATGCAGCCCATACAACGGCCGCGACTTTGAACATCCACGATGGATAGAACTCCCATCCTGGGAACGTCCAAAGGTAAGATACTGCTAGCGCAAAGATAGCGATTACAGGATAAGCCCGTAAGTTGTCTCCAATTTGCTTGTGTGTAGATACTTGGATTCCGATAACCGGAAACTCAAGGTACTTATCAAAGCGGGTAGAAAAGTCGATTTCCTGCTTAACGGAGTCAGACTTGTCCAAGGGCTCGGATGAATTATCATTGATCGGGGTTTTATTCATAATTATTTTCTTTCGATCGGCACGGGCCGAGTGGATGATGGTTCTCGGCCAATTGGTCTTCAATCTAGCGGACAATCAGTAGCTCCTTCCCGGTTAAGGTAAGTTGCCTCATCAGCCATTTCTCTAAAGAATACGCGCAAATTGAAAAAGTCCGGTTTTGGCCGTTCACTATCGCCTGCACGAACCAAAAAGCTATCCAGTGCGCCGCGCATCTACTATTTTCATCAGATGACTGGCCATCACTATCATTTCACTAGCATCAACTGCGTTGAGCTGCACCTTGCGGTGACTATGAGGATTTTTGTAGGACCCAAGCGCCCCACTCATCATGTTGAGTAACGCCACGCGCTCGCCGGCTGGTGCACTTTGGTCTGTAAGGGGGCCTTTGTCGCCGAACGCTTTTTGCGCCAGTGACACGCCGATGTCATCAGCAGAGAATCCGCCCGCTGCCCGGATTGCAACTTCAAGTTCGCGAAAAGCCTGAAAAACCGCTGTGTCGTATTCACCTCGCATAAAAGCAGACCAACTGCACTGAACAGTGGTCGGGTGCAGCATGCCTCGTGGAAGTATGACCGCGCTAGCATATGCCAAAACCCCAGCGCGATTATGCAGTTGCTTTCCTCTACGCGTCACGAAATGCCAGCCAGATGTTTCGCCAGGATTCGGAGCAATCAATCCTTCACGGACCAACCAGTTCCATCCCTCCGCCATCGCGAATTCCACCTCTTTTCGCCTTTCGGCCGGGAATGGGCCAAGTGTTTGAAGATGTGTAAATGATGTTGGGTGTAGAGGTGAACCGATCCCGTCTTCTGGGGTAATAGATGTGATTAGTTCTAACCCGAGCCCTGCTAATTCTTCGGGTTGAAGGGCCAAGATGGCATCCACATCGGGGATAAGCGTAAAAAGGGTTGGCATGGCTGAAGACGCGCTTAACTACTGTTAATGACGACTCATAGCTAATGGGGGTAATCATAATTCACCGAGGGGCCGCTCCTAGCCGTTAGAAGAACCAACCATATGGAAATCCATACCTCCAAACATTGAACAGCTCTGCGGAACTCTCTACCCCACAAATGCGCATCACCTTCGTGAGATACGACAAAATTTGATCACGTTCCTCCGACTCTGACATACCGAAATCAGCGAGCGTAGCTTTCAGCGCCCGCAGCACAGTCGAACGTCGTGGCCGCTTCGGCAGTTCCTCAATCAATGACTGAATTGCCGAATCGACTGCTGCCTGTGCCGCTGCCCTTTGCGTTTCAGTTACTGCCCCAGGATAGAAGGTGGTGGGATCAGGTCCAAACTTATGTTCTAGCTGCAAGCTTCGCAAGCGCTGGATGACCTCAGGTGTTACATTTAATTCCATATCACGAAAACCTGTCGGCCAAACGGAAAAAGTTAAACCATAAATTCCGGCCAACACAGTCGCCGTAACCATTAAAATCATGCCTACAAAAATTCTAAACAACTGAGCTCCTATTTAGTCGTTCGCCAAAATTCATCGATTGGCGGCTTCTGGCCGGCAGCGGTCTACGGCATTCAGGATAACAGTTTGCCCATCTGTAAAACTCACAGATTCTCACGCTTGTAGAGCGCTCTGCTGAATCCGCAGTAGAAGCGGCCTCACGGAACTCGAAATCATCTGACAGACTGTGTCAGTTCAAGTGTGGAACTACTACACATAATACTATGACAATAGTGGCAATTTTTTATCACCTCTAAAATTCGGCAGCATTTAGACACTCTTCAAAAGACGGCACAAGAAAGTCATCTCATCCGTCACATTGCTCCAAAACCCTAGGTTTTTACCACCCTAGCAACGGATTAACATTGGATTGTTAACGCATAGCAGACCACGATAAGGGCGCAGTCGGTCAACTCTGTTAGCGAGGACAGTATTGGGGCTGTTTTGCTTAACTTTTTCGCTCGCAAACACGATTTCGTTCCTTGCGCGGGAAAATTCCCATTAAGTGGTTACATGGAGGTTGGCTGCTAAGGTCACGTTAGTGCCAAAGTTGCCCCCTGGAAGCAACTCGAGCATCCTGATCCACAGGAGGGACGCTTCATTCCTACCGCGCCTCGCGGACCGCTCGACACTGCTAATGCGATCCGCCGCAGCGTTAGAGTGCAAAATAGATACAAAAAGTTTTGCATCAATATGTTTGTCGATTTTCACGACTTTATTCCGTCCGCCTCTTTGCTATCGAATGCCATTCTGGCCCGCATTTTTACGACACCTACAGTCTGGCCTCAATAGAACTGACCGCCCACCGGACTACATCAAGGGGCGTGATGTAAATTGGCATATCATATTCCATTCCTTATGTAAAGAACAATTTACATCCGATCAGCGCATCCGTACAATTGCAGCCACTGCCGTGGAATCACCGTATGGGATGGCTAAGTATTCGTTTTTTGCCGAACAAAATGCCAGGAATGGTAAAGGCTTTATGAGAATTTAAGGCGCGAATACGATTCACTGGAGGTAAGACCACGCCACAGAGTAAGCCCGCGACTGTAGTCACTTAACGCATTGCGGGCTTTCAGACCTTTAAACCTGTTCTGATTTCGAAACTGATCTACGGTATTTTCTTAACAGGACTTGTCGATTAAATAAGGAGAAACTTATGAAACCATCAATCACTAACCCGATCCATGAATTTTTTTGCAGCCTTGGATGTACGCAGTTGTCGGGCAGCGTTCCCGACTATTGGCATCAAGGCGTTCATCTTGCTTTTTTGTATGTCGATGAGTACACAAGCGATTTGGAGTCGATCTCGTTCCCACCCCAAGCATTGGTGATCGTTATCGGCACCAGGGCAATCCCTTCTGAAGACCTGCTGAAATTTGATGACCTCTCTCATGAAACCGTCCGTATCACGGACCTCGGCGCTTTCATCGCTAACCGAGCATTTGGCGAAGAGCACATCGATTGGCGAGAAACAGTCGAAGAGTTGCAGAGCGCAGAAGGCAAGCACGAACATGCAGAAATGGTGATGGCCGACGCCCAAGACGCATTCGATTCCGCACAGCAGAAACTGGAATTCGCACAAGAAGCTTGGGCTTGCAGCCGCCAGCCTCAACGATTCCGACCTGTCGTCATCGCCTAAGCTCTATCCTCAAAAGTAGCCTGCCCAGAAGGCTACACACTACTTAAACTCAACCCGCTGCCATGTGCTTCGGTCCATTCGCGGACTGTGGCTACCGCTTTGCCTGCGTATTTGTGCACATGGCACCGGGCCTATCTAATCACAACGGACATCACTATGAATCAACTCGGAGTATCTACTCCAGCCGAAGCCGCTTCTCTCTACGCGAAGCATCTCAAAGCTCAGCACTGGTGCATCGACACATCTACATTTCCGGTAAAGGCTCTGCATCCTGAAAGCGGTCAGAACGCCACACTGGATCACTTCCGGGCGGACTTCCCAAGCTGGGCCAGGAACAACAACATCAAGGTGGAGGGCGACTTCAAGATGTTCTTAAACGGGCTTGGGGAGCGCTTAGCACAACTTCTCCCAAGGGTATTAGGCGCGGCGTTCAAACCCGTACCAGAACGGTTTTATGAGACGTACGCGGGCATCCAGATGGCTAACACATTTGTGCCGTTTCACCCTACACGACAACGAGGCATGCCCGTGCCCGACATCTTCAACGAATACCTTCATCGTACCTTCCCATTCCAGCAGGACCGCGACATGGTGATGGACTGGTGCGCCGACATCATTCAGAACCCGGCACGTCGCCCTGAATGGGGCGTGATTCTGACCGGCGACCAAGGCACTGGAAAATCCACCATTGCGACGCTGCTCAAGAAGGCGCTGGGCGGTCGTTACGTCTGGCAGCGCGAGAAGTATGCGCTGGCGCTGGAAAACTTCTCTGAAGTCCTGCCGAACAACTTGCTGGTCTGTTTTGACGATGCACTGCCTCGCTCTAGCACTTATGAAGAATTGAAGTTCGTGATGTCGGCCAAAGAGCTTTCCGTCAACATCAAGTATGTTCAAAAGCCGCAGAACCGTGCCGTGTACGCCCGCGTTCTTGTCTGCACCAACTTGGATGTGCCTTTCGACTTCGGTGGGCAGGAAGATCGCCGCTTTTATGCCTGTGCGCCATGCACCCATAAGAACAGCGCTACGGAATCAGCAGATTTCTTTGAACAGTTTAAAGCGTGGCTTGAGCAACCCGGTACAGCCGAGTACCTGTACAACTTCTTCATGGATCGGGACCTACGCTCTTTCAAACCGGGGTCTACCACTCAGACTGATACGCTGAAGCGGATGATCGGCCTGAATGCGACCGACCTTAGTGTGGTCCTACGCGGTATCGTCGAACGCAATCCCTTCTTCCACAACGAGTTTCTGCTGGCTGAACTGAGTCGCATGGGGCACGGCATGGTGAGTGCCGAGCGCATCCGTACGGCTATGTCGCGCCTACAGTTTGAACAACGTCGTCGTGCGGTTCCCGGCTGTCGCTCCAAACAGGTCAACGTATGGCAGCAACGTGGCAGTCAAAGGAATCGCAAGCTGACGCCGCGAGAGGTTCAGGCCATCCAACACAGTGATCGGCAGGAAGCAATCCGAAAGGGCGAACTTGATGCGCAGGACTGCACGACACAGCAGCACTAATGCACGAGAAAAACCCTTGGAAGCCTGTAGATACAAGGGTTCCCTGTCTTAATGCACCTAATGCGGAGTTCTGGTTAACCTCTATATATATGTTATATACCGGGCACGGAACCTTGGCTGGCATAGGTAGGTGTATGCCGTGCGAGAGCGAGGCAGGCGGCAAATTATGTTGTACACCTAAGCCGCAGACTTAGCCTACCACTTAGTAGTACAGGGCCTCCGCTCCGCTACCGGCCCAACATCCAACCTCTGAAAAACTACTTTTACCACTACACCCTAACGGGTTTGACTTACCAGTGCACGGATATGGCGTAGCCATGTGATACAACATAGCGTGGCACATGTGTATCCAAGTGATTAACTCGGCGTACAACACATGAAATGCTATGTTGGAGTGGGGATGGTGATTGGTCAAGTATCAGTAGCGAGTGCTGGAAGCACGTGACGGAAGGCCGCATGTCTGCTCCTATATACAGGCTAAGTTCACATACATGTGCTGCAACACCTGATCGGTGAAGTCACACATGTGGTACACATACGATCCGCTTCCAACAGAAGAATTGCAATAATACAATCACCAAGAAAAGCCCGCTATCGCGGGCCTATTCTCTTTAGATTGGGCAGCTGGTCAAAGCCAGAAGATTATCCGTGTAATAGCCATCCTTGGCAGTTCTGATGTACGGCGGGTTAGCATTGACCACATGGACATCAGCATGATGGCCATTATGATCCACTACAAAGAAACTGTTCGTGCCATTACGAATCATCGCTACCACCTCGGCTACCGTAAGCTTACGGCTCCAATCGCGTGGATTTCCCACATGGGTGATGTGTTCGTGGCGACGTCCCAAATGGGACATGTTAACACATGTAATTTGGCAATGAGCCATGATAATTTCCTCTACGTGAATGGTTAGTTAAACCCCACGAGTTGACGTACTTCTGTTGACAGAAGGTTCGGCATAGAAGAAACTTTGATGTGTAAGCCAAAGAAAGTCTTCTCTCGCGGAGTCATTCTCTTCACCTGACAGCGTTCCTAGGCGCTGTCAGGATGAAGTTCTCAAGGATGACCTACCACTATATCTAGTGCTAGACCACCCCTGACGAGCAAATTGTAGTAGCCGCTTTCTACCCGTGCAAGGGGAAATTTTGTCGCTTACGGCAATTTTTCTATTGACTTCGCGGAAGCCCTTTTACCACGCGGAATGCCCTGATAGCACGCACTAACGCGGGCTCATCCGATGCATTTTCATTCACCATCTTAGAGCAGGTATCGCTACGCTACCGCGTCATCATGCAGCAATTTGAACCTCCTAAGCTTTCTCGAAGCCCTAAGTTGGCTCAGCAGGGTATACCGTAGCGTGCCTAGTCAAATGAGCCACCCACATGGCTCAATAGGGTTGACTGTATGTGAGCCAGGGTATATTATTGAGCCACCTACCCAAATGAGCCAAGCAACATGAAAACGATCTACTACGGACGCATCAGCACCACCGAAGGACAGACCAGCGCCAGCCAGTACGAAGACGCCAGCAAGCACGGCGTAGCAGAGAAGCACGTTCACATTGATGAAGGCGTAAGCGGCTACCACGTAGCGCCTATGGACCGTACGGAGTGGAAACGTGTCATGGACAAGCTATCTGACGGTGGTGTGTTGTACGTGCGCTGGCTGGACCGCATCAGCCGTCGCTACGACGAACTGCACACGGTCATGCAAACCCTAATGAAGATGGGCGTCAAGGTGGTCTGCACCCTAAACGGGATGGAGTTCGACGGCACCGCCACCGACCCAATGCTCAAGGCTACTCGTGACGCTGTGCTGGCCTTCATGGCTGCACAGGGCGAAGCTGACTACCTAAACCGTAAAGAGATGCAGAAGCGAGGTATCGAGGTAGCCAAGGCAGCAGATGACGGACGCTACAAGGGCCGTGCTAAGGCGCTGGACCCTGCTATGGTCAAAGCATGGCGTGCTGAACAGAAGGCCAGCATCGCCACCACTGCCGAACATTTCGACATATCGGTAGCTACGGTCAAGCGATATTGCGCTGCATAGACCTGATAGGAGGCCGTAGGAGCCTTCTTCGTTCGCGAGCAGTGAACGCAGCCTACCAGGCCAGCAGAGTGCTCACAGATATTTTAAAAAGCTGTGTGGCGCATTCTTCCCGGCCCACAACGCATTAAGCAAACCGCTGGACCTCCCAGCTTTCCCAGCCACGGAGACGCCGTGCAGATATCTTAATTTTCTATATAGCTGGCAGCGTATTAAGACAGCCCCTCGACTTTGCAGAATTTTTTTTAGGTTTTTCAGAACGGTATCGAATCATCCAAGTCTCCGTTCTTTGGACGTGGTGGTTGACGATGAAGCACAAACATAGTTTCGTTATCTTCAATCCACTGCCACCCCTTTTCTGACAACGCAATGCCGGAATACTCGTTGCCGTTGTAGTCAGATATCGTGCCATATTCAACCAGCTTCTTGGCGGCCAGTTTTCGCAGGCCCAAGTTGAAGCCAACGTCAGTAACGCCTGCGCGCTCAGCATCACTCTTGGCGGAGAACACAGCGACGTAACCGTCTATGTTTTGGCTACCGGCCAAGATAGCGACAACCCGAAGTTCTGCTGGGGATAAACCAGCGACTGGCGACACTTCATCCTTCTCCGACATCGCCTCTAACATCTCGTCCTTCTCAACAAACGCCGTAATCTTCGCAGCTATATCGTCACGCAGCTTATCGAAGTCACTCGTTGATTCTGTTTTGTACGTGATAATCGTACGGTGCTGAATGTCGAATGGGAATTTCGGACGGCCTTCTTTGCAGACCATGACCACCGGCTTACCAGTAGCTAGAGCGAAACCGAGTTCATACCAGACGTTGGGGTTGTCTTCCGATATGTCAGCAAGGCAGACAACCGCATTACGAATCCCTGTCTCAATAGAATCAATCGGAACCGATACCTTGGGATCTTGGTCAACACGGTACGGTTCATACCCAGCAGCGGTGATCGCAGGCGCATACACATCCTTAAATCGCTTATCATACTGTCCACCATCGAAAGGCTGCATTACAAAGCACGTCGCCATCAGTTGCTCCGAATTGAAAGAAGAACAAGACCTTAGTATGACGAACATATTCCGTCGCGGCAATACAGACGGTGGGTGTACACACGGTCGATGTGCATACACCTCTGGTCCAGCGACAACCGTATTACTCAGCGAGGATGAGCGAATCAAGAACGATCCCCTTGCCGGAATAGGATGAAGGAGGCTCCCGCAACAGGCAGAAGGCGCCGTGTCGTTAGCATGGCGCTCCTAACGCAAGTTGATATCGTCATTTCGTCACGAACCTTTTCTCAACTCTTCAGCAGGTGGTAGCATGGGATCAACAGGACCACGACAGCCTACCATGCTCGCATTTTTCAGCACCGTCAAAGACGTTGCACCTTGGGTCGCAATGGGGTTATCCATCGCAGCGCTATGGATATCCATTCTCAACTACCGGCGCGACAAGGCTGATTTGAGAGCGTGGTCGGAATACTCTCTAGACTGGGAAGGTTTTCACGCCTGCTTGCGCGTTAACATTGTCAACGCAGGGCGTAGACCCATCATCTTAAGCTCTTGGGCCGGGGGCGAACTGAAAACCGGACGACTGCGACACAAAAAACTAGTCAATTGGTATGGTACGTTCTTCGAACCGAAGAACAGCTTAACATTGACGGAGCGCCAAACGTATTCGTTCCAGCTTGAGGCCGACGAGATAATAGACGTGTTGCCGGATGGTGACGTGATTGAGTTCCATGATCTATGGATCAAGGACACGTTAGGTCATCGTTACATGGTCAAGGATGCGCGGAAGAACTTGGAAAAGCTACGCCAATGGAAGGCTAAACAGTCAACAGCCCATAAAACTGGATCGTAGCCGCCGCCAAGCAGCAAAATGTAGGAGGGCGCTCCCTGCGGCGTTACGGTGGGCTACACTTGATTAAGTACTGCCTGCACAAATTGTTCGGTATTCCAGATCCATGCGCCCAGCGTAGCCGTTGAAATAGATGCAACGCTATGATTTCCCTTGCCGCCAGCTGGATTGGCATCAGCACGGTGAACGATCTGGTGCCGACGAGCCATTGCCAATTCAAGCGTAGACAGATAGGGCTGGACCGGAACGGTATCTAACCCGATAGATATAAGTAACCCACACACTTCTGTAGAGTTGTTGTAGTTTGAACGCTCCAAGCTTGCATCAACACTCTCTTTAATCACAGCAGAAACAGTCTTACCGCTATGCGCCGAGAGTGAGCCTAAACTGATTTTCATTGCTGTCCCGCCAGCAAACGGAATTTTGTCCAACTCTCCCGCCGCTGCGGTAGGCAGCTTCCAATATGCCAGGCTACGTAAAACGTCCTCAAGTGAAGCGTGGAGAAAAACGGTAGCAGCACGGAGCACGTCGGTTTTCTGGTGCCCTCGTCGTCCGGCTCCAGGGCCTGAGAGATAGGTATTATAGATAGCCACCAGGTTTTTCACCCGCGCGATGTTTAGATCAAATCGATCAGATATCTCTTGTTTCATTCGACTTACCGACCCCTTTTATGTAATAGCACAGTGAGTGCTCGAAGGATTTGATTTCGATCATATTGCAGTTCGGAAATGCTATCATGGTTGCACGATTGAAAATACACCAATTGTCACGATAAAGGCTATGAGATGCCTAGTGGGCTTTCATTCATCGTTAGTCTATAGGTAGGTTAGTCCGAGGATGAGGTAGCCTAAAGCCAAGCCGGAAGACAACAAAGAAGCTAGGCGCGATAGGAGGCCCACTACGGGCCTCGTCCATCGGCAGACAGTGCAACGCTTCGCCCAGCGCCAGCAGAGTGCCCACAGATATTTTAAAAAGCTGTGCGGCGCATTCTCCCCGGCCCACAACCCATTGAGCAACCCGGTGAACCTCCCACCATTCCAGACCACATCGACGCCGGTAGATATCTTGCAGCGCCGTGCGACGGTTTCTGTCGGCTGATGGTCTGTTGAATTGCACGCTGGACCTATCTATTGTTCCCTCCACGTCAAACAACAAAAAGGCCGCACCACTCAGCGTAGTACGGCCTCGATCACTTTTTTATTTTTTTGCAATACATTCAGCTATATCGTTTTACACCTTGAGCAAGGTAATAAGCTGGTCAGCGCTCAGGTCCATTCCCACCAAAGTGCGCCGCATTGGTTCAAAAAGCTGATACATCCTGCGGTAGCGTCCAACAGTTGAGCAGTGCGAATTCAGGCTACGCCCTTTAAACTGCGAAAACCGACGCATCTTATCGACCAAGAACTGTGCAATACCCATCTGACTGCCCTCTTCATTGCCGTCAAAGCCACTGAAACGCACATCGGTTTGCCAAGAACCGACTTCTCTCGTGATCCTGGCCTTGTCCTCTACGGACAGCTTTGCATACGCCACTTCCATAAACGTCCACATATCCAGAACGTCAACGACATACTTCACTTCTTCCGGGTCGTCGACGTGGCCGTGGAATACCCCATTCATTTCCCACTTCGGTGCCCAGTAATGCCCGCCATAGATGACTTGGGCAAGGAAGTCCGGCTCCATTTCACCGTCTTTGATCTTCAAGGCTTTGTACACATCGCCCATCATCAACATCAGCATTTTCTCGCCATCGCTGAAATGAACCGACTTGTCGTTCACGTTAGACAAGCCAATGTTCACCAACCTGCGGATCGCCTCGGCTCTTGTAGGCTGGTCGGCTTGTTGTTCTGCCCACCGATCTATTTGCTCAAGCTGGGTATCTTCGATCCGCATTTCAAACCGTTCAGTTTTCGGTGCCATCTCAGCCTCCTAAAGTTACGTACATAGGTACGACTTTACCGTACACTTGTACGGAAGTATACCTATTCTTTGTTTTCCTGCGGAGGTCGCATGTCAATGTGCTCCACGAGCCACTCTTGGATGCACGTAGTCACGCCCAGCCCATGTGGGAGCTTGGTCCTTTGGAAACCTCGCCATAGCTCACTGTACGGCCCCTTGCCTACGCACTCAGCAGCCCACAGCGTAGGCAGCGCCCTGCCTGTCTCGTTCGCGTAGCCATGCCTCTGCGCATGCAAGCACTTGTAGCCATTCGCGTAAGACATCGTGACCGTGGCGTACACTCCCGGATCATTTGCTACTTTCGTTGTCGTCGCGCTTCAGGCCAAGCCATCGCCGTTGAGTGATCTTGCTGTACATAATTGCTACTTTGTCACTGTGCATGCATACGGTATAGCAGAGAGGAAACTGGGTTACTATGGGCCTTATGTGTGGACGACTGGACATGAATGACGTAAGCAGGCTGCTACAGGACTCCTCGTGGATTGACGAGGTACTGAATCGCAGTCAGGCACCGTCACGTTACAACTCCCCTCCCGGTACGTTTCGGCCCATCTTACGCATGGTCGATGACCGGCTTACGCTGGACGATGCGTTCTGCTCCTATCATGCTGCATGGGCGGTCGGCAAGGTTCCGTTGTGTTCAAACACCCGGCTGGAGAAGATCACAAACAAGTATTGGGGTCCGCTGTTGAAACGTGGCCGTGCCATTGTCCCGGCTAACGGGTGGTACGAATGGACCGGTGAGAAGCCCAACAAGCAGCCGTATCACATTCACCGGAAGGACGGGGAACTACTGTACATCGCTGCGTTGGGCAACTTCGCTGAAGCCAGACCAGAGGATCATAAGGCCGCTACCGGGTTCACACTGGTGACTGCTGACGCTGTAGGTGGGGTGGTGGACGTACACGGCCGTAGGCCGGTGGTGTTCACGGCTGCTGATGCTGCGCTTTGGATGGACCCAGCTACACCGCCGGAGATGGCAGAACAGCTTGCCCGGACCAGCAGCTTAGGCCCGGAGTGGTTCGACTGGTACAAGGTCAGTAAAGCAGTAGGACCGTCTTCTAATGAGGGCCAGGAACTGACGCATTAACGGATAGCGCAAAGCAACCGCAAGGTGACAAAGTGTGAATATTCCCAAGTGGAAACCGCGTAGTATAGACGATCCAACAACTACAACGCCGAAAAGGGGATCGCTCGATGGAAGAACATACGTTTTTTGAATACGAGGATGTGAAGGTAACGAACGCACGTTTCATCAGCGGTGGTCAGACCTTCGCAATGAACAACGTTACGTCGGTGAAGCCTTACGAGCAAAAGCCGAGCCGATTGGGGGGCATCCTCGTCCTTGGTGTCGGCCTGATTATAGCAGCCGTCGCAAACGTCATCGTGGGCGTGCTTATTGCCTTAGCTGCTGTCTACTACATGGTGGAACAGAAAACTGTCTATCACGTACTTCTATCGACGTCTGCCGGGGAAACGACGGCATTGGTGACACACCAGCGTGATTACTTGAATCAAGTCATCGCAGCGCTAAATGATGCGATTGTGCATCGAGGCTAACGGCGATTTCAGCGAGTGCGAGAAGAAGCTGTTGTAGGTATCCCCGCAGCAAATCAGACTATAGCTTCACAATAACAACCTCTGGCCCCTCCGATTGCCCTCCACCATCTTGCCTACCGTCAGGAAACAAAGCCTGCTGTTCTTTGAACGCTCCGATATACAGTGCCATGGGAACAGGCTTCAAATCTATTCTGAGCAAGCGCAATGCATCATGCTCTGTCTCCGCACGGACAGACGCGACGTAGCAGATGGTAGTGTGCGCTCGGTCGGCGTACACGCCAAAGTTCCAGTATTGCATGTGGTTAGCGCAGAAGGAGTTACGCCATTGTAGCAATCTAGACGACTTCCCTACGGTGTCCTAGACAACAGAGAAGTCATTATTGCTCAATGTTGACTTATCGAAAGCATCGATAAATCGTGCACAACCTAACCTCGCGCCAATGCATCAGAGACCCGCTTCGTTCGTTAATTGCGCTACCGTAACGCCTAATGCATCTGCCAGACGGCACAGTAGAAGAAACGCAATCTCATTATCCCCTCGTTCTAGTCGTCCAAGATGGCTACGGTCTGCACCGGCCAATTCCGCAAGCTGCTCTTGACTAAGCTTCCGCTGTTTCCTCAGTGACCTGATGGCGCTCCCCAATGCTACAAGCCTTGGGTCGTGTCGGGATGGGGAAAGATTAGGCATGACGCAATCGTCACATCCCGTGGTAAAGTTGCGCGACGGTTCATGAACCGCATTTTAAGAATAACCTTTGAGAGAATGATGAAACTTACCGCTTCCCCTACACTTGCGCTGGCCGCGCAGCTTCTTCTGCTTCCACCACTGCATGCGGCAGATAGCAGAGACATGGTGACAACTCGGCTAGGGGGAGAAACCTGCGTAAAGGTTTTCAAAGGAGAAGAGGCTTACCAACTCTGCGATAGCTCAGCGCTTAGCCCTGAAGATAAAGCGACTTTCAATGCCGCACTCAGAGCAAATGAAGAACGCCGTAGAGCATCGCTTCCCAAGGCCGATCCAAGGACGCCACGCTACAACAAATGCGTGGACGACCACATCGAGGACTACTACTACGTCAGCAGAAACTGCGGTATGGAACTAAACGCAGACCTCGACGCCGCGTTCGGGAATTGGTTTCACCAAGATGAGCGCAAAGCCGTACTAATGCAAACGGTCAAGAGAGAGGCGGAAATGAAGCGAGTTCTAGATGAAAGAACTAAGCAAATGGAGTTTGATCGGGAGACACGCCGCCGTCAAATGACGCCCACTCAGCGACGGCTTGACGAGTTAGAGGAAAAGCTGAGCGCTCCTTGCATCTACTACGATAACATGAGCGTCGCTCGATCTTGCGACTAACGAAGCGCGGAAGAGACTATCGCGTAATAGCTGGAGCTCAAACATTGATCAAAGTCCAGATTCTTCAGCTAAGGTCGCCTATGATGTAAAAACGAGAAGGAGGGGCAGACATGAAAGAATCAAATATCAAGCTGGACATCGGGACTGCTTACTCGATTGCGGCAGCTTCGGCCGTACGGCGGTCGCTCGAACAGACTCATGGAGGCGAGTTCGCGAACGCCTTCTTCGAGGACCATCAGGATGCGTTCAGGCGGGCCGTACGGACTTCCCTATGCAGTCGGGAAGAGACTAACATCCATCGCACCGTCGCGTTGCTAAAGCAGTCCTATCGCGGTTAAGGATGTCGCCGTGGCAGCCGGGTCATCAACGCGCGGAAAGAAGGCAGCTATTTATGTCCGGATGTCTACCCGACCGCAGGACCATTCTATTGAGCACCAGTGTGACCGGCTCTACGCCTACGCGAGCGAACGCGGTATCGAGATTGTGAAGATGTACGCTGATGCTGGGAAGAGTGGCCTACGCATCAATAATAGGGATGGGCTGCGCGAACTGATAGCCGACGTGCAAGCCCGTACCGCAGACTTCAGCGCCGTGCTAGTCTACGACGTAAGCCGATGGGGGCGCTTTCAGGACGTGGACGAGGGCGCACACTACGAATTTGTCTGTCGTGAGGCCGGTATTCAGGTGTTGTACTGCGCAGAACCCTTCGAGAACGATGGCTCTGCGCTGGCGTCCATCGTCAAGAGCATGAAGCGCACCATGGCAGCAGAGTATAGCCGGGAACTGTCAGCCAAGGTCTTTGAAGCACAACGAAGATTCGCAGTGCAGGGCTACAAGATGGGCGGCAGCGCTGGTTTCGGTCTGCGTAGGATGTCTTTTGACCGCGACGGCAAGCAGAAGCGGACGTTATCTCACGGCGAGAGGAAAGGAGCCATCACCGATAGAGTTCGGTTCTGCTGGGGGCCAGCAGACGAAGTGGCCGTAGTCCGACAGATTTACTCATGGTTCGTCGATAACCATTTCACAGATACGGGTATCGTAACGCTGCTCAATCAAAGGAAGGTCGAGTCTGGCACCGGGCGTCCTTGGACCCCATGGCTCGTCAAAAGCATCCTGACCAACGAGAAGTATGCAGGGAGAGTTGTCTTCAATCGCGGTTCTGCAAAGCTTACCGGGCTAAGGCGACTCAACCCAGTTGACGAGTGGGTTTGCAAGGTTGATTTATTACCGCCCATCGTCAGCCCCGCGCTGTTTGACATGGCACAGGAGGAACGCAAGAAACGTTTTGCGCCTATGGATCGAGAACGGGTCTTAGCGGGCCTCCGAAGTATCCACTCGAAGCATGGTAAGGTGACAGTTGCCTTGATCAATGCTACGCCGGGTCTGCCCAATCCCAAGCGTATCGGTGAAGCATTTGGTACGCTCGCCGAAGCCTACGCTCTCGCGGGTGTTGGGGACAGCGAGAAGCTGCAATACGCGAGAACTAAGCGCTCGCTTCAGCAGATGCGCAAGGCCACTTTAGCCGCTTGTGGGCTTCTCATAGAGCAGACTGGCATCAGCTACAGATATTCCAAGGATAGGTGGTGTCTGTGCATTGATGACAAAATCATCGTGAAGATTGTCGTTGCCCGATCCCGGCATGACTCAGCAGGTCGAATACGCTGGAGAGTCCCCATCTACAACGCACCGGTCCCAGATTTTGTGGTTTGCGTACTCATGGATGCAGCGAACGCTGTTGTATTGGATTACTATCTTATTCCGGTTCAGGACTTCACAGCGGGGCACATAACACTCAGGGCTGAATATTTACAAGACCAAGCAGCATATCGCTACACCTCTCTGGCGGCCATCTTCGGGAGGGAGAGCTAGTCGCCCAGTCGTGTTTACCTGCTGCGTCATAAAATCTGGGGAGTTGACGGCAGCTTTTGTCGGAGAAAGCCCATTCCAATAATAGAAACGCCGCGCATGCTGGCGGCGTTCTGATTTTAGCCTCTGCAGGTACATAATTCTTACTACCAAAGGCTCGACCATACTGTTAATTTATAACAGTACTTTAAACTGCAGCTTGGAAATGGTAATTGTAGTTTCCAACGATCTGGACTTCATGACCTGGGGCTGATGCAAGCTCAACATTGCCGATTGCACCTTGCGTTCCATTTTTCCAAGTAAAAGTAGACAATTGATCGATAGTGTTGCCATTGCTATCTTGATGCACTGCTTGGGCTTGCAGATTAATGCTGGCGATGCCCAATGATTCAACAGTTACCAAATCACTTGAATGGAACTCTCCGGTGCCACTTTTATCAATCCAAACTTTAAGCTTGGCCCATTCCGTATCAGCACTGCTCAATTTGCCGTCGTGATTGCTATCTAGAGCCTGTAAATTTGAGAAAGAGGGAACTAAGTCTTTAGCGCTAGAAATAGCGTTAGTGTTCTGTTTATCATAGAATAAAACTCCCTCGCCAGCAGTGATCCAGCCAGTGTGCACCTGAACACCGTTATTTTGCATGTCAAAATGCGCTGCACTATTAGACAGCCCCTGGGTAGAAATTGCTTCGCCAGTCAGATTAATTACCACTGGATCCCCCACCCAAACTACCGAAATTAGTGGACGACCTGATTCATCAACTTGGCTTGGTGATTCGATTTCTGCCCAGTACCCAAAGCATGGAATGCCAGCGCCGGGATCAATCGGACCGCTGAGATCTGGAGCGGAGATAGCAGAGCTCTGGAATCCGTCGCCGATAGTGATTGACCCGCTCTGATCGTTTTGAGTCCAAACCGAGCTACCATGAATTACCGTCGTATGCTCTGTAGGATTGGACTCGGTGACCAATTTTACTGCATCATTATAGGTTGACCGCGTCGGCTCACCAAGTTGATTGGCAATGATCGTCTCTTTGGCTGTTGCCGTTGCTTCAGCTTGAGCGTGGCTAGTAGAACCGATATTTGGATCGACCGAATGTGCCACTTCGTGTGCAAAGCCCAATGCAGAAGATTGAACGCCAAAAATGCCATTCTGGCTTACCATTAAGCCTGAGTCTGGGTCCCACTGAAGCACTCGAGTGGTTGGGTCGTAAGAATCGTCGCCATTATGAACAATTCGTACTTCGGAAATCATACCATCTCGCGCACTCGAAAAAATGTCAGCGGCTGCTTGACTACTTGTGCTCAAATAAGATAGGGCAAGATCAAGTTTTGCGATATCCGTCGCGGTAGCATTTGTTACGTGATAGTAAGACGCGGTAATTGTACCCATAAGTATTTATTTAAAGTTGCAAGGTTGGTTTTTATATTCAGTGCCAGATATATAAAAATTTCTTCCATTTAGGAATTTTCTTATATTATCTGTTGTATCTGCAGGAAATTCGCTGTAGACACTCCTTTCATTTTCGTAGGTGATTTTGGCTATTACGTTTCCATTTTTTTCATCTGCATCAAATGCATAAGTTATGTAATTTTTGCTGTTATGCACTAAATCTACTACAACAAAGTAAGAGCGGGTTATGTCGTTCGATGCGAAATCAACAGTCTCATCGTTCTTTACGATTTCGCTCAAAGCCGACAGTCCCTGAAAGTCTTCAATCTGATAATGGCACCCAATGCTTCGCGCATGATCTGCTGTAACAGCAAATCGAAACCTCATTAACTTAGGGATTACGAAGACCTCGGCCCTATCTGCAACTTGTTCACTTGCAGAAGATTGAGTTGAAAAAAGTATTGATACGGCGATCATCGTTGCTTGAGCGGTCTTTTTCGGATAGTTCATTTTTGATCCTTTAGTTGATGAAGATCTTACGGTGTAGAAATTTTCAGAAACTATCAAATTATCACAATTTACAATTTGCTACATTAGACCTTGGCGCACGAGGCGACACTAACGAGGGTCTACCAATGATGCGCTGCAAATAATGTAGGACGTATTCGAGCTACACCTGTACAAGGAGACGGTACTGTTCTTCCCCAGCGCCGGCCAGACCTGCCACGCCTATTGCACGTTCTGCTTCCGCTGGCCGCAGTTCGTCGGCATGGACGACATGAAGTTCGACGCCAAGGAGTCGCACGAGCTGGCGGCCTACGTGGCGGCGCATCCGGACGTGACCGACGTGCTGATCACCGGCGGCGATCCGCTGATCATGAACACGCGCTCGCTGGAGGCCTACATCGAGCCGCTGCTGGCGCCGGAGCTGGCGCATGTGCAGAACATCCGCATCGGCACCAAGTCGGTGGCGTACTGGCCGCAGCGCTTCGTCTCGGACCGCGACGCCGACGATCTGCTGCGGCTGTTCGAGCGCGTGGTCAAGGCCGGCAAGAACATGGCCATCATGGGCCATTACAACCATGCGGTGGAGCTGCGCCAGGACATCGCGCAGCAGGCGGTCAAGCGCATCGTCGGCACCGGCGCCACCTTGCGCATGCAGGGACCGCTGATCCGCCACATCAACGAAGACCCGGCCAGCTGGGCCGAGCTGTGGCGCACCGGCGTGCGGCTGGGGGCGATTCCGTATTACATGTTCGTCGAGCGCGACACCGGGCCGCGCGAGTATTTCCAGCTGCCGCTGGCGAGAGCGCATGCGATTTTCCAGGCGGCGTACCAGATGGTGTCGGGCCTGGCGCGCACGGTGCGCGGACCGTCGATGAGCGCGTTTCCGGGCAAGGTGGTGATCGACGGCATCGCGCAGGTGGCCGGCGAGAAGGTGTTTGCGCTGCAATTCCTGCAGGCGCGCAATCCGGACTGGGTGCGCAAGCCGTTCTACGCGCGCTTCGATCCGCACGCCACCTGGATGGATGAGCTGAAGCCGGCCTTCGGCAAGGACAAGTTTTTCTTCGAGGAGGAGGGCGGCGCGCGCGCCTGCGGGCCGGCGCTGCAGGGCGCGCGCAAGGTAATCCCGCTGATCTCGGCGCGGCAGGAGGCCGCCGCGGCGGCGGGCGACTGCGACTCAC
>NZ_SPVG01000036.1 GCF_004614165.1 Duganella callida | reverse complement strand
GTCGGCCGCCGTGAAGCACAGGCTGCGCGCCGCCTGGTCGGCCGCCGACAACTGGTCGAACGGCGTGGCGCCCGCATCGCGCGCCAGCACCAGGCGGGTGGCCGCCAGCGGCGCACTGTTCAGCGAGGCGCCGATGAAGCGCGTGCCGTCGTCCAGCTTCAATTCCGCGCCGGTCTGGCGGTCATGGCTGGCCGCCGCCACGGACGTCATCCACGGCACGCCATGCGCGGCCGGCAGGTAGTACGGCCCGGCGTTGCCGGCCGACGAGGCGACGAAGATGCCGGCATTCGCCGCCCCCAGGAACGCCTGGTCGACCGGATCGTCCACCGTGTAAGGGTTGCCGCTGATCGAAAAGTTCAGCACATTGACGCCATCCCTGATCGCCTGCTCGACGGCGGCGATGGCGTCGCCCTCGTAGCAGCTGTTGGTGGAACCGGTGGCCGCATCGGGGTCGTTGTAGGTCCAGCAGACCTTGTACACGGCGATGCGCGCGCGCGGCGCCATGCCGGAAGCCAGTCCCACCTGCACGCCGTCCAGCCGGGCCGACACGCCGTGGTTGCCGGCCGCCGTCGATGCCGTGTGCGTGCCATGGCCGCCGTGCGAGCTGGTGGCGTTGACCGAATCGCGCGGCGAGTCGAACTCGGTCCAGTGCAGCGTGCGACCATCGGCCTTGAACGATTGGTTGAAGTAGCGCGCGCCAATCAGCTTGTTGTTGCAAGTGCCGACATCGAAGCCCTCGCCGCCCACGCAGGCGCCCTTCCAGTTGGCCGGCGGTACGCCGTACGCGAGCTTGCCGCCGGCGTCGAAGGTCGGTGCGCCGCTGCTGTCCACGCGGTCGGCGAAGGCCGGATTCTCCGGCCAGATGCCGGTGTCGATCAAGCCGATGACGATGTTCTCGCCCGCCTTGGTGTCGCCGCCCACCTTGCTCCACAAGCCGTTCGGACCGTCCAGCCCCAGATAGGTCGGCGTGTAATGGGTATCGACATGGCGCGCATACTCGCGCCGCACCGCCAGCACGCCGGGCTGCGCCTTCAGCGCGCGCGCCTCGCTCTGCGTCAGCATGGCGGAGAAGCCATTGTAGGCCAGCTGGTAGCTGTGCATCAGCCTGGCCTGCGGCGCGTTGGCCAGCACCTTGCGCTGCTGCTGCTCGAGGTAGCCGCTGTAACGCTGCACCTCGGCCGACGCCGCCGCCAGCTTCTGGCCGGCGGCCGGCATGGTCGCCTTCAGGCTGGCGACGCCGCCGGCGTACGATGCCGCCGGCTTACCGTCCAGCTGCACCAGGTAAGGCAGACGCCCTTCCGCCGCCTGGGCGGCGCCGAGGGCGGCCA
Source organism: Duganella callida (assembly GCF_004614165.1). Classification (GTDB taxonomy): domain Bacteria; phylum Pseudomonadota; class Gammaproteobacteria; order Burkholderiales; family Burkholderiaceae_D; genus Rugamonas; species Rugamonas callida. The sequence continues at coordinate 22,739 of NZ_SPVG01000036.1, read as the reverse complement.
GCAGCAGCGAGCCGGCGGAAATCAGGATGGTCTTCATGCCGCACCTCCCGCCGCTGCAGGCTTGCCGCGACGGCGGCGCGCGGCCAGCAGGGACAGGCCGGCCAGCAGCAGCGCCGCCTCGGCCGGTTCCGGCACCGCGCTGACGTTGATATTGTCCAGCGCGAACTGCGCCTGGTTCAAGGTGCTGTCGTTGTTGACGCAGGCGCCCAGGCTGTCGAACACGCAGGAGCCGATTTCCACCCGGCTGATCGCGCGGCCGCCCAGTTGCGCGCTGAAGTCCCAGTTCAGCGACATCGGCTCTTCCGCCGGCATGTCCTGCTCCAGCTTGACCACGCTGCCGTCGGCCAGCGTCGCCTCCACCATCAGCCGGCCGTACACCATCGGCGGCAGATCCCAGTCGCGCGAAATGAAGCCGTAGTTCAGGCTCTCCAGGCGGAACGCGGCGCCATCCTCGCGCTGCAGCGTGATGCTGCCGCCATTCATGCCCGCAAAGAAGTGGCTCTCGTTGTACGGGCAGGCGTTGATGATGCACGAGGTCCAGCTGTTCATCACCATCCCGGCCAGGCCGCCGGGCTGATAATCCGGCAGGCTTTGCGCATAGCGGCTGTCGCTGACCGTGGCCAGGAAGCCACCGGTGCGGAACTGATCGCCGTTGGCGTACAAGCTGTCGCCGTCGGCCAGCACCGGCGACACCACATTGGTCACTGTCTCAAAATCGATGGTCGCGGCATGGCTGGTCGATAGCAGCGCACAGCTTGCCAAACTCGTGGCCCAACCCAGCAGAAGCAAACGTTTCATATAGTTGACTTTCCCTTGAAGTTTAAAAACCCGAAGTGTTGCCAACTTATGTTATCGCTACCAAAGAGACCAACAGTTGTTTTATACCTCAACTATCAATTGTTATTTCTTCATTATTTCGTAGAAAATTTGCTTTTAGCTATGAAAAAGCACGGTGACTTGCATGACGATTGTTGACGCATTCCCGCCACAAACGAGGAAATGGGCGCAATTGCCGCAAAAATCGAAGCATTGCGCCTGCAACATGAAAGTTACTTGCAGTTACAGCGACAGCATCGCCAGACCGCTGACGGCAATCGCCGCGCCCGATGCCTTCAGCGCCAGCGCCGGGCTGCCGCGGCCCAGCAATCGGCCGCCATGCACGAGCATGACGCTTGCCAGCAGCAGGCCGGCGGCGCTGGACGCCTGCGGCAGTTCCAGACCGTGGGCATTGCCGTGTAACAGGGCGAAGCCGCCGACCATGAGGGCCGCGGGCAGCGCCGGCAAGCGCGCCGCCAGCGCGATCAGCACGCCCAGCAGCGCCACCGTCAGCGCGATGCCGGTTTCCAGTCCCGGCGCCGACAACCCGGCCGCGCCGGCCGCCATGCCGGCCATCAGCATGCCGATGAAGGTGGCCGGCAGCCACCGGCCGTTTTGCTGGCGCGCGCTCCAGGCGCCGACCGCCAGCATCGCCAGCAAGTGATCGATGCCGGTGAACGGATGCGCGAAGCCGTCCAGGAAGCCGTGCGTATGCGGACCCGCTCCGGTATGCGCCAGTGCGGCGGTACTGGCGCCGGCCAGCGCGATTGCTGCGATAGTTTTCTTCATTTTCTCTCCCCTGTTAGTGTGGCGCCTGACCGAGCAGACCCTGTTCGCGTATGAAATCGATCACTGCGCTCACGCCCTCGCCGCTGCGCAGATTGGTGAAGATGAATGGCCGGCTGCCGCGCTGCTGCCTGGCGTCGCGCGCCATGATGTCCAGGTTTGCGCCCACGTGCGGCGCCAGGTCGGTCTTGTTGATGATCAGCAGATCGGAGCGCGTGATGCCGGGACCGCCCTTGCGCGGAATCTTCTCGCCGCCGGCGACGTCGATGACGTAGATGGTGAGGTCGGACAGTTCGGGGCTGAACGTTGCGGCCAGGTTGTCGCCGCCCGATTCGACCAGGATCAGGTCCAGGTCGGGGAAGTCGGCCTGCATGCGGGCGATGGCTTCCAGATTGATCGAGGCGTCTTCGCGGATCGCGGTGTGCGGGCAGCCGCCGGTTTCCACGCCCATCAGACGTTCGGCCGGCAGCGCGTCCGCGCGCAGCAGGATTTCCATGTCTTCCTTGGTGTAGATGTCGTTGGTGATCACGGCCATGTCGTAATGGTCGCGCATGCCCTTGCACAGCATTTCGCACAGCGCGGTCTTGCCCGAACCGACCGGGCCGCCGATGCCGACGCGAAGAGGATTGGTGGTTGTCATGATGTTTGCTCTTTCAGGATCTGTATAAACGGCTGTATTGAACTTCGTGCTGCATCGACAGCAGCGACAGGCCGGGCGCCCAGTTGCACATGTCGTCGTCGCTGACGGCCTGCGCGTAAGCAGCGGCGGCTTCGATTTCTTCACGCAGCGACAGCAGCATGCGCTGGCCGGCCACCTGCCCCAGCGGCACCGACTTCACGCACACCAGCACCTGGTTCTCGGCCCAGGCGAACAGCATGGCCAGCAGTGCCGCGTCGTGCGGAATGTCCAGCGCGGCGACAGCGCAGGTAAAGGCGGTGGGCAGCGCGACTTCCGCTTCGCTTTGCAGGTGGCGCAGCATTTCCGCGTCGGCGATGCCGAGTTCGGCGATCAGCTTGACCAGCGAGTAGCCCATCTGGATGGTCTCGGCGCGGAATTCGGCGCTGTCGCGCGAGGCGATGAATTTTTCGCTCCACTCGGCGACGGCCGGCCAGTCGCGGCGCGACCATGCCTGCATCAGGCGCCAGGCAACCGGCGCTTCCCATTGCGCCACCACTTCGTGCAGGTGGCGGACGATCCAGGCACGGGCCATGTCGGCGTTGTGCACGGTGCCATTCTCCAGCGCGGCCTCCAGCCCCTGCGAATAGCTGTAGGCGCCGATCGGCAAGGCCGGGCTGGCGAATTGCAGCAGGTGCAGCAGACCGGCGGCCGTCATCCCGTCGTTCCCGCGCAAGCGGGAATCCATAGAACGCATGACAGGATGCCCTGCATGGATTCCCGCGTGCGCGGGAATGACATGTGGCTCATTTCGGATCGCCCGGACGGTGGATCTTCTGGCGCAACGGGATGGGCGCCAGCGGACCGTCGTGGTGGTGCGCGTGACCGCCGCCGTAAGCGCCGGACTCCGGCTCGAAGGCGGCCATCTCTTCCTCCACCATCGCGCCCAGACCGGCCAGCATCTCCTTCAGCACCTTGTCGGCGCGGATGCGTAGAAAGCCCTCGCCCACCTGCGCCTGCGTGTGGCGGTTCCCCAGGTGGAAAGCGCAGCGCAGCAGCGATTGCGGATCGGCGCAGGTGACCTTGTAGGTCGGCTCCCGCGCTGCCACCACCTTGATCACGCGCTTGTCCTCACCGGTCAGCAGATCGCCATCACGCAGCACGGTGCCGCGCACGGTGAAGACGGCGACATCCTCGCCATTGTCGAGCGTCGCGCGCAGGCGGCATTTCTCGCGCAGCTCATAAGGGAGCACCAGTTGCGCGGCGATGGCGTCAGCGTGCGGAATCTTGGTATGTAATGTCAGCATGGTCAGAACAGGAAATAACGCTGCGCCATCGGCAGCACGGCCGCTGCCTCGCAGACCAGCAGCTCGCCATTGGCGCGCACTTCATAGGTTTCGGGATTGACGTCCATCGTCGGCGCCAGGTCGTTGTGGATCATGTCCGACTTGCGCAGCGCGCGCATGCCCTTGGCGACGATCAGCGTCTTGTTCAGTTTCAGCTGCTCGCCGATGCCGGCGTCGTACGCCGATTGCGACACAAACGTGAACGACTTTTTCAGGCCGCCGCCGAAGGCGCCGAACATGGGACGGTAATGCACCGGTTGCGGGGTCGGGATCGAGGCGTTGGGATCGCCCATCAGCGCGGCGGCGATCATACCGCCTTTCAGGATGGTCTGCGGCTTGACGCCGAAAAAGGCGGGCTTCCACAGCACCAGATCGGCGATCTTGCCCACTTCGACCGAGCCCACCGCGTGCGCGATACCGTGCGTGATGGCCGGGTTGATGGTGTACTTGGCGATGTAGCGCTTGACGCGGAAGTTGTCGTTGCGCGCCGAGTCGGGCGCCAGCGGACCGCGCTGCACCTTCATCTTGTGCGCCGTCTGCCAGGTGCGCATGATCACCTCGCCCACCCGGCCCATGGCCTGCGAATCGGACGACATCATCGACACCGCGCCCATGTCGTGCAGGATGTCTTCGGCGGCGATGGTCTCGCGGCGGATGCGCGACTCGGCGAACGCCACGTCCTCGGTAATGGCCGCGTCCAGGTGGTGGCAGACCATCAGCATGTCCAGGTGTTCGTCCAGCGTGTTCACCGTGAACGGCCGGGTGGGATTGGTCGACGACGGCAACACGTTCGCTTCGCCCACCGCCGCGATGATGTCCGGCGCATGGCCGCCGCCCGCGCCCTCCGTGTGGAAGGTGTGGATGGTGCGGTCCTTGAACGCCGCCAGCGTATCGGCCAGGTAGCCGCCTTCGTTCAGCGTGTCGGTGTGGATCGCCACCTGGATATCCATCGTGTCCGCCACCGACAGGCAGTTGTCGATGGCGGCCGGGGTACTGCCCCAATCTTCGTGCAGCTTCAGGCCGATGGCGCCGGCGCGGATCTGTTCTTCCAGCGGCTCCGGCAGGCTGACGTTGCCCTTGCCGAGGAAGCCCAGGTTCATCGGGAACGCATCGGCCGCCTGCAGCATCGCATGCAGGTGCCACGGTCCCGGCGTGCAGGTGGTGGCCGAGGTGCCGGCCGATGGCCCGGTGCCGCCGCCTATCATGGTGGTGACGCCGCTCATCAGCGCCTCCTCGATCTGCTGCGGGCAGATGAAGTGGATATGCGTGTCCACCCCGCCGGCGGTGACGATCATGCCCTCGCCGGCGATGATTTCGGTCGCGCCGCCGATCGCCATCGTTACATTCGGCTGGATGTCCGGATTGCCGGCCTTGCCGATGCCGGCGATCATGCCGTTCTTGATGCCGATATCGGCCTTGACGATGCCCCAGTGATCGACGATCACCGCGTTGGTGATCACCGTATCCATCACCTCGGCGGCGACGCGCTGCGACTGGCCCATGCCGTCGCGGATCACCTTGCCGCCGCCGAATTTCACTTCCTCGCCGTAGGTGGCGTAATCCTTTTCGATCTCGATAAACAGTTCAGTGTCCGCCAGGCGAATGCGGTCCCCGGTGGTGGGACCGAACATCTCCGCGTAGGCGCGGCGCGAAATTGTAGCCATGAGAGCCTTATGTTTTGGGTGGTGTGGAGTTCAGCTTGCCCATTACCTTGCCGTTGAAGCCGTATACTTCCTGGTCGCCGTCCAGCTTCACCAGTTCCACCGTGCGCTGCTGGCCCGGCTCGAAACGCACGGCGGTGCCGGCGGCGATATTCAGGCGCATGCCGTAGGCTTTCCAGCGCTCGAGCTTGAGCACCGAATTGACTTCAAAGAAGTGAAAATGCGAGCCGATCTGCACCGGCCGGTCGCCCTGGTTGGTGACCACCACGGTGGTGATCTCGCGACCGACATTCAGGCCGATCTCGCCCTCTTCAAGCTTGTATTCACCTGGAATCATGATGAACTCCTTTATGGGATGGGGTTGTGGACAGTCACAAGCTTGCTCCCATCGGGGAACGTCGCTTCGACCTGGATGTCGGGGATCATTTCGGGGATACCCTCCATGACGTCGGCGCGCGTGAGTATGCGCGTGCCGTCGGACATCAGCTGGGCGACAGTTTTGCCGTCGCGGGCACCTTCCATGATGGCGCAGGTAATCAGCGCCACCGCTTCCGGGTAATTCAACTTCAAGCCGCGTGCGAGGCGGCGTTCCGCCAGCAGGCCGGCGGTAAAAATCAACAGCTTGTCTTTTTCGCGTGGCGTCAGATCCATACGTTTTTCTTTCTCAGGTTTGCCAGATGCGCGGCGTGACGGCCTCGCGCCCCAGCAGATGCGGACGCAGACGGCGCCACACGGTGAGCATCAGGCGGCGCGCGGTTTCGCTGTCGTCGCCGAGGTGGCGCGCGACCAGCACGCCCTTGGTCTGGGTGATGCCGAACACGTGACCGCCGTCGGCGGCGATGTCGGCGCGGATATCGTTCAGCAGTGCGTTGAGCAGCGCCGCCGGCAGCGGCTTGCCGGCGGCGATCAGGGTGGCGCACACGGTGTGCGCGTTCAAGGTCAGCGGGCTGTCCAGGCGACCGCCCAGCATCACGCCCTGCTCCCACCAGATCAAGCGGCCGTCGCGGCGGATGCTGCTGCGTTGACGCACCGCGCCGCTGGCGAACCTCTCGCCCGAGCCGCGCCGGCCCATGCACAGGATCTCGCAGCCGATGTAGGTGGCGCCGGCCGCCAGTTCGATGTGCTGGTCAAGCTCGACGTTAGCGGTATCAAAAAAGATCGTTTCCTGCGGCAGCCATTCGAGCGCGGCATCCCGGTTCACGTGCAGGTGGATGTCCTGGCGCGAGGTCTTGCCGTTGGCCTTGTACCACTTGGCCGCGCCGGGCGTGGTGATGAAGGCATGGGCGCGGTCGCCGACACCGATGTCGATCTCCAGCCGGTCGCCGCCCACCACGCCGCCCGGCGGGTGGACGATGATGGCCTGGCACACGCGCGCATCTTCCGGATACAGCGCCTTCTGCACGCGCAGCGGGCCGTAGTGAAGCTTGTTGTACAGCCGCGTGGCGCCATCGTCGTCGGCAAAGCCCAGCGTGAGCGCGGCCTGCCAGCTGCTGCTGGCGGTCTGAACGGCGTAATCGCGGGGCGCGGTGCAGTCGGGCATGACACTGTCGAGAGAAATAATGTCTTGTCTTATGCAATCGCTGTGCCAGCGGAATCTCCGCTGGCCGGCGCCTGTCCGCACCAGGATATGGCGACATGCACCAGATCAGTGCATATCGCGCCGCCAGGTTCGGTTCAGCGCGGGCACTGCGCGCCGTTGTCGATCCACGCCTGGATCAACTGGCCGAACACTTCCTGGGTGCCGGGCGCCGGCGTGCGGCCCGGACCGGGGTGCCAGGCCCAGCCGACCAGCGTGTCCTTGCCCATGTGCTCGGTGATCTGCTTCAGGTCGCGGCCGCCGTTGCGCTTGGTATCCTTGATCTGTTCGCAGATCTGGCCCAGCGTCTTGCCCTGCCAGGCCATCGACTCGGGCGCCAGCATCCAGTGTTCGTGGCCTGGAATCGAGGGGAACGCGGTGCCGCTCAACGCCACCGTCCGGGTCTGGTGACAGGCCATGCAGAACAGGCCGGGCTTGCCCATGCCGGACTCGCCGGCGGCGATCGGCGGCACGTGCGGATGGCGGTCGTCGCCCTGCGTCGGCGCGCGCAGCGCGGGATGACAATTCATGCAGCGCGGGCTGTTGATCACCTTGCCCGCCTCGACGAACAACGCCACCGAGCGCGCGTTTTTATCCTGGATGTTCTGGAATTCGGCCGGCGCCTTGAGCGGCGCCGCGGCGGACACCTGTTCGGCGCCCGAGGCGGCCTGCAGCGGTCCGGTCACCAGCCAGGCCAGCGCCAACCAGCAGCCGCGGGCTCTCATGGCGCCCCCCGCTGGGTGCCTTGCGCCAGGGCTTGCGCCGCCTGGCGGATCGCGGCGCGGATGCGGTCATAGGTGCCGCAGCGGCAGATATTCCCGGCCATCACCTGGGCGATTTCCTCGTCGCTGGGGTTGGGGTTGGCCTCCAGCAGCGCGGTCGCCTGCATCAGCTGCCCGGACTGGCAATAGCCGCATTGCGCCACATCCAGGTCCAGCCAGGCCTGCTGCACGGTGCGGCCGACCGGGCTCGCGCTCAGGCCCTCGATGGTTTTCACCTTGCCGCCGCGGACCAGCGACACCGGCATCACGCACGAGCGCCGGGCCAGCCCATCCACGTGGACGGTGCACGCCCCGCACAGCGCGGCGCCGCAGCCGAACTTGGTGCCGGTCATGCCGAGAGTGTCGCGCAATACCCACAACAGCGGCATCTCCCCATCCACGTCGGCCTTTAATACTTTGCCGTTCACATCAAGTGAGTAACTCATTCGCCCTCCATATCGTCGAGTTGGAATGTCAGGTTTCTTGCACCACGACAGCTTATTATCTTGCCAACGTGACAGAGCCTGTAGTCCTGGCTTGCGCAATTTTGGTATTTTCTTGCGTTTCGACACGGCCGTAGAGTGATAAGCTGAAGAGATCTCCGCTGTCGATCTTTCACGTGAGGTGAAGCCATGTCGCCGGATTTTGCTTCAGATGCGTCGGAAATCCCGTTTCACCTGGACCCGCCGCCGGACGCCACCAGCATCGGCCGTGGCTGGCGCGGCGTCACCCTCAACTGGCACGACGCGCCTGCCGGCGGCGAGGCTGCCTCGCCGGCGCTGGATCACGACGTGGTGGCCCTGCGTACCGCCGGCTGCGCGCGGCTGACGCAGATCCGTGGCGGCCAGACCGATGTGCGCAACGTCGCCAGGGGCCATATCGCCGTGCACCCGCGCGGCATGCCATCGCGCTGGCTGTGGGACCAGGCCGGCGCCGTGCTGCTGATGCGCATCCCGCCCGGTCTGCTGCGCGATGCCGCGCTGGCGATGCCGGGCGCGCCGCAGACGGTCGAACTGCACAACCACTTCGGCTTGCGCGACCCCTTCATCGAACGGCTCGGACTGCAACTGCTGGATGAGCTGCACAGTCAGGAACATGCCAGCCAGGCCTATATTACCCAGGCCTTGTCCATGGCGCTGGCCGGTCACCTGGTGCATCGGCTGGGCACGCACCCGGCGCACGCCGAACATGGCCGCACCCGGCTGCATCCGCGCGCGCTGCAGCGGGTGCAAGACTACATCCGCGCCAACTTGCATGAGCATATCGACTTGCAGACCCTGGCCAACCTGGCCAACGTCAGCCGCTTCCACTTTGCGCGCATGTTCCGCGAGAGCGCCGGCGTCAGTGCCATGGCCTACCTGGAAAGCGTGCGCATGCTGCGCGCGCAGGAACTGATACGCGATGGCATCTTTTCGCTGGGACAGATCGCCTCGCTGACCGGCTACGAGGACCAAAGCCACTTCAGCAAGCGGTTCCGCCTGTTTTGCGGACTCAGCCCTTCGGCGTATGCGCGCCAGGCGGGCTGCGCAGCGCCCGCCGCTAGCGCCAGCAAAAGCGCCACCGCCGCCGGCACAAGCGCGCTGTTGTAAAAACGTTCCAGGCAGCAAATATTTTTTCGGTTTTCTACGCCGCCAAAAGATCCGTCCCCGGCAGCAAAAGCAGCGATTTCGCGCTTGAGGAATAATTGACTCCATTGAAGCACGGAAACATAAGTTGTACCGAGCGTGCCCACCGTCTTTTCCATTGGAGGTCATCATGATGAGCAAGTCCCTGTCCCGCGCCGTGCTGGCTGTCGCCACCGGCGCCCTGCTGCTGCCGGTGTTGAGCGGTGCCGCGGTCTACAGCAATGGTTCCAAAACCGCCACCTTCGACGTCACCCTGAAAATCGTCACCGACTGCACCATCGCCGCCACGCCGCTGGACTTCGGCCAGAATCAGGGCGTGCTGGCCACCGCGGTCAACGTCAACACCACGCTGAGCGTCACCTGCACCAACACCACGCCGTACAACATCGGCCTGAACGCCGGCACCGGCACCGGCTCCACCGTGGCTTCGCGCGTGATGAGCGGCACCGGCGCCAACACCAGCACGGTCGCCTTCAATCTGTACCAGACCGCCGGCGCCACCAACTGGGGCAACACGCAGGGCACCGACACCAAGTCGGCCACCGGCACCGGCACGGCGCAGAGCCACACCGTCTACGGCACCGTGCCGGCACAGGCGACGCCGCAACCGGACACCTACAAGTCGACGATCACCGCGACCGTCTACTTCTAAACCCGCAGCACTCCGACGGCGGCCCGCAGAGACGGCTGACCGGCGCGAACAGCACACCCTCCAGCGCCCCAACCCGCGCTAACATCATCCCCCGAGCAGCACCCGCCCCAGCTTAGCGGCCTCTTTTTTGATCCATTTCGTCCGCATTCTGGAGTACACCATGAAACGCATCACCGCCGTTGCCACCATTCTCGCCCTGCTCGCCCCGATGATCGGCGGCGCCGCCGTCTACAGCAACGGCAGCAAAACCGCGACCTTCGACGTCACCATGCGCATCGTCGCCGACTGCACCATCGCCGCCAACCCGCTGGACTTCGGCCAGTCGCAGGGCGTGCTGGCCAACGCGGTCAACACCAACACCACGCTGGCCGTCACCTGCACCAACACCACGCCCTATAACGTCGGCCTGAGCGCCGGTACCGGCACCGGCTCCTCCATTGCCAGCCGCGTGATGAGCGGCACCGGCGCCAACACCAGCACAGTCGCCTTCAACCTGAGTTTGACCGCCGGCGGCGGCAACTGGGGCAACACCCAGGGCACCGACACGCTGTCCGGCACCGGCACCGGCCAGCAGCAGAACCTGACCGTGTACGGCAGCGTACCGGCGCAGGCCACGCCGCAGCCGGATACCTACAAGTCGACCATCACCGCCACCATCTACTTCTGATTATTGAAACCGGCGCAAGGGAGCTTTGAGCCGGGCGCTCTTGGTGCGTGCCGGCGCCATCCCCATACTGTCTGCTTCCCGCAATGAATTCAGGAGCAGAACATGAAGGTATTCGTCACCGGCGCGGCCGGTTTTATCGGCAGTTCGATTGCCGCCGGTCTGGTGAAGGCTGGCCATGAAGTGGTGGGCCTGGTGCGCAAGCCGGAACAGCTGGAAGAAGTCAAACAGATCGGCGTCACCGGCGTGCTCGGCACGCTGAACGACCGCGAGCTGCTGATCGCGCAGGCGCGGGCGGCGGACGCCGTGATCAACGCCGCCAGCAGCGACAACCGCACGGCGGTCGAGGCATTCATCGAGGCGCTGGCCGGCAGCGGCACGGTATTCCTGCACACCAGCGGTTCCAGCATCGTCGGCGACGCCTCGGGTGGCAAAGGCACCGACAAAATCTATTACGAAGACAATCTGCCCGAGCCCACCGCCGACAAGGCCGCGCGCGTGGCGATCGACCGGTTGGTGCTGGACGCCGCCAGCAAAGGCGTGCGCTCGGCGGTGCTGTGCAACACCCTGATCTACGGGCACGGCGCCCTGCCGCGCGACTCGGTGCAGCTGCCGCGCCTGCTCAGGCAAGCGCGCAAGAGCGGCATCGTGCGCCACGTCGGCCCCGGCCGCAACATCTGGTCGAATGTGCATATCGACGACGTGGTCGATCTGTATCTGCTGGCGCTCGACAAGACCGAAGCCGGCGCCTTCTATTTCGTCGAAAGCGGTGAGGCGGCGTTCCGCGACATGAGCGCGGCCATCGCCAAGGCGCTCGGCCTGGGCGCGCCGCAGGACTGGCCGCTGGATCAGGCGAAGGAAGAATGGGGCTACGAGATGGCCTCGTACGGCCTCGGCTCCAACAGCCGCGTGCGCGGCGAGCGCGCGCGCAAGCAGCTGGGATGGCAGCCGCATCGGCCGCCGGTGCTGCAGTGGATCGCCAACGACATGCTGCGTTAATTGGTGTACTCGAGGCCCGGATACGGATTTTTTCCGCCATCCGCGATGAATTGGTCGATGCGCGCCTCCAGCACCGGCAGCGGCACCGAGCCCAGTTGCAGTACGGTGTCGTGGAAGGCGCGGATGTCGAACTTCTGGCCCAGCGCCTGCTCCGCTTTCTTGCGCGCGTTGATGATGCTCATCTCGCCCAGATAGTAGGACAGCGCCTGGCCCGGCCACGAGATGTAGCGGTCCACTTCCGTCTCGATCTCGTGGTCGGACAGCGCCGTGTTGGCGTGCAGGTAGTCCCGCGCCTGCTTGCGGGTCCAGCCCTTGCTGTGGATGCCGGTATCGACCACCAGCCGCGAGGCGCGCCAGGCCTGATAGCTCAGCATGCCGAAGGTTTCGTACGGGGTTTCATACATGCCCATCTCCGCGCCCAGACGTTCGCAGTACAGTGCCCAGCCTTCGCCATACGCCGAGATGTAGGCGTTGCGGAACGGCGGGCGGCCCTTCTGCTCCAGCGCCACCGGCATCTGGAAGGCGTGGCCCGGCGCCGATTCGTGCAGCGTCAGCGCCGGCATGCTGTACAGCGCGCGCGACGGCAGGTTGTAGGTGTTGACCAGGTAGACGCCCGGACCGCCGCGGCCCGAGGTGTAGAACGGCGCCTGATCGTCCGGCACCGGGATCACGGCAAAGCGGCGGCGCGGCAGGTAGCCGAAGTATTGCGCCACCTTGCCGTCGAACTTCTTGGCCACCCAGGCGGAGCGCATCAGCAGCTCGTCCGGCGTCTTGGCATAGAAGCGCGGGTCGGTGCGCAGGAACTGCAGGAAGGCCGGCAGATCGCCCTCGAAGTTCACCTGCTTCATCACGTCGGTCATCTCGGCGCGGATCTTGGCCATCTCGTCCAGCCCGACCTGGTGGATCTGGTCGGCCGTCAGACTGGTGGTGGTGAATTCGACGATCTTCGACTGGTAGTAGGCCTTGCCATCCGGCAGACTCTCGGCCGCCAGTTCTTCGCGCGTGTGCGGCACGTATTCTTCGCGCATGAACTTCAACAGCGTGCGGTAGGACGGCAGCACGTAGCTGTCGATCGCCTTGGCGCCGGCGGCGCGCAGTTCCTCCTGCAGCGCGGCCGGCATGGTGGCCGGCATCTTCTTGAACGGCGTGTAGAACACCGTATCCTGCGCCGACTTGGCGTCGGTGACGGAGCTGATCGAACCGTCGCGCCCCACCAGCGTCACCTTGGGCGGCGTGAAGCCACGCGCCAGGCCGGCGCGCATGTTCACCATCTCCTCGTTGAAGTAGCGCGGCGTGTCGCTCAACTGCTTGATGTAGTCGCGGTACTGCTTCTCGTTGGTCAGCGGGCGGCGCGCGCCGGAGGCGAAGTTGGACCAGAACGCGGTATCGGCATTCAGCGGCTTTTCGTATTCGCGGAACTGCTGGGCGGCGATCAGCGCGGCGATCTGCGCCTTGTAGACCTGGTAGTTGATGCGCTCCGACGGCGACAGGCGCGCTTCCTGGATGCCGTTCAGCTTTTTCATCACGCCTTCCCAATAGGCCTGGCGCTGCTGCTGGGTGGCGAGATCGATGCGCGGCAGCGAGGTCGAGACGCCGCTGTCGCTGTCCTCATCGTCCTCCTGCTTCTGGCTCATGCGCCATTTCCACTCCTGGGTGTAGATCGCCTTGAACTGGGCGTCGGCCGGACTGGCCTTGGCGGCGGTGGCGGCGCCCGCCGTGTTCAGACATAACAGCATGCATGCGCCGGCGATGGCGGCATTGAACTTCTTTTCCATAACGCTCCAGTTAGTTTGATATGTCCCGCAAATTACGGCGTTCGCGCAGCAGCGCGGTGAAGCCGTCGGCGTTCAGCGGACGGCTGAAATAATAACCCTGCATCTCGTCGCAGCCGCGCTCCGTCAGGAACTGCATCTGTTCGCGCGTCTCCACGCCTTCCGCGATCACGCGCATGTTCAGGTTGTGCGCCAGCGAGATCACCGACAGCGCGATCGCCGCGTCGGCGCTGTTGGTGGTGACGTCGTCGACGAACGATTTGTCGATCTTCAGCACGTCGATCGGGAAGCGCTTCAGATAGCTCAGGCTCGAATAGCCGGTGCCGAAGTCGTCCAGCGAGATGCTGACGCCGATATCCTTCAGGCGCCGCAGCGATGCCACCGCCTTGTTCGGATCGCCCATCACCGTGCCTTCAGTGATTTCCAGGCCCAGATACTCGGGCGCCAGGCCGAACTTGCGCAAGGTGCTTTCCACGTAGGGTACGGTGGCGTCGTTGGCAAACTGCGCGGCGGCCAGGTTGACCGACACCTTCACATACCCCAGGCCCTGGTCGTGCCACACCTTCATCTGCGCGCAGGCGCTTTCCAGCACCCACTCGCCGATGGAGTTGGCCAGGCCGTATTCCTCGGCCAGCGGGATGAAGCGGTTGGGCGGCACCTTGCCCAGCACCGCGTTATCCCAGCGCAGCAGCGCTTCGGCACCGACCATGGCGCCGGTCTTCAGGCAGACCTGCGGCTGGTAGTGGACTTCGAATTCGTCGCGCGCGATGGCGCCGCGCAGCTGGCTCTGGATCGCCAGCTTGTCGCGGATCTCGGCGTCCATGCGCTCGGTGAAGAAGGCGTAGTTGTCGCGGCCGATCTCCTTGGCGCGGAACAGCGCCGTGTCGGCATTGCGCACCAGTTCATCGAAGCTGTCGCCGTCGGTCAGGCTGACGGCGATGCCGATGCTGGAGGTGACGGTGATCTGCTGGCCGTCGATCACCAGGTCCTTGCGCAGGCCGGCCAGGATCTTCTGCGCCAGCGCAATGGTGACGCCCAGCTGGGGTTCGTCGGCGATGATGATCTGGAATTCGTCGCCACCCTGGCGCGTCACGGTATCGCCCTCGCGCACCGTCTCGGTCAGGTATTTCGACACCACCTGCAGCGCCTTGTCGCCGATCTGGTGACCGTAGGAGTCGTTGATGCTCTTGAAGCGGTCCAGGTCCAGGCACATGACGGCCACGCAGCGCCCTTCACGCCGCGCCGTGGCCAGCGTCTGGTCGAAGCGCTGGCGCGCCAGCAGGCGGTTAGGCAGCCCGGTCAGGGCGTCGTGGTTGGACAGGAAGTCGATCAGGTGCTGTTCGGCCTTGCGCTCGGTGATGTCCATGAACACCGCCACGTGATTGATCAGCTGACCCGCCTCGTCGCGCACCACCGAGGCGCTCAGCAGGCCCGGATAGATGTCGCCGTTCTTGCGGCGCGCCAGGATCTCGCCCGACCAGTGGCCGCTTTTCGCCACCGCCTGCACCATGGCCGCGAACGAGGCCGCATCCGGCTCGCCGGCGTGCAGCAGCGCCACGCTGCGGCCCAGCACCTCCTTGGCGGTATAGCCGGAAATCTGCGTGAAGGCCGGATTGGTGGCGACGATGTGGCCGTGCGGGTCGGCCACCACAATGGCATCCTGGGTGGCCTCGAACACCTGGCTGGCCAGGCGCAGGAATTCCTCGTTGGCGCGGCGCTGCTCGACTTCCTTCGCCAGTTCCGCGGTGCGCTCGGCCACGCGTTCCTCCAGCAGCGCGCGCTCCGCCGCCAGCGCCTTCTGCGCGCGGCCCAGGCGCACGTGAGCGTCGGTGCGGGCCAGGATTTCCTCGGTCTGGAACGGCTTGGCGATGAAATCCACCGCGCCGAGCGCGAAGCCGCGCACCTTGTCGTCGGTGTCGTGCTGGGCCGACAGGAAGATCACCGGCACCCGGCTCAGCTCCGGCGACGCCTTCAGACGGCGGCACACCTCGAAGCCGTCGATGCCGGGCATGCGCACGTCGAGCAGGATCAGTTCCGGCGGACGCGATTGCGCCGTCCACAGGGCCAGCTCGCCGTTGGGCGCCTGGCGCACGTAGTAGCCCGCCTCCGTCAGCAGGTCGCTGAGCAGCTTGAGCGACGCCGGCGTGTCTTCCACGATCAGCACTTCGCCCTTGGTATGTTGTTCCGACAAATCGCGATGCATGTGCACTTTCTAGCCTGGACAGTTGTTCTGTTATTTTTTCACTATCATATACCGGTCAGGCCGGGGTCTCCAATTCCTTATCCGCCTGGTCCAGCAACGCGCACAGCTGCGGATACTGGTGCAGCTGCACCATGTGCTCCATGCGCGCCGCCACTTCGGCCAGTTCCGGCGGCAGCGGCGCCAGCAGATGCGCCACCAGCGTCAGGTTCAATTCCTGCAATGCGGTCTTCAGGTCCGCGCGCAAGGCCGGCTGCAGCCGGCGCAGATCCTCCGCCAGCAGCGGCGACGGCGACGGCTGGCGCGCGCCGTGGTGGCGCCGCACGAACTGCAGCCCGAGCTGCTGCTCCAGCACCGCGTACAGCTGTTCCTGTTCGACCGGCTTGCGCATGAATTCATCGGCGCCGGCGTTCAGCGCTTCCGTGCGCTCCTCGGCAAAGGCCGACGCGGTCAGCATCACGATGCGCGGCTGCCGGCGGTCCCGGTTGGCGCGGATCTGGCGGGTGGCGTTCAGGCCATCGAGTGTCGGCATGCGCCAGTCCATGAAGATCAGGTCCGGTTGCCAGACCTCGACCATGGCCAGCGCCTGCGCGCCGTCGCCGACCGCCGCCACCTCGAAGCCGAGGGGCTTGAGCAGGCTTTCCAGCAGCGCGCAGCCGTCGGCGTTGTCGTCGGCCAGCAGGATGCGGCGCCGTTGCGGCGGCGCCAGCGCGCTGACTTCGTCCGCGCCGGCGGCCGGGGCTGCGTCGGCAACCTGCACGGTGATCGTGAAGTGGAAGGTGGCGCCTTCGCCCGGACGCGATTCCAGCTTCAGCGTGCCGCCCATCAGCTGCACGAATTCGCGCGAGATGGTCAAGCCAAGGCCTGTGCCTTCCTTCGCCCCCGGGCCATCGGCCTGGATGAACGGTTCGAAGATGCGCGCCTGATCTTCCTGGGCGATGCCGGGGCCGTTGTCGATCACGCAGAAGGTCAGGTCGCAGGTGCCGCCCTGACGATGGGCGCCGCGCACGCGCAGCGTGACCTTGCCCTGGGCCGTGAACTTGACCGCATTCGACATCAGGTTCAACAGCACCTGGCGCAGCTTGGTGCCGTCCACGCGCGCGCTGGCCGGCACGCCGACGCTGTCGACCACCAGCTCGACCCCGGTCTGGCCGGCGCGCATGCTGACCATGTCCAGCATTTCCTGCAACATGTCGTCGAGGTGGACCACCTCGGTCTGCAGCACGGCGCGGCCGGCCTCGATCTTGGACAGTTCCAGGATGTCGTTGATCAGCGTAAGCAGGTGCTGGCCGGAGCGGTGAATGATGGCCAGGTTGCGCTTCTCTTCCGGCAGCATGTTCTTGGAATCGGCCATCAGGCGCGAGAAGCCGATCACGGAATTCAGCGGCGTGCGCAATTCGTGGCTCATGTTGGCCAGGAAGATGCTCTTGGCGCGGTTGGCCGCCTCGGCCTGGCGCACCGCCACCGACAGCGCGTTGGTGCGTTCGGCCACCAGGTCTTCCAGGTGGATGCGGTGGCGGCGCAATTCCTGCTCGGCCACGCGGCTGGCGGTGACGTCGTAGTTCACGCCGACCATGCGCATCGGCTGACCCTCGGCGTCGCGGAACACCATGGCGTCGGCCTTGATGTAGTGGGTCGAGCCGTCGGGCCAGATCACGCGGAACTCCACGTCATACTCGCCGGCGCCATCCAGTGCGCGCCGCAGCAGCAGCTCGGTCGGGATCAGATCGTCCGGATGGACCATCTGGCGCCAGGCGTCCATCGGCCGCTCCAACCGGCGTCCCTCCATGCCGTGCAGGCGGTACATCTGATCGTCCCACACCATCTGGTCGCCGACCATGTTCCAGTCCCAGATGCCGATGGCGGCCGCGCTGGAGGCGATCTGCAGCCGCTCCTCGCTGGCGTGCATGGCGACATAACGGCTCTCCATCAACCGCACCATCTCGCGGATCGAGGCGTTCAGCGTGCGCAGCTCGCCGAAATACCAGTCGCGCGGCGGCGCGGCGCCGGAATTCTGCCCGGCCTTGACGCTGGCGGCGTAGCGTTCGATATTGGTCAGCGGCTTCAGGATCAACTGCCACAGCAGCAGGTACAGGCTGGTCACCAGCGTCACGTCCAGCACGAAAATCAGGCCGGCGATGGTGTACAGGCGCTGGCGCAGCTGCTCGATCAGCACCGCCGGCGAGGCGTACACGGTGATGGTGCCGATATTCTGGCCGGCGGCGACGATGGGACGCTGCTCGGACAACAGCTCGGGATCGGCCGGCAGGCGCGTGGCCGGGACCAGCTGCGCCTGTTCGTTGCGGGTCAGGATGAAGGGCTGGTTGCTGGCCACCGGCGCCACCGCGCTGGCGTACAGGTCGCGGTTGCTCAAGCCGCTTTTCATGATGGTGACGATCTGCGTCTCGTCGAAATTCCAGGCCGGCAGCGCCACGGCGGCGGCCAGTTCGTCGGCGCTGTTGGCCAGGGTCTTGTGCAGTTGCTCCCAGCGCTGGGCGCGCTCCACCTGGTAGAAATACAGCGCAAAGGTGGTCAGGACCAGCGTCACCACGGCCGTCAGCGTGACGCTGACAAATACGGCAATCGAGACTTTTCCTGCACGGCGGGCAAGGCGGACCAACATCGGAAAACCATTCATTGGGGTTGACTGCTTAAATCATAGGGTCAAACCGCCATGAAGTCCATGCATATTGTTGCCTAAAAGATTTATTTTTCCGGTATCGCCGACGTGCATGCCTGATGCAGCGCGTCGTAGGCCTGGGCGGTGCTCAGGTAA
Organism: Duganella callida; assembly: GCF_004614165.1. Lineage (GTDB taxonomy): Bacteria > Pseudomonadota > Gammaproteobacteria > Burkholderiales > Burkholderiaceae_D > Rugamonas > Rugamonas callida. The sequence goes on along the minus strand of NZ_SPVG01000036.1, from coordinate 4,489 downwards.
ATCTTGCCATTCAGCTTATCCAGCAGGCTGCTGTGGCGCAGCCGGTCCATCACCGGCCCCTTCACTTCCGCCAGGTGCAGGCCGATGCCGCGCCGCTGCAAGCTCTGATTCAGCTCCGTCAGCGCCAGCAGCGCCGTGGTGTCGATCGAACTGACCGCCGACATCACCAGCAGCAGCTGACGCGCGCTGCTGTGCAACGCCAGCTCGCATTCGATACGGGCATTGACCGCTTCCACATTGCCGAAGAACAGATTGGCGTCGATGCGCAGCACCAGCAGTTCCGGCTGGGTTTCGGCCGGATAGCGTTCGATATTGCGGAAATGCTCAGTGCCGGCGATGCGCCCCAGCACCGCGATGTGCGGCCGGCTGGCCCGCCAGATCAGCGTCCCCATCGACAGCGCCACGCCGACGATCACGCCGGCCTCCACGCCCAGCGCCAGCACACCGCCGCAGGTCGCGGCCCAGGCCAGCGCGTCGCCGCGGTCGTACTGCCAGGCGGTGCGCAGGATATCCAGCTCCAGCATGCCCAGTACCGCCACGATGATGGTGGCCGCCAGCACCGGCAGCGGCAGCAGCGCCAGCCAGCCGGTCGGCGCCAGCAGGGCCACGGCCAGCAGCGCGGCGGTGATCAGGCTGGCCAGCGGCGTATTCGCGCCGGCCGCGAAATTGACGGCAGAACGCGACAAACCGCCCGACACCGGAAAACCGCCCGACAGCGCGCTGGCGACATTGGCCGCGCCCAGGCCGATCAATTCATGGTTGCTGACCAGCTTCTCGTTGCGCTTGAGCGCCAGCGCCTGCGCGCCAGACATCGACATCAAGAACACGACGAAGGCGATCAGCAGTCCCGGTTGCAGCAAGGGTCGCCAGTGCGTGCTGGACGCGGCTAGGTTCAAGTGCGGCAGGCCGGCGGGCACGGCGCCCGTGGTCTGCACGCCCATGGCGGCCAGGCTGGTGCAGGCCATCAGCCCTATGCCACCGAGAACCACGAACATCGGCGCCAGCTTGGCGACGATGTTGGCCGCCACCGTCGTCAAGCCGAAGCGCCGCAGCAGCGCCGCCAGATACCAGCGCGCGCCGACCAGCAGCGCCAGCGCCCCCGCGCCCAATCCGGCGCTGGGCAAATGCACGTGCGGCAGCGGCGCGCCGAGCAAGGTGTGCAGCTGCCCAAACACAATGACGATGACCGAGCCGACAGTGAAGCCGCTCATCACCGGCCGCGAAAAGAAATTGGCCAGAAAGCCCATGCGCAGCAGGCCGCACAGCAGCAACACCACGCCGGCGATCAGCGCCAGCTGCCCCGCCAGCACACCGGCGAGCGCCGAACCCGGCGCGGCCAGCGGTCCAATCGCGGCGGCCGTCATCAGCGAGACGATGGCCATCGGCCCCACCGACTGGGTCGAACTGCTGCCGAACAGCGCGTACAGCATGGGCGGCGCGATGCTGGCGTAAATCCCGGCCACCGGTGGCAGTCCGGCCACCAGGGCATAGGCCATGCCCTGCGGGATCATCATCATCGCCACCACCAGCCCGGCGCTGAGATCGCCCGGCAGCTGGTGGCTGCGGTAGTGCTTCAACCAGTGCAACATGCTCATCCCACGCTCCAGAAAGCCATAGTTTACGGCGGCGACGATGCTAAATGCAAATTTTGTCTATACTTATGCATAAAAGTTATTTAGAAGCGTCGCCAGCGCCGTTTTTGGGCGACGGCTATACTGGGCGCATGAAAAAAATCGGCTTTCTCTCTTTTGGCCACTGGACCGACTCGCCGCAATCGCGCGCACGCTCGGCGGCCGACGTGCTGCTGCAATCAATCGACCTGGCGGTGGCCGCCGAGGAACTGGGCGCGGACGGCGCCTACTTCCGCGTGCACCACTTCGCCCGGCAGCTGGCCTCCCCTTTTCCGTTGCTGGCGGCGGTGGGCGCGCGCACCAGCCGGATCGAAATCGGCACCGGCGTGATCGACATGCGCTACGAAAATCCGCTGTACATGGCGGAAGATGCCGGCGCGGCGGACCTGATCGCCGGCGGCCGCCTGCAACTGGGCATCAGCCGCGGTTCGGGGGAACAGGTGATCGAGGGATGGCGCTATTTCGGCTATGCGCCTGGTGAAGGCGAAACCCACGCCGACCTGGCACGCCGCCACACCGAAGTGTTTTACGAAGTGCTGAAAGGGGAAGGTTTCGCGGAACCGAATCCGCGGCCGATGTTCCCCAATCCGCCCGGCCTGCTGCGCGTGGAACCGCATTCGCCGTCGCTGCGCGAGCGCATCTGGTGGGGCTCCGCCTCCAACGCCACGGCGGTATGGGCGGCCGAAATGGGCATGAACCTGCAAACCTCGACGCTGAAGAACGACGAGACCGGCAAACCGCTGCACATCCAGCAGGCGGAGCAGATTCGCGCCTACCGCGCGGCGTGGCGGGCGGCCGGACACACGCGCACGCCGCGCGTATCGGTCAGCCGCAGCATTTTCGCGCTGGTCAACGACATGGACCGCATGTATTTCGGCCAGGGCCGGCAAGAGCAGGACACCATCGGCTTCCTCGACGAGAATATCCGCGCGGTATTCGGCCGCAACTACGCGGCCGAGCCGGATGTGCTGATACGTGAACTGGCCAAGGACGAAGCCATCGCCGAAGCCGACACCCTGCTGCTGACCGTACCGAACCAGCTGGGCGTGGACTACTGTGCCCACGTGATCGACGCCATCCTCAGGCACGTCGCGCCCGGCCTGGGCTGGCGCTAACGATCTTCAGGCCGCTATCGCTTGCTTGGCGGCGGCGAGGATTTCCAGCGACAGGTCGGCGTCGTCGACCGCGCGCGCCAGCACGATGGCGCCGACCATGGCGGCGTAAGCCGCCAGGGCCTGTTGGCGCTTTTCCGCATCGTCCGCGCCCGGCACCAGTTGTTCCAGTACGGCCACCTGGCCGGCGGCGCCCTCGGTCAGCGCGTGACGCGCCTTGTCGCCCAGGCGCGCGATGTCGGAGCCCAGCGCGGTGACCGAGCAGCCCAGCTCCGGCTTGTCCCGGTGTTCGGGCGACAGGTAGCTGTCGGCGATCCGTTCCAGCGCGGTGTCCGCGCCATGGGCCAGCATGCCTTCCCAGCGCTCCACCGATTTTCTCAACGCGAACGCGGTGGCCTCGGCCAGCAGGTCTTCCTTCGAGGCGAAGTGGCCGTAAAAGCCGCCGTGGGTCAGACCGGCGCTTTTCATCAGGTCGGACACGCCGATGCCGTCATACCCCTTTTCGCGAAACAGGCGCGCGGCCGTTTCGACGATGCGCTCGCGGTTGAGCGCAACTTGTTCCCTGCTGACTTTCATGATTGCTCTCCGAAGAATCCCTCTATTGACATTATACATTACGAGCGTAATATATCAATCCTATTGATTATGAACGTAATTTAAACAGGAGTTCATCATGAAAGCAGTGATCAGCGCCTATGCGCGCTCCCCCTTCCATTTCGCCCGCAAGGGCAAGCTGGCCGAAGTCCGACCCGACGACCTGGCGGCCCAGGTGGTGCAGGGCTTGATGCAGCGTACCGGCCTCGATCCCAGGCTGCTGGACGATGTGATCCTCGGCTGTGCCTACCCGGAATCCTCGCAGGGCAACAATCTGGCGCGCATCGTGTCGCTGCTGGCCGGTTTTCCGCACGAGGTGCCCGCCATGACCATCAACCGCTTCTGCGGCTCATCCATGTCGGCCATCCACATCGCCGCCGCCAATATCGAGGCCGGCCTGGGCGAAGCCTATCTGTGCGTCGGCGTGGAATCGATGACCATGGTGCCGCAGGGCGGCTTCAACTTCTCCCCCAACCCACAACTGCTGGCCGAAACCGACGCCTATATCAGCATGGGCGATACCGCCGAAAACGTCGCCCGCAAATACGAGGTGGCGCGCGCCGACCAGGAAGTGCTGGCGCTGCAGTCGCATCAGAAGGCCGCCGCCGCGCGCGCCGCCGGTCTGCTGCAGGATGAAATCGTCCCCATCGCCACCGCCGCCGGCGAGACGGTCGCGGAAGACGGCTGCATCCGCCCCGGCACCACGCTGGAAGCGCTGGCCGCGCTCAAGCCGGTGTTCGATCCTGAACACGGCGTGGTCACCGCCGGTACCTCGTCGCCGCTGACCGACGGCGCCTCGGCCGTGCTGGTGACGTCGGAAGCGTTCGCCCGCAAGCATGGCCTGACGCCGAGCGCGCGCATCGTCGCCATGGCCGCCACCGGCGTCGATCCGGCGCTGATGGGCATCGGCCCGATCCCGGCCACGCAAAAGGCGCTCGGGCTGGCCGGCCTGGGGGCGCAGGATATCGATGTGGCCGAGATCAACGAAGCCTTCGCCTCGCAGGCGCTGGCCTGCGTGCGTGAACTGGGCATCAGGCCGGAGGTGTTGAATATCGACGGCGGCGGCATGGCCATCGGCCACCCGCTGGGCGCGACCGGCGCGCGCATCACCGGCAAGGCGGCGGCGCTGCTGCGGCGCTTCGGCTTGACGAC
>NZ_SPVG01000027.1 GCF_004614165.1 Duganella callida | reverse complement strand
GGGCAAGGCGCTGCCGCCGGCCGGGCGCCAGCCGCGCGACCTGGCCCGGATCGGCGCCCAGCTGGCCGGCACGCCGGTGCAAAGCACGTATTCGGAAGTCGAGCAGCAGAACCGCGAGCTGGCGCAGGCGCTGGCCGAGCTGCGCGAGCGCCAGGACGATCTGCTGGCGCTGACGCGCGAGCTGGAAGACACCAACCGCGGCGTGGTGGCGCTGTACGCCGAGATCGAGGAAAAGGCCGAGCGCCTGCGCAAGGCCGACGAAATGAAATCGCGCTTCCTGTCCAACACCAGCCACGAGCTGCGCACGCCGCTGAGCTCGATCCGCGCGCTGACCAAGCTGCTGCTGGACCGCATGGACGGCCCGCTGACCGAGGAACAGGAGCGCCAGGTCAGCTTCATCTCCAACGCCGCCAACGACTTGTCGGAGCTGGTCAACGACCTGCTGGACCTGGCCAAGATCGAAGCCGGCAAGGTCGAGGTCAACATGGCGCCGGTCAACATCACCGAGCTGTTCAGCGCGCTGAAGGGCATGCTGCGGCCGCTCACCCGCAATTCGACTGTGGAACTGCTGTTTGTCGAGCCGCCCGCGCAGGTGGCGCTGACCTCCGATGAAAGCAAGGTCACGCAAATACTGCGCAATTTTATTTCCAATGCGCTCAAGTTCACCGAGCAGGGCCAGGTGGTGGTGGCATTGCTGCCGCCCGCCGCCGATGGCCGCGTGACGTTTGCCGTCACCGACAGCGGCATCGGCATCAGCCCGGAGAACCAGCAACTGATCTTTGAGGAGTTCAGTCAGATCGAACACCCGCTGCAGCGCCGCGCCAAGGGCACGGGGCTGGGGTTGCCGTTGTGCCGCAAGCTGGCCACGCTGCTGGGCGGCGAAGTCACCGTGCGCAGCGCGGAAGGCGAGGGCTCGACATTCTGCCTGATACTGCCGGCCGCACCGTGAGGAGGAGAGATTATGGATAACGCGTCCATCCTGATTTTGAACGTGGACGACAACGACGGCGCGCGCTACGTCAAGACGCGCATCCTGCAGAGCGCCGGCTTCCAGGTGATCGAGGCGGCCAACGGCACCGACGCGCTGCAGCTGGCACGCGAGCGCCAGCCGGCGCTGGTGCTGCTGGACGTCAAGCTGCCCGACATCAGCGGCATCGAAGTGTGCCGTCGCATCAAGGCCGACCATACCACCTGCACCGTGCTGGTGTTGCAGACCTCGGCCGCGCTGATCGCGCGCGACGACAAGATCCGCGGCCTGGACGGCGGCGCCGACAACTACCTGGCCGCGCCGATCGAGGCCGAGGAACTGATCGCCAACGTCAACGCGCTGCTGCGCCTGCAGCGCGTGCAGGACGACTTGCGCAACAGCGAGGAACGCTTTCGCCAGCTGACCGAAAACATCGAAGACGTGTTCTGGATGTTCAACCTGGCCGACGACCAGCTGCTGTACGCCAGCCCGGCCTACGAGCGCCTGTTCGGTCGCGCCGTCGAGCAGTTGCGGCAGGCGCCGGACGACTGGCTCAACGCCGTGCATCCGGAAGACCGCGAGCTGGTGCTGGCGCACTGGCGCGCCCTGCGCGAGGGCGGCTCGTACGACCAGGAATACCGGCTGGCGCCGGGCGGCGAGCGGCTGCGCTGGGTGCGCGACCGTGCCTTCCTGGTGCGCGACGACCGCCAGCAGCCGTACCGCATCGCCCGCATCAGCAGCGACATCAGCGAGCGCAAGAACATGGAAGGCCTGTTGCGCGCGGCCGACGAAAACAAGAACCACTTCCTGGCCACGCTGGCGCACGAGCTGCGCAACCCGCTGAGCCCGATCCGCAACGCGGTGGCGCTGATGAACGCGGCGCCGGCCGACCAGGAAGACACGCAGCAAAAGGCGCGCGAGGTGATCCTGCGCCAGGTCGGCCATCTGTCGCACCTGGTGGACGATTTGCTGGACGTGGCGCGCATCTCGCAGGGCAAGCTGGCGCTGCGGCGCGAAGACGTGGAACTGCACGCGGTGGTCGAGCCGGCGGTGGAAACGGTCAAGGGCCTGGTCGAATCGCGCGGCCACACGCTGACGGTGGAACTGCCGCCGCAGCAGGTGTGGCTGCACGGCGATCCGGTGCGGCTGTCGCAGATCATCGGCAACCTGCTGCACAACGCCGCCAAGTTCACCGATCCGGGCGGGCGCATCGCGCTGACGGCGAGCTTGCCGCGGCCGGGACGCATCCAGCTGGCCGTCAGCGACAACGGCATCGGCATCACCTCGTACAACCTGGCGCGCATCTTCGGCATGTTTGCGCAGGGCGCGGCGACCCAGGACCGCGGCCATGACGGCCTGGGCATCGGCCTGTCGCTGGTGTCCAAGCTGGTGGAACTGCATGGTGGCACGGTGCAGGCGCACAGCGGCGGCATCGGCCAGGGCAGCACCTTTGTGATCGACCTGCCGCTGAGCGAGACGCAAGTCGCCGCGCCGGCAGCGCCGGCCGGGCAGGCGCTGCCGGCCGGCGTGGCCGAGCCGCTGGCGGAGGGCAAACAGCGATTGCTGCTGGTCGACGACAACGTCGATTCGGTGGCGGTGATGGCCGAGCTGCTGACCCTGATCGGCCACGAGGTGCTGACCGCGCACAACGCCGCCGACGCGCTGGCGCTGGCGCGCGCCCACCAGCCGCAGGCCATCATCCTCGACCTCGGGCTGCCGGACACCGACGGCTCCGAGCGCGACCGCGAGCGCACGCGCGAGGCCGGCTTCGACTACCACCTGGTCAAACCGGCCACCTTCGCCGACCTGGAACGGGCGCTCACTCCCTAGCCAGCAGCGCGCGCAGGCGCAAGGCCTGGTGCGGCTGCAGGCCGGTCATGGTGTTGTCGAAGATGCACCAGCCGGGGCTGCCCGGCGTGCGGCCGGCCAGGGTGTCGGCCACGTCGCGCAGCTGCTGTTCCGCATACAGCGAAACGTAAATCTTCGGGCTGCCGTGCAGGCGGACATAGACCGCCTCCGTGGTCGGCACGTGCGGACCGGGCTGACCGGCGGGCGGATCGGCGATCACGCGCGTGACGCCGTGGGTCTTCAGCAGGGCGGTGGCGTCCGCGTCGAACCAGCCGGGGTTGCGCGCTTCCAGCGCCACCATGGTGGCGAAGCGGCGCCGCAGGCGCGTGAAGAAATCCTGCGCCAGCGCCACGTCGAGCTTCAGGCTGGGCGGCAATTGCACCAGCACACAGCCGAGCTTGGGGCCGAGCGCGCCGGCCTCGCCGGCGAAGCGCGCCAGCAGGTCGTCGGCATCGGCCAGGCGGCGTTCATGTGTGATGGACTTCGGCAGCTTGACCGCGAAGCGGAAATCGTCGGGTACGCTGGCGGCCCACTTCTCATACGTCTGCGGCTGGTGCGGACGGTAAAACGAAGAATTGATTTCCACGGCGTTCAGTACCGCACCGTAGCGTTCGAGCTGACTGCCCTGCGCCGGAAATGGCGCCGCCGCCCGGGTGCTGATACTCCAACCGGCACAACCTATTCGCGTCTCGGTCATATAATGCGGGGTTCAGAATAATGGAAGGAAGAGTTGCAATGAATCTTAAACGCTACGCCCGATACGCCGCGCCACTGTTGATTGCCGGCATGCTGGCCGCCTGCGCCAGCCTGATCGGTCCGCGTCAGGTCGAGCTATCACAGGAGCGCCTGCAGGACAGCCTGGCGCGCAAATTCCCCATTCATCACCGCGTGCTGAGCGTATTCGAGGTCGAGCTCAGCCATCCGCAGCTGGCCGTGCAGCCGGAAAGCGACCGCGTGGCGCTGACCGTCGACCTGGGCGTAACGCCGCTGCTGGCGCGGCAATCGTGGCATGGCAGCATGCTGGTGTCCGGCCGCTTGCGCGTGGACAGCCAGCGCAACGCCATCTACCTTGCCGACGCCCATGTCGACCGCTTCGTGATGGATAACCTGGACGAGGGCAAGCGGCAGCAGCTGACCAGCGTGGCCAACCTGCTCAGCGACCAGCTGATCCGCGACGTGCCGGTCCACAGCTTCAAGCCGGAAGAACTGCGCTATGCCGGCGTCCAATTTGTCCTGACCGGCATCGAAACCCGCCCCGGCGGCCTGGTCGCCAAACTCCAGCCGGCCCAGTAAAGCGGCGTCTACCATCGGGAGCTTTTCGCGCCGGCTGGATGCATTTCGCGCTGCCGGGATGCATTTCGTCGCATCGCGAACCTTGACCAGGCGCTGGCCGGCATAGTGGCGTCACTTACTTATTTCTTTCCAGGAGAGATGCCATGATCCAGCAAATTATTTCGCATACCCCGACCTACGTGTGGGCGCTGTTGGGTTTTCTGCTGTACCGCGGTTACCTGGCCAGCCAGGACCGCGAGACCACCATGCTGAAGGTGGCGCTGATTCCGCTGGTGATGCTGGGCCTGGCCTTGTCGGGCATGAATACCCAAGGCGCGCTCGGCGAAGGCGTGTGGGCGGTGTGGGGCATCGGCGCGGCAGCGTCAACGGCGCTGGTGTGGCGCTTCGGCCGCCGCGAGATCAGCGTGAACCGCGCCGCCGGCACGGTATTCCAGCGTGGCAGCTACTTGCCTCTGCTGACGATGATTGCGATTTTTGCGACCAAGTACACGGTGGCGGTGGTGTCGGCCATCCAGCCCGAGTTGCCGCACAGTTTGCCTTTCGCCAGCGCCATCGCACTGCTGTACGGCGTGTTCAATGGCCTGTTCCTCGGCCGTCTGGCGCGCTACGGCGCCGCCTGGATGCGCCAACCGGTGCCGGTCGCCGCCTTGTGATGCGCGGTGCTTGCCTCTACAATCGGATGTTCTGATGAGTGTAGGGGCTGTTTATGTATATTTTTGGTATCGGTTTGCATGTGCTGGTGGCGATTTTCTTTGCCGTTCATGCAATCCGCACGGGGCAGCAGATGTATTGGGTGGTGATTCTGTTCCTGTTTCCGGGGCTGGCCAGTATCGTGTATTTCCTCGCCGTGTATCTGCCCAATTCGCGGCTTCAGCACGGCGCGCGCAAGGCGGTGAGCGCCGCGGCCAAGTCGCTGGACCCCGGCCGCGAATTGCGCGAAGCGCGCGAGGCCTACGATTTTACGCCCACCGCGCAAAATCAGATGCGTCTGGCCGCAGCGCTGATGGCGGCCGGTAACGCCGAGGAAGCCGCCGCCACGTACGAGGCCTGCCTGCATGGCCCGTTCGCCGGCGATCTGGAAATCCGCTACGGCGCCGCCCGCGCCACGCTGGCCTGTGGCCGTGCCGCTGCCGCCATCGCGCATCTGCAGACCATCCGTGCCAGCGACGCCCATTTCCGTCCCGAGCAGGTGTCGCTGCTGCTGGCGCAGGCGCTGGCCGCCGCCAACCGCCACGACGAGGCGCGCGCCGAGTTCGACCATGCGCTGAGCCGCCATAACAGTTTCACGGTGCAGGCGGAGTACGCGATCTGGGCCGCCAACGTCGGCGATGCCGCCAAGGCCCGTCAGCTGCACGAGGAGTTGAAGCGCACCATGGACCGCTGGGCACGCCACACGCGCGACCTGAATCAACCGCTGGTGCGCCGTCTGAATACGGCGATGGCGAACGTGAAAGCTTAAATTACCGCGCCGCTGAGGTCGTGGCGCGTGATCACGCCATCGTCGCCGATGGCGATCCAGCCGCCGCGCGGTGGCGTCGCGTCCGGCTCCCAGTCGGGCAGCACGTAGCGCCGCTTGTCGCCGAGCTGGTGCAGAGCGGGACGGTGGGTGTGGCCGTGGATCATGACCTCGGCGCCGGTCTGTGCGAACACGTCGAGAATGGCCTGCGGCGTCACATCCATGATCTCGTAGGCTTTGCCGCTTTGTTCCTTGCGGCTGTCGGCCCGCAGGCCGGCGATGATGGCCTTGCGCTGCGCCAGCGGCATCGCGGTGAACTGCTGCTGCCAGGCGGGCTGCCGCACCATCTTGCGGAATTCCATGTATTTGCTGTCTTGCGTGCACTGGGCGTCGCCATGCAGCACGACCAGTTTGACGCCGCCGATTTCGGCCACCCAGGTCTCGGGCAGCAGGATGGCGTTGGTGGCTTCCGCAAAGCGGGCGCCGACCAGGAAATCGCGGTTGCCGGCGACCCAGTACAGCGCCACGCCGGCGTCGCTGACCGCCTTGAGCGCGGCGACGATGGCGGCGTGGTAGGGATCGGTGATGTCGTCATCACCGGCCCAGTACTCGAACAGGTCGCCGAGCAGGTACAGTTGCTGCGCGCGCCGCGCATGCCGTTCCAGGAAGTCGAAAAACGCTGCCGTGGTGGCGGGATGCGCAGGCTGCAAGTGCAGATCGGAGATGAACAGCGCGCAGACTTCGCTCATTGATTACTCGACGACTTCGACGCTTTCGATGATCACGTCTTCCGCCGGCACGTCGGCGAACATGCCCGAACGGGTGGTCTTCACGCCCTTGATCTTGTCGACCACGTCGGTGCCTTCCACCACTTTGCCGAACACGGCGTAGCCCCAGCCGTCCTGGCCCGGGTAGTCCAGGAAGGCGTTGTTCTTGACGTTGATGAAGAACTGCGCCGAGGCCGAGTGCGGCGCCGAGGTGCGCGCCATGGCCAGGGTGTAGGTGTCGTTCTTGAGGCCGTTCTTGGCTTCGTTTTCCACGGTCTGGTCGGCCGGCTTCTGCTTCATGCCCGGCTCGAAACCGCCGCCCTGGATCATGAAACCGTCGATCACGCGGTGGAAGATGGTGTTGCTGTAGTGGCCAGCTTTGGCGTATTCCAGGAAGTTGGCGACGGTCTTCGGCGCCTTTTCGGCGTCCAGTTCCGCGGTCATGTTGCCGAAGTTGGTTTTGATGAGAACTTTGGTCATTTTATTATCCCGTATGGTTTAAAAATTGGTGCAAGGCCGCTATTTTACAGTTTTGGCTGGATCGGCGTCTTCAATATCGTCGCCGACTTCACCACGATGGGAATCACCGGGATGTTCTGGAAGATGCCCTTGTCATCCACCAGCACGCCCTTGATCTTGTCCACCGTCTCCTGGCCCTTGATCACCTTGCCGAACACGGTGTAACCGCCGCTGCCGTCCGGACCCGGAAAATCGAGCGGGGTGTTGTCGTCGACATTGATGAACCACTGCGAGGTGGCCGAGTTCGGATCGCCGTTGCGGGCCATGGCCAGCGAATACTTCACGTTGCTCAGGCCGTTCTTCGATTCGATCGGCACCGGCTTGTTGGTCGGCCGCGGTTTCAGCTTTTCATCGTAGCCGCCGCCCTGGATCATGAAGCCGTCGATCACGCGGTGGAAAATGGTGCCCTTGTACGTGCCGGCCTTGACGTAGGCGAGGAAATTGTCGACCGACCTGGGGGCTTTTTCGCGGTTCAGCTCCAGTACGATATCGCCCATGGTGGTCTTCAGTTCGACTTGCGGCGTCGGCGTGTCGGCGGTGGTCTTGGCGGCTTGCGGCGCGGCCAGCACCGCGCCCGACAGGGCCAGGCCGGCGCACAGGCCGGCCAGCTTAGCGTACAGCGATGGCTGAATTTGATGCATCGTTGCTTCCTCTTATAAATGTTGGACAGGCAAAATCCGCTTGCAGATCGGGCCTATGCTGTTTTTATCAATGCTATACTTGTTCCATTCTACCCCTTAGAAGGTGGAAACAAGAACATTCCCGAGGTTCCCCCAGGCTAACGATGAACGGGGTGCGCAGCCGTCATGGATCACGCACCGGGCCATCGTATTGCCTATGGCGCCGCAAAAAACGCAGAGTCCGATGAGTAATTTAAAGATTTACAACACGCTGGCGCGTGACAAACAGACATTCGTACCGATCGAGCCGGGCAAAGTCCGCATGTATGTCTGCGGCATGACCATCTATGACTACTGCCACATCGGCCACGCGCGCATGATGATGGCGTTCGACGTCATGTTCCGCTGGCTCAAGGCCTCCGGCTACCAGGTCACCTACGCCCGCAACATCACGGACATCGACGACAAGATCATCCGGCGCGCGGTGGAGAACGGCGAGACCATTTCGCAGCTGACCACCCGCTTCACCCAGTACATGGACGAGGACACCGCGGCGCTGGGCATCCTGGCGCCGACCCTGGTGCCGCGCGCGACCCAGTACGTGCCGCAGATGCTGGCGCTGATCGAGCAACTGGAAGCCAAGGACCTGGCCTACAAGAGCGACAACGGCGACGTCAACTACGCGGTGCGCAACTTCCCCAACTACGGCAAGCTGTCCGGCAAGTCGCTGGACGATCTGCGCGCCGGCGAGCGCGTGGACGTCAATACCGGCAAGCGCGATCCGCTCGACTTCGTGCTGTGGAAGGCGTCCAAGGAATCGGAGCCGGAAGAAGTGAAATGGGATTCCAAGTGGGGCAAGGGCCGTCCGGGCTGGCACATCGAGTGCTCGGCCATGTGCTCGGCGTTGCTGGGCGAGCATTTCGACATCCACGGCGGCGGCGCCGACCTGCAGTTTCCGCACCACGAGAACGAGATCGCGCAGTCGGAAGGCGCCTACGGCCACCAGATGGTCAACTACTGGGTGCACAATGGCTTCGTGCGCGTGGATAACGAGAAGATGTCCAAATCGCTGGGCAATTTCTTCACCATCCGCGACGTGCTGAAGAAGTACGATGCCGAAGTGGTGCGCTTCTTCATCCTGCGCGCGCATTACCGCAGCCCGCTGAACTACTCGGACGCCCACCTGGACGACGCGCGCGGCGCGCTGACCCGCCTGTACACCGCGCTGGACGGCGTGGAAGGCGACGGCCAGCCGCTCGACTGGACAGAGGAACACGCGGCCCGCTTCGCCGAAGCGATGGACGACGACTTCAACACCCCGCTGGCCGTGGCCGCGCTGTTCGACCTGGCCACCGAGGTGAACAAGTCGAAATCGCCGGTCATGGCGCGCCAGCTGAAGGCGCTGGCCGGCGTGATCGGCCTGCTGGAGCGCACGCCGCAGCAGTTCCGCCAGGCGGCCGTCGGCGGCGCCGGCGGCGACGATGCGGCCATCGTGGCCGCCATCGCCCGGCGCGCGGAAGCCAAGAAGGCCCGCAACTTCGCCGAATCGGACCAGATCCGCGCGGAGCTGCTGGCGCAGGGCATCATCCTCGAAGACAAGCCCGACGGCACCACGAACTGGCGCCGCGCATAACATGGTGATCGCCAAGGATAATGCGGGTGCGGCATCGGCCGTGCCGCCGTACTGGGAACAGGCCAAAGCCGAGCTCATGAAGCGCGACCGCATCATGAACAAGCTGATCCCCCAGTTCGGCGACCTGCACCTGGTCGGCCATCACGACCCGTTCACCACCTTGGCGCGTTCCATCGTCGGCCAGCAGGTGACCGCCAGGGTGGCGGACGCCGCCTGGAAAAAGCTGCTGGCGGTCAGCCCCAAATGCACGCCGGCGCAGATCATCAAGGCCGGGGCGGGGCAGCTGGCCGAATGCGGCCTGTCCAAGCGCAAGACGGAATACATCCTCGATCTGGCCGACCATTTCAAGAACAAGCGCGTCCACACCGCCCAGTGGGACCAGATGGACGACGAGGCTGTCATTGCCGAGCTGGTGCAAATCCGCGGCATCGGCCGCTGGACAGCCGAGATGTTTTTGATATTTAATCTGCTCCGACCCAACGTTTTACCGCTGGACGACCCCGGTTTGATCCAGGGCATCAGCCAAAATTACTTCTCGGGAGAACCGGTGTCGCGCAGCGATGCGCGCGAGGTTTCGGCCAACTGGGAACCCTACCGCACGGTGGCGACCTGGTATTTATGGCGTAGTCTCGATCCGGTTGCTGTAGAATAGATACTCTAATCGCTGCGCGAGGGCTGTTTGCGTGCCTACGCTAGCCCCGCGGCCGAGCATAAACACGGAGGTACAATGACCAAAACGACTTTCCTCAACTTTGAGCAACCGATTGCTGAGCTGGACGGCAAAATTGAAGAATTGCGCTTCGTCCAGGACGATTCGGCAGTCGATATCTCTGAGGAGATCGACCGGCTGGCCAAAAAGAGCCAGCAACTGACCAAGGACATCTACGCCAAGCTGACGCCGTGGCAGGTCTCGCAGATCGCGCGTCACCCGCAGCGTCCGTACACCATGGACTACGTGAATGAAATCTTCACCGATTTCCACGAGCTGCACGGCGACCGCACCTACGCGGACGACCAGTCCATCATCGGCGGCCTGGCCCGTTTCAACGGCCAGTCGTGCATGGTGATCGGCCACCAGAAGGGCCGCGACACCAAGGAACGCGCGATGCGCAACTTCGGCATGCCGAAGCCGGAAGGCTACCGCAAGGCCATGCGCCTGATGAAGCTGGCCGAGAAGTTCGGCATTCCCGTGTTCACCTTCGTGGACACCCCGGGCGCCTTCCCCGGCATCGACGCGGAAGAGCGCGGCCAGTCGGAAGCGATCGGCCATAACCTGTACGTGATGGCGGAACTGAAAGTGCCGCTGATCGCCACCATCATCGGCGAGGGCGGCTCCGGCGGCGCGCTGGCGATTGCCGTGGCCGACCAGGTGCTGATGCTGCAATACGCGACCTACTCGGTGATCTCGCCGGAAGGCTGCGCCTCGATCCTGTGGAAGACCTCGGAACGTGCGGCCGACGCGGCCGAAGCGCTGGGCCTGACCGCGCACCGCCTGAAGGCGATCGGCCTGATCGACAAGATCATCAATGAACCGCTGGGCGGCGCCCACCGCGATCCGAAACAGATGGCCACGCTGCTGAAGCGCGCGCTGGCCGACTCGCTGCGCCAGTTCCACGGCATGAAGACCAAGGATCTGCTGGAAGCGCGTCATGAGAAGCTGATGGCGTACGGTAAGTTCAAGGAAACCACGCCGCAGGAATAATCCGCGCGGCGCGTCACCACCGACCGGGGGCCAGTGCCCCCGGTTTGCATTTTGGAGTAGCAGATTGAAGCAGCAAAAACCGACCCTGATGTCCGCCTTCGAGCAATCCGTCACCGCCGCGCGCGCCCAGGCGGGCGAGGGTGCCATCGCCATCGCCCTCAGTGGCGGCCTGGACTCCTCGGTGCTGCTGCACCTGGCTCACGCCTATGCGCAAACGCACGGCCTGGCACTGCACGCCTTGCACATCCACCACGGCCTCAGCCCCAACGCCGATGCCTGGCTGCAGCACTGCGAACGCGAATGCGCCACATTGGCCGTCCCCTTTGCAGCGCGCCGCATCCAGCTGCAGGACCAGAAAAAATCCGGCACCGAAGCCGCCGCCCGCAAGGCCCGCTACGCCGCACTGGGCGCGCTGTGCCGCGAACATCACGTCAGCCTGCTGCTGACCGCCCACCACCAGGACGACCAGGCTGAAACCGTCCTGCTGCAATTGCTGCGCGGCTCCGGTCCGGCCGGCCTGTCCGGCATGGACGCCGCCAACACCGCCGCCGGCCTGCTGCACAACGATCAGCTGATGATGGCCCGCCCGCTGCTGCAAGCCTCGCGCAAGCAGCTGGAAGCATATGCCGCCCAGCACCACACTCAGCACATCCACGACGAATCCAACGACGACCCGCGCTACGCCCGCAACGCCCTGCGCCACCAGGTGATGCCGGCGCTGGAACAGCACTTCCCCGGCTTCCAGGAACGCTTCGCGCGCAGCGCCCAGCACGCGCAATCGGCATCGCGCCTGCTGACCGAACTGGCCGAACAGGACCTGGCCGCCTGCCTGGATGACGACTGCCTCGACATCGGCAAACTGCGCGCGCTGAACCAGGACCGCGGCTACAACCTGCTGCGCCACTGGTTCGCCACGCGCGGCCTGAGCATGCCCAGCACCGCCTGGCTGGCCGAAATGCTGACCCAGCTGCTGGAAGCCAAGCACGACGCGCAGTTGCTGGTCACCCATCCCGACTGCCACGTGCGCCGCTACCGCGACCGCCTGCACCTGACGCCCAAGCTGGCCGAGCTCGAAGGCACGCGCGAAGACCAGTTCGACGACAAGCCCGGCACTGATTTCGTCTGGCATGGCGAAATCCAGCTCGCGTTCCCTGCCTACGGCGGCATCCTGCACTTCGATCCGGCGGAAGAGGGCATCGCCGCCGACTGGCTGCGCGGCCAGCCGCTGCTGATCGAGTTCCGCCGCGGCGGCGAACGGCTGAAGCCGGCGCCCAACCGCCCCACGCGGCCGCTGAAATACCACTACCAGGCGCTCAATATCCCGGCCTGGGAGCGCGCGCGCCTGCCGGTGGTGAAAACGCGCGACACGCTGCTGTACGCGGCCGGCATCGGCCTGGATTGTCACCACGTCGGCCATGGCGGCGAACGCGTCACTCTGCGCTGGCAAGCTGTATAGACAAAAAGCCGGCTTCTGCCGAATTTTGTATGTATATATGCTTAATCGGTATGAGTTTATGAGCTTTGTGACTTGTTATTTTGCATTGCGACATGTAGAGTTAAGGGTTCTATTTACCCTTATTGAGCGGAAAACTCACTGTTATGGCTTTAATCGTGCACAAATATGGCGGAACGTCGATGGGTTCGACGGACCGTATCAAAAACGTCGCGCGGCGTGTCGCCAAGTGGCATGACGCCGGGCACCGCATTGTCGTGGTCCCGTCGGCAATGTCGGGCGAGACCAACCGCCTGATCGCCCTGGCCAAGGAAATTCAGGCGCAGCCTGATCCACGCGAGCTGGACATGGTCGCCTCCACCGGCGAGCAAGTGTCGGTCGGCCTGCTGTCGATGGCGCTGCTGGCGATTGGCAAGAAAGCCGTGTCCTACGCCGGCTGGCAAGTTGCGATTAAAACCGATTCCGCATTCACCAAGGCCCGCATCCAGTCGATCGACAACGAAAAGGTCAACCGCGACCTGGACGAAGGCAAGATCGTCATCATCACCGGCTTCCAGGGCGTGGACGAAGAGGGCAACATCTCGACCCTGGGCCGCGGCGGCTCGGACACCTCGGCGGTGGCGATCGCGGCCGCGATGAAGGCCGACGAATGCCTGATCTTCACCGACGTTGACGGCGTCTACACCACCGACCCGCGCGTGGTGTCGGAAGCGCGCCGCCTGAAGGCGATCACGTTCGAAGAAATGCTGGAACTGGCGTCGCTGGGCTCGAAAGTGCTGCAGACCCGTTCGGTGGAATTCGCCGGCAACTACCGCGTGCCGACGCGGGTCCTGTCGTCGCTGACCGACCCTATGCTGGACCTGGAAGTAGAAGCCAACTCGGGCACCCTGATTTCGTTTGAGGAAGACACACACATGGAACAAGCAGTCATCTCCGGTATCGCGTTCAACCGCGATGAAGCCAAAATCACCGTGCTGGGCGTGCCCGACCGTCCGGGCGTGGCCTACCACATCCTGGGCCCGGTGGCCGACGCCAACATCGAAGTCGACATGATCATCCAGAACCAGTCGGTGGATGGCAAGACCGACTTCACCTTCACCGTGCCGCGCAACGACTTCCAGCGCGCGCTGGACGTGCTGAACGGTTCCAAGGAATCGCTGGGTGCGGCCAGCATCGCCGGCGACGCCAAGGTGTCGAAGATCTCGGTGGTGGGCGTGGGCATGCGTTCGCACGTGGGCGTGGCCTCGAAGATGTTCCGCACGCTGTCGGAAGAGGGCATCAACATCATGATGATCTCGACCTCGGAAATCAAGATTTCGGTGCTGATCGACGAAAAATACATGGAACTGGCCGTACGCGCGCTGCACAAGGCGTTCGAGCTGGAAAAGGCATAAATTTTTCGAAATAATCGCCAAGTTGCCTTGACCAAACGGGTCGTGGTCTATACTATGGCGGTCGTCTGCTGTACGGCGGACATAGTTGAGCAATCGACTAGGAGACGTGGCCGAGTGGCCGAAGGCACTTCCCTGCTAAGGAAGCATACGGGCAAAACCTGTATCGTGGGTTCGAATCCCACCGTCTCCGCCAGAATTGCAAAAAATAGCCCCGTGACCGGGGCTATTTTTTTGTCCTGACGTGGTGCTTCGATCAACGAGTTGATCTTTGCTCCCACCCGCGCCGACCGCAACGCAGCGCACTTAGATGCCGGCGTACCAGTCGTAGCCGCGGTCTTCCCAATAGCCGCCGTTGCCGCCCCACAGGCCGTGCAGACTGTCGACCAGCTCGATGCGCATCAGGTATTTGGCCTGCTTGTAACCCAGCTGCCGCTCGACGCGCAGGCGCAGCGGCGCGCCGTGGCCGACGCTCAGGTCCTGGCCGTTCATGCCATAGGCCAGCAGCGTCTGCGGATGGAAGGCGTCGACCAGATCGATGCTTTCGTAATAGCGGCCGCTGCCGTCGAGGGTTTTTTCCAGTTCGTCGGCGCAATGGAACACCACGTAGCGCGCCCCCGGCAGCACGCCGGTGGCGCGCAGCAACTCGGCCAGCGGCACGCCGGTCCATTTGCCGATCGCGCTCCAGCCCTCGACGCAATCGTGGCGGGTGATCTGGGTGCGCGCCGGCATCAGCTTCAGCGCCGCCAGCGAGAATTCGCTCGGGCGCGCCACCAGGCCATCGACCTTCAGGCGCCAGTCGGCAAACTTGTCGGCCAGCAGCGACGCGTACAGTTCGCTGTCCGGCATGCTGCTGCCGTTGATGCGGAAGGTGGGCGAGATGTCGGCCTCGGTGTATTCGCGCGCCAGCGCGTGCCTGCCCTGCAGCCGGCGTTGCGCCTGCAGCGTCAGCGACTCTGCCGAGCGCAACAGTTGTCCGGTCGGCGTATCCTGGCCGCCGGCGTCGCAGCCGCCGAGCGCCACGGCGGCTGCGCCGAGGGCGCCGCCCAGCAGGAAGCGGCGGCGTGTCAATCGTGTGTCAGTCATGGTGGGTCTCACTTTCCTCAATGGCGTAGCGGCCGGTGATCATCGAGCGCAGGTTGTTCCACACGCCGGACAGCAGCACCATGGCGATGTGCACCACCACGAACGTCACCAGCAGCGAGGCGCTGATGAAGTGCAGCGCGCGCGCCGACTGGCGGCCGCCGAACAGGTCGAGCAGCAAGGGCGCGACGGCATTCATGCCGGGCGACATGGTCAGGCCGGTCAGCACCATCAGCGGCAGCAGCACGCCGATCACGCCGAGGTAGCTGAGTTTCTGCAGCACGTTGTAGCGTCGCGCCTCCTGTCCTTTAGGGAAGCGCAGGCGCGCGTGGTCGAGCACTTCCCGCCATACGTGGCGCGGCGCCAGCTGGCCGCGCGACGGCAGCAGGTCGCGCCGCAGGTGGTCGCTCAGCACGGCGTACGCCAGATAGGCGGCGCCGTTGAAGACGAAGCACCAGGCAAAAAAGAAGTGCCAGCGGCGGCCTTCGGCCAGGTCCTGGTAGGAGGGCAGCGTCAGCCAGGTGGGGAAGGCGCGTTCGGTCAGCTGGCCGTCGACCTTGGACAGGCCCAGCACGCCGGTGGTGGGAATCGCGGTGGCGCCGATGCGCACGCTGCCGCGCGGCTGGCCGTGCTCTTGCGTGGCGCCGATGCTCAGCCAGCTGTGATCGGCGTCCGCGCCGTACTGGCCCCAGTACAGGCTGGGCCAGGCGTTGAAGATTTGTAGTCCGCTGAGCAGCAGGAAGCCGAGGCATACGGCATTGATCCAGTGCGTCACGCGGGTCAGGAGGGCATGCCGGTGGACCAGCACGATTTTGGTTTCAGGGCGCATGGTGGCTCCAGCAGGGTAGGCCGGCCCGGGCGGGCCGGCGGCACGGATTACATCGGGGGCACGACGCCGTTGGTGCCCACCACCAGTTGCTGGGCGACGAAGTTGCCCTTGTCATTCTTGGTGGCGGGGATGAACACGATCGCGCCGGCGACCAGGTCCTTGGTGCTGGCCGGCGCCAGCGTCACCACCGGGGTACCGTCGCCGATGGTGATCTTCTTCTCCTTGCCGTGGTAGGACACGGTCACGGTGTGGCCATCGACACCCTTGACGGCATCGGCCACGGTGGCGTTGGTCATGCTGCTGTTCGGCTTCAGATCCCAGCCGTAGCTGCCTTCGCCGGTGCCCTTCATCGCGGGCGGGAAGATCAGCACTTCCAGCGCGCCGTCGCCGCCATCGGCTTTCGCCAGCGAAGCGATGCCGACGAAGTCGCCCGGTTTGATATCGGTGACCGCGGCGCGCGCCACGCCGGCGATGCGGCCGCCTTCGGCCAGGGTGACGTCAACGGTCTTGCCTTCGCGCGTCTTGACCTTGACGGTGTTGTTGGCGAACGAGACGACGCTGCCGCGGATATTGGTCGGCGCGGCTTTCGGGGCTTGCGCCTGCGCCGTGGCCGGCAGGGCGAGGTAGGCAACCGGCGCGACCAGGGTCGAGGCGACGATCAGGGCGCGGGCGGAGATACGGCTAACAGTATTTTTCATAATATACCTACTAGTTGGTAGAGTTGTGGCGCAAAAAAAGTGATCTCTTGCAGCGCGCCGACAGGCTGCGGAGATCTTCCGACAATATCGTGCGCCGCTCCGGCTCGGCCGGTGCGGCGCCACATTCAGTGCCTGGCGGCCAAGCGCGCCAGCTGGGGCTCCATGATGGCGCCGAACAGGCTGCCATCGCCATAGGCGCGCGCCGACAGCATGGCGCCATGCACAGTGGCCATGAAGGTTTCCGCCTCCACCCGCGCCGGGCCGCTGAGCGTGATGACGCCCTGCGCCGCGCCGCGTTCGAGTACGCTGGTCAGCCAGTCCGACAGGAAGCGGAAATAGGCGCGCACCTGCAGCGCAACGTCCTCCGGCAGGGCCGGCAGTTCATTGGCCAGCAGTGCGCAGACGCAGAACGGTCTGCTGCCGTCGCCGATGCAGGCTTGCCAGTGACCGATATAGGCGCGCAGCTGGTCGAGCGGGGCGGGCGTTGCCAGTTCCAGGTGGGCGAAGCCTTCGCGCGCGGCGATCAGGTAGCGCTCCACCAGCGTTTTGACCAGGTCGGCCTTGCTGGGGAAGTGGTGGTGAATGCTGGGCTTGCGGATGCCGACTACCTTGGCGATGTCGGCATAGCTGAAACCGTTGTAGCCGCCATTGACGATCAGGCTGCGCGAGCAAGCCAGGATGTCGTCGGCGGTGGAAGAGGTCTTGTTCATGCCATGCATCCTACCTTCTAGTAGGTTTGGCGTCAAGCGCGGTCCGCGATTATCTTTTCAGTGCGGCCGCGCCGCACCAGCGGCGTGTGGCCGAAGCGCGCGTCCTCGAGCAGGTCGGGGATCACGTAGACGTACTCGCTGCGGGTGGTCCAGTTGCAGGGCGCGTGTGCGCGCGGCGCCTCGATCAGGTTGAAGCCGACGCCACTTGAAATCGTGACAGGCGCGCCGGCGTTGCGTGCGCTCAGAGGCGCTCCGCCAGTGCCGCCGCAAAAAAGTCCGTCACCAGCCTGACCCGCGCGGAAATAAATCTGCGGTTCGGCCAGACCAGGCTGATGTCCCGGCTTTCATCGATAAACTGGTCGAGCACGGTAAGGATGTCCGGATGCCGTAACGGGCCGACCAGGGAGGCGCGGTAGAACATGCCTATCCCGATGCCGGCGTGTACGGCGGACAAAATCGTCTCGACGGTATTGGACGACACGTTGCCGCTCACCGGCACGCTGAATCGTCCATGCGGGCCGGCGAAGCTCCAGCTGGTCGCGCCATTGTAGACCAGGCAATTGTGCCCGCTCAGGTCCGCGGGCACCTGCGGTATGCCATGCTGCTCGAAATACCGCCGCGAGCCGGCACACACCAGGGAAGTGCGCATCACGTGTTTGACCACCGCATCGGGGTTCTGGACCGGACTCACCCTGATCGCCAGATCGACGCCGTCCGCCAGCAGGTCCTGCACGCCGTCCGACAGGTTCAGATCCAGCTTCAGCCTGGGGTATTGCGCCAGCAGTTGCGGTATCAGGGGCAGCACATGCAGGCGGCCGAACGTGGAGGACGTCGCAATCCTGACCTGCCCGGAGATGTCCAGCGTGCTGCCGATCAGCTCCTCGTTCGCCTGTGCCATCTCGTCCAGCAGCGGCTTGGTACGCTCGTAGTAGACCCGTCCGTGATGGGTCAGCGTGACGCTGCGCGTGGTCCGGTTGAATAACTGCACACCCAGCCGCTTCTCCAGGGCGTTGACCGCCTTGCTGACGGCCGATTGCGATACGCCGCTGCGGCGCGCGGCGGCGGAAAAGCCGCCTGTTTCCACCACCGCGATAAACGCGGTCAACTCGTCAAAGCGATCCATCCAGATTTATTCCAATGAAGAATAAGAGCAATAAAAATATCGACCATTATCAATCGGATTGACTTTAATTACCATGATCCTACTGATTCACCAACCGATCAAAGGAGCTGACCATGAGTAATGCAAACACACAGAAGGAATTATCACCCGCGCCATCGTTGAGCCTTGCCGGCAAGAAGGTCGTCGTTGTCGGCGGCAAAACCGGCATCGGCCTGGGGATTGCCCGTGCCGCCCAGGCCGCCGGCGCGGCGGTGACGGTCGCCAGCCGGCGCGTCGCCACGGTGGAGGAGCGCCCGGACCTGGCCGGCTTTGCGCAAGTGCGCCTGGACGTACGCGATGAGTCGGCGGTACGGGCCGCCTTCGATGTCATCGGTCCGTTCGACCACCTGATCGTCACGGCGGCGCCGGACATCGGCACCTGGGGCGCATTCATGGACGCCGACATGCACGGCGTGCGCAGCTACCTGGAAGGTAAATTCCTCGGCAGCTGGGCCTGCGCGCGCCATGCCGCGCCGCACTTGCGCGCGGGCGGCTCCATCACTTTCCTGACGGGCGGCATGAGCGCCCGGCCAAAACTCGGCTTCACCGCGGTGACGTCCGCCTTTGCCGCGGTGGAGGCGCTGTCGGGCTCACTCGCGCTGGAACTGGCGCCGCTGCGCGTCAACACCATCCGCCCAGGCTTCGTCGACACCGACATGTGGAGCTTCCTGCCCGACGAACACCGCGACGGCTTGCGCAAGAAAGTCGCGGAGACCTTCCCCGCGCGCCGCGTAGGCACGCCGGACGACATCGCCCACGCCGCGCTGTTCCTGATGACCAATCCCTATGTCACCGGAACGGTGATCGAGGTCGCCGGCGGTGAAAACCTGGTAGCGGCCGTTTGAATCCCCACCATCACGCATCAGCCAGCAAGAAAGGAGCTCATATGCAAGATCGACTTGACCCGGACGCGGCAGGCGTCCACGCCTCCATCGCGCCGCGCCGCAACTTTCTCGCCCAGGCCGGCGGCGCCGTTGCCGGCGCGCTGGCGACCGGCGCCCTGTTCGGCGAGGCTGCCGCCCAGTCCGCCGATACCGCGCCCCGTGCCGCAACGGCCGGCGGCAAGGGTTTCTGGCCCAACGGCGCCCGTCTGGCGGTCAGCGTGTCCATGATGTTCGAGGGCGGCGGCCAGCCCATTTCCGGCGTCGGCGGACTCATTCCCGAACCGATCGACAAGGGCGTGCCGGATTTTCCGACCAATGCGTATTTTGCCTACGGTTATTATGAAGGCATACCGCGCGCGCTCGACCTGTTCGACAAACACAATATCAAGGTGTCGTCGTTCATGATCGGCGAGGCGATCAAGAAGGCGCCGGAGCTGGCCCAGGAAATCGCCCGGCGCGGTCATGAGGTGGCCGCGCATGGCCGGATATGGGCCAACTCCTACAACCTGTCGCGTAGCGAGGAAAAGCGCTTCATCGCGGACTCGGCGGAAGTGATCCACCGCATCACCGGACAACAGCCGGTCGGCTGGAACGCCTATTTCCTGCGCAACTCGGTGCACATCCTGGAGACGCTGCAAGAGCTTGGCTTTATCTACCATATCGACGAGCCGAGCCACGACGAGCCCTTCATCATTCCGGTCAAGGGCAAGGATTTCGTGACCGTGCCCTATACCCTGCACCTGAACGACATCTCCGCGTTCCCGTTCGAAGGGTACAACCCCATGGCGTATGAGCAGGCGCTCAAGGATGAATTCGACCAGCTGTACGAAGAGGGCGCGACACGCCGTCGCATGATGCTGGTGGGCTTCCACGACCGCATCAATGGCCACGCCAACCGGGTACGCGTGCTGGACCGCTTTTTCAGCTATGCCAGGTCGAAGCCGGATGTGTGGTTCGCGCGCAAGGACGAGATCGCCCGTTGGGTGCTGGCGCATCGCGCCGACACGCCCGTGCTGCAGCGCGGACCGGCCGCCATTTCCGGTCTGCCCGGCCCGGGCTGATGGCATCCCGAAGCGGTGCGCCGCCAGGGGCCGCACCGCTGCCGTGGAAAAAACATTATTTGATTCGATCTGCTACGCTCAGCCTTGGCTGACCTGACTCATTCACTCGTGTAAAAAGGAGAAGAAAATGCCGTTATGTCGCGTTCTCAGTCGGGCCGTGTTCACGGCTTGCGCCAGTCTGTCCTTGCTCACGGTCGGTGGTAATGCATCTGCCGCGCCGACCACCATCCTGTTTGTCGGTAACAGCTTTACCTACGGCGAGCCGGTCGGCGCCTCGGGACCGACGGCGATGTCGTTCATGCCCGGCAGCGTAACCGACCTGAACGGCACCAGGATCGGCGGCGTGCCGGCCTTGTTCAAGGCCTTTACCCAGGAAGCGGGGCTGGATTACCAGGTGAGCCTGGAAACGGTCGGCGGCAAAGGCCTCGACTACCACTACAACGAGAAGCTGCAGACCATCGATAAACCGTTCGACAAGGTGGTGTTGCAGGGGTATAGCACGCTGGACCAGAACAAGCCGGGCAATCCGGACCTGACGGTCAAATACAGCGGCTTGCTGGCGCAGGCCTTCCATGCGCAGAATCCGAACGTCGACATCTACCTGGACGCCACCTGGTCGCGCGCCGACCTGACCTACAAGACGCCCAGTCCGTGGTACGGCAAACCGATCTACCAGATGGCGCTGGACGTGCGCGCCGGCTATGACATTGCCGATCAGGCGTCCAGCTTGATCAATGGCGTCATCCCGGTGGGCGAGGCATGGAACCGCGCCATCAGCGGCGGCCTGGCCGACAGCAATCCCTACGACGGCATCGACGCGGGCAAGTTCAACCTGTGGGCGCCGGACAATTACCACGCCAGCGTCCGCGGCTACTACCTGGAAGCCTTGACCATGTTCGGCAGCGTCACCGGCCTGGACCCGCGTTCGCTCGGCGCCGCCGACTTCGTCGCGCGCGACCTCGGCATCAGCGCGACCGACGCCACCGCATTGCAGGGCGTGGCATTTGCGCAGCTGGCGTCGGCCGTGCCCGAGCCGAGCACGGCGATAATGTATGGCGCGGCCGGCCTGCTGTGGTTCGTACGGCGCAGGAAACAAACCGCGCGCTGAGCAGACGCCGCCCGGCGCCGACCACGATCACACCGCGATCGACCCGCCGTCCACGAACAGTTCCGCGCCGGCGATGTAGCTGCTCTCCGGCGACGCCAGGAACAGCACGGCGCGGGCGATTTCGTCGGGTTCGCCCAGCCGTCCCAGCGGTACCATCTGCTTGAGCATGTCTTCCACGCCGGGGCGCGCCTCGAGGTAGCCGCGCATCAGGCGGGTATCGGTGCCGCCCGGCGCCACCACGTTGACGCGGATGCCGCGCGGCTGCAGGTCGGCCGTCCAGCTGCGCGCGAAGGAGCGCACCGCGGCCTTGCTGGCGTTGTACAGCGACTGCCCGGGGAAGCCCTTGCTGCCGGCCACCGAGCCGTTCAACACCACCGTGCCGCCATCCACCAGCAGCGGCAGGGCTTTCTGCACGCTGAACAGCAGCCCGCGCACGTTCAGGCCGAACAGGTAATCGAAGTCGTCTTCGCCGATGGCGCCTAGCGGCCGCGCTTCGGACGAGGCGAAGCCGGCGTTGGCAAACACCACGTCCAGCCGGCCGTGATCCTGACCGATGCGCGCGTACAGCCGGTCCAGGTCGGCCAGGCTGGCCGCGTCGCCCTGGACGCCGACGGCGCCATGGCCGATTTCCCGCACCGCTTCATCCAGCTTGTCCTGTCGGCGGCCTGTCACGTAGACGTGCGCGCCTTCCGCCGCAAACAGCTTGGCGCTGGCCAGGCCGATGCCTTCGCTGCCGCCGGTGACCACCACAACCTTGTTGTCGAATCGCTTGCTCATGTCCATCCCTTTCAATAAGTGGAGAATTGCTCCACTTATTATATGGAGGTATCATCCACTTTGGCAAGCGAGATCAGACATGACAAAAAATCCCCCGGTAACCGATGAAGCGCCGCTGCGCGCCGACGCCGCGCGCAACCGCGAACGCATCCTGGCGGCGGCGGAAGAGATATTTCTCGAACGCGGCGCGGCCGCCTCGCTGGATGACATCGCCAAGCGCGCCAAGGTGGGCATCGGCACGCTGTACCGCCGCTTTCCCACGCGCGAGGCGCTGCTGGCCGCCACCAGCGACGAGCGCATGATGTCGCTTGCCGAGGCCAGCCGCAAACGCGACGGGCAGGGCGATCCGGCCGCTTCCGTGCGTGCCTTCGCCCGGGATCTGGTGGCGCATGCCAGCCACTATCGCGGCCTGGCGGCAACGCTGGGCACCGTGCTGCAAAGCGGTACGCCCGGCTGTCATGCCGGGCGCGTCGAGGCGGAGCGCCTGCTGCAACGCGCGCAGCAGGCCGGCGCGGTGCGCGACGATGTCACGGTCGAGGATCTGGTGTGCATGGTGACGGCGATTTCCCTCGGCATCGAACAGGGCAGCACGGCCAAGGCGCGCATCCCGCACCTGGTGGACCTGTTCCTGGACGGCATCGGCAAGCGCTGAGAATCTGGCTCGACGCGCCCGCAACCCCGCACGAATCTCCCAATATTGCGCACGGTCCTACCATGCAATCGCACGCGTTGAAACCATAATGCGGGGCTTGTCCCCAACCCATGGTATGCAATGCACCAGCCACTTCCCCTGACCACATCGATACCCGAGGCCGCGCGCATCATGCAAGCGGCGCAAGAGCTGATCCTGAACCACCTTGCCGCGGCGCCAGCATTGCCGGCGCTGGATACCGCCCTGGCCGGCGCCTTCCTGCACGATCCCGCCGCGCGCCGGCTGCCGCAGGAACAAGGACGGCCGCTGTCCGAGGCGCTGGACATCGTCGGGCGCGCCGCGCGGATCGGCATCAATTCCGCCGGCGGCAGGATGTTCGGCTTCATTCCGGGCAGCAGCCTGCTGCTGTCCGCCGTCGCGGACCTGATCTCGTCCGTCGTGAACAGTTACACCGGCGTCAGCTTTGTCGCCCCGGCCATGGTGGCGCTGGAGCGCGACGTGCTGCGCTGGCTGTGCGAGGTGATGGGCATGCCGGCCGGCGCCGGCGGCATCCTGACCTCCGGCGGCTCGATGGCGACCCTGTCCGCGCTGTTGTGCGCCAGGACGGAGCGGCTGAAGGGCGATCCGGCCAACGCCAGGATTTACCTGACCGCGCACACGCATTATTGCGTGGCCAAGGCGGCGCGCATCATCGGCTTTCCGCCCGGGGCGCTGCGCAGTATCGCGGTGGACGCCGCGCAGCGGATGGACGTGGCGGCGCTGCGGGCGGCCGTGCAGGAGGACCGCAGCAACGGACTCCAGCCGCTGTGCGTGGTGGGCACGGCTGGCACCACCAGCACGGGCGCCATCGACCCGCTCGATGAGCTTGCCGCCATCGCGCGCGAGCAGGACCTGTGGTTCCATGTCGATGCGGCGTATGGCGGTTTCTTCCAGCTGACTGCACGCGGTCGTGCGCGCTTCGGCGGCATCGGCCAGGCCGACAGCATCGTGCTCGATCCGCACAAGGGGCTGTTCCTGCCGTTCGGCACCGGCAGCCTGCTGGTGCGCGAGCGCGACGTCCTGCGCCGCGCGCACAGCGCCAGCGACAAGGCCTACCTGCGCGATGTGGCCGACGAGGACGAGAACGATTTTGCCGACACCAGCCCGGAGCTGACCCGGCCGAACCGCGGATTGCGCATGTGGCTGCCGCTGCAGGTGCACGGCGTGGCGGCGTTCCGCGATATGCTCGACGATAAACTCGACCTGGCCGAATATGCCTGCGCGCGCCTGTCCGGCATACCGGGCATCGAGGTGCTGGAAGCGCCGCAGCTGTCCATTGTGGTATTTCGCTGCCTGGGCGCCGGCGTCTCGGTGACGGACGCCAACCTGGCCACCGACAGCCTGGTGCAGCGCGTGAACAGCGGCGGCGTGGCCTTCCTGTCCAGCACCCGGCTGGGCCAGCGTGTGGTGGCCCGACTGGCCGTGCTCAACCTGCTCACCACGGCGGAGGACATCGACACCGTGATCGGCCAGATCGCCGCGGCCAGCAGTGCCAGATACAACGCCGCATGCCAGGCGCGCTCAGCGTCTGCTTAACTTTGTGCTTGGAATCGACGCACCGCACACTTCAACCAGGTGGATATCCGATGAAAGCACAGTTCCAAGCCGCTAGGGCAGCACCGGCGTGTGGAGCGCGGTGCCGATGCCGCCCAAGCGGCAGGTGAACCAAGCCGATGCGTCGACGCCGGCCAAATGGATGCGTGCTATTATCGGCGTTTTGAATGCTGTTCGATACATGATTGAGTCCGATGAACACCGTTGCCGAGCCGCTTGACCTGTTTACCGCCGGCCTGCAGCGCGCCGCGCTGCCGCTGCGTGGCGCCGACCTGCCGTTGCTGGTGTCGCTCGATGTGCTGCTGGAGGAATGCAATGTGACGCGCGCGGCCACGCGGCTGCACGTCAGCCAGCCCGCGCTGTCGGCGCAGCTGTCGCGGCTGCGCGTGCTGTTCGACGATCCCTTGCTGGTGCCGTCCGAGAACAGCCGCGGGCTGGTGCCGTCGCAGTTCGCGCTGGACCTGCATCGCCGCCTCAAGCCGGCGCTGGCCGCCTTGTCGTCCGCGATCCGGCCCGATGCCGACAGCTTCCGTCCATCGGACAGCACGCGCACCTTTACGGTGGCCGCCGCCAACGCGGCGGCCGCCATGGTGATGCCCGCGCTGATCGCGCGCCTGCGCGCCACCGGCAACCGCGCGCTCAAGCTGATCACGGCGGAACCCGATTACCTCCGCGTGGCCGGCCAGCTGGAGCGCGGCGAGGTGGATGTCTGCATCAGCCCGGCGTGTCTGCTGCCGTCCAACCTGCGCGTGCATCCCTTGCTGAGCACGGAGCATGTGCTGGTCCAGCGGCGCGGCCATCCACGCGGCACGGCCGCGGTCGGCCTGACAGAATACTGCCAGCAGCTCGACCATGTGACCATTTCCCGCGATGGCCAGCTGCACGGCTATATCGACGAGCAGTTGTATCGTCAGGGCGGCTCGCGCCAGGTGGCTGTGGCCGTGCGCGATTTCAGCTACGTCGCGCAGGTGTTGATGTTCAGCGACCTGGTGTGCACCATGCCGGCGCAGCTGGCCAGGTCGCTGCACGCCGCGGTGGAGTGCGTGCCGCTGCTGTTCCCGCTGTCCGCCTACAGCCTGTGCCTGGCCTGGCATGCGCGCAGCGACGACGACGCCGGCCTGCAGTGGTTGCGGCAGGAAGTGCAGGCGCTGTTCGCCGGGGCGCGATAAGCGGCGCTTAAGGCGCGGCGGCCGGCTGCAGGCAATCGCCGAGCCGCGCCAGGCCGCGCCGCAGCCAGCTTTTCACCGTGCCCAATGGCGCGTTCATGTGCTGCGCCAGCTCGGCGTGCGCCAGGCCGTGTCCGTACGTCAGCATGATGGCCTGGCGCTGTGCCGGCACCAGCTGCGCCATCGCGGCCGGCAGCCGGCTGCGCACGCTCGCATAGAAGGCGTCCTGCACCGGATCGCCTTCTTGCGTTTGCTCGCCATGCGCCAGTGCTTCCAGTGTCACCACATCCTGTCCCGGCAGGACGCAGTCGCGTTCGCGGCGGCCGGTGCGCCAGGCGCTGCGCGCCTGGTTGCGCGCCACGCTGATCAGCCACGTCATCGCGCAGCCGCGCGTGCGGTCGAAGCGGTGCGCCTGCGCCCATACCGCCACGTAAATCTCCTGCAGTGTTTCATCCGCGTGTGCGCGGTTTCCCAGCACGTTCAGCACCACATAGTGCAGATAGGCGTGGGTCAGTTGGTACAACTCGTTGAATGCCGGCTCGCTGTGCTGGGCTACCGACTCCAGCAGTTGCGCCAGATGTTCGCGTTGCCTGGTGATCTTTTCCATGGCTCGCATCGTGCAGCATGCGCGCGCGATCATCCAATCGAAAATCGGTATGGCTGGCCATAAACGGCATTTATCCACGGTTTTCACTGCATCCAGAGCGCTGCGGCCAGCGTATGTACCTCGGACCGATCCACTTCTATCTGAAAGGAAAAACATGTTGTGCAATCTGAAGCGGTTGTTTGGCGCAACCTTGGTGCTGGCGCTGTGCGCCGGTGTGGCGCAGGCAGGCGAAGAAACGGCGGCGGCAAAGACCAGCGCCGCCAGCGGGCAGGGCGCGTCGGCGGGGCGCGGCGACGAGGCCAGGCCGGCTGCGCCT
>NZ_SPVG01000011.1 GCF_004614165.1 Duganella callida | reverse complement strand
GGCCGGCATGGCGGCTGCCACGGCGGCCGCGGTGGCAACGGCGCTGCCGACCAGCGCCGAGCGGCGCGCATTGTTGATGGTGTTGTTATCCATGGTGGGTACCTTATGGTGGTGGGTGAAAAATCGTTAGTGGCGGATGCGCTTGACGTCCGCCGCATCGACAGCGGGCGCCTGATTGCCCCAGCTGCCGCGTACAAAGGTGGTAACGTCGGCGACGTCCTGATCGCTGAGCCGCCAGGCGAAAGCCGGCATGGCGAACTGCGCCGGCGTGGCGCTGGTGCGGGCGGTGCGCATGCCTTCGAGGACGATGCGTATCACTGAATCGGCCGGCCCGCCCGCCACGGCAGGATTGCCGGCCAGCGCCGGGAACACGCCCTCGTAGCCCTTGCCATCGGGGCGGTGGCAGGCGGCGCAGTTGTCCAGATATAGCTGTGCGCCGCGATGGCCGGCATCGCCGTTGCGCAGCGACCGGGCGACGGCCGGGTCGTAGGCGTAGCGCTCCTGTGGTCCGTCATCCTTGAGCGTCTTCAGGAAGCGCGCCACGGCGGTGGCATCTTCCTCGCTCAGGAATTGGGTGCTGTTGGCGATCACTTCGTTCATCGACGCGAACGCCAGGCCGTGGCGGTTGCTGCCGGTGCGCAGGAACTGGGCGATATCCTGCTCGCTCCAGCCGCCGATGCTGCCGCTGCCGCCGTTGCGCAGGCTGGGCGCGTGCCAGCCGTCGATCATGGCGCCGGCCAGGTAAGCCGGGCCGGCGGCGGCGTTCAGCGCCTTCACCTGCAGGCCGGGGCCGCGCGGCGTGTGGCAGTCGCCGCAATGCCCGAGTCCTTCGACGATGTAGGCGCCGCGCCGCAGTACGGCGTCGCCTTCCTGCCGCTGGAACGGCCGGGGCGCGGGCGCAAAGGCCCAGCGCCAGATGGTCAGCGGCCAGCGCATCGACAGCGGGAAGGGAATCTCGTTGACACGCCGCGGCGTGGGCGCGGGCTGCACCTCGTGCATGAAATAGGCATACAGCGCCGCCACGTCGTCGGGCGTGGTGACGAAATATGCGCTGTACGGCATCGCCGGATACAGCGTATGGCCGGCGGCGACGCCGTAGCGCAGGGCGCGGTCGAAGTCCGCCAGCGTGTATTTACCGATCCCGTGCTGGCGGTCGGGCGTGATGTTGCTGGTGTAGATGGCGCCGATCGGCGTCGCCATGCGCAGGCCGCCGGAATAGGGCGGCTGGCCCTCCACGCTGTGGCAGGCGGCGCAATCGCCGATGCGCGCCAGGTAGGCGCCGCGCGCGATGGCCTCGCTGGTGGCGGCATACGTCTGCGGCGGGCTGTCGCCGCCGGCCCTGGCGTCGGACCAGCGGGTGGCGCTGATCAGCGTCAGCAGGCCGATCGCCACTGCCGCGCCGATGCCGATGATGAGTGTTCGCTTGTTCATGCCTGCACCAGTAAGCCGCCGGTTTTCAGATAAGTGGAGCGGATTTTGGCCGCCGCGAAGTAGGTCAGCGCCGCCACCAGGCCGGTCGGGTTGTAGCCGATGTTCTGCGGGAAGGACGAGGCGCCGAACACGAACACATTGGGCACGTCCCAGCACTGCGAATAGCGGTTCAGCACACTGTTGGACGGATTGGTGCCGATGATGGCGCCGCCGGTGTTGTGGGTGGACTGGTAGACCCGGACGTCGTAGCTGTCGCCCGGCTTGAGCACATGCTGCGCCATGCGCTGCGGCTTCATCGCCCGCACGATCTCCGCCGCGCGCGCCGAGGTGTAGGCTGTCATCTTGTATTCGTTGGGATGCCAGTCGAAGGTCATGCGCAGCAGCGGCAGGCCGTGGGCGTCCCGGTAGGTCGGGTCGAGGTCCAGGTAGCGGTCGCGGTAGGACATTACCGATCCCATGGTGGCGACGGAGCTGCTGTGCGCATAGTGCTTGCGCACGGCGCTTTTCCAGCCGCTGCCCCAGCGCGGCGCGTCCGGCGGCAGCGGCATCTGCACGATGGGACGGCCGCCGGTGGCGCCGGCAAAGATCATGGCGCCGCCGACGAAACCGAGCTTGCCGTGGTCGAAATGGTCGGCGTTGTGTTCGTCGACGGCCTGCTGACCGGCCGCGCCGGCGCCGATGAAGGGGTTCATCTGCACGCTCTCGTCGAAGTAGGCTGTGGTGCTGCTGACCATCTGATACGCGTAGTTCCTGCCCACCACGCCCTTGCCGGTGAGCGGGTCGTAAGGCTTGCCGATGCCGGACAACAGCAGCATGCGCACGTTATTCAGCTGGAAGCTGGCCAGCACCACCATCGCGGCCGGCTGGTCGACCTGTTTGCCGTTGGCGTCGATGTAGCGCACGCCGGTGGCCAGCTTGCCGCTGCTGTCCAGCAGGATGCGCGTGACGTAGGCGTTGTGGCGCACCTCGAGGTTGCGGCGGCCCTTGAGGATGGGGATGATGGTGGTCTGCGGCGCCGCCTTGGAATACAGGAAGCAGCCGAAGCCCTCGCAGTAGCCGCACAGGTTGCACGGCCCCATGCGCACGCCGTAGGGATTGGTGTAGGCGGCGGTGCTGTTCGCGGCCGGCACCGGGAACGGCTTGTAGCCTAGTTCGCGCGCGGCGTTGGCGAACAGCTGGGAACTGAGGATGGGCGGCAGCGGCTGCTGCGGATACGGATTGCTGCGTGCGCCCTCGTAAGGATTGCCGCCATCCTGCAGCCGGCCGCGCACATTGCCGGCGGTGCCGGCCACGCCGGTGACTTTTTCGAAGTGGTCGAACCACGGCTCCAGTTCCTCGAAGCTGATGCCGTAGTCCTGTATCGTCATGTCGGACGGGATGAACTTTTTGCCGTAGCGTTCTTCGTACACGCTGCGGATGCGCAGGTCGTTGGGCGAGGCGCGCCACTGCTGGCCGTTCCAGTGCGCGCCGGCGCCGCCGGTGCCGTTACCGAGGATGAAGGAACCGTACTGCCGATACGGTACGGCGGTGTCGCCGGGCCGGTGGCGCACGGTGACGGTTTCGCCGGCCAGCGGCTGCCACAGGTCGCCGCGCACGGCGTATTTGAGTTCGTCGGCGATGCGCGGGAATTCGAAATCGGGCGAGGTGTCGCGTGCCGGACCGCGCTCGAGCACCAGCACGGACAAGCCGGCGTCGGTCAGTTCCTTGGCCATGATGGCGCCGGTCCAGCCATAGCCGATGATGACTGCGTCGACAGCTGCGTTTGCAGATCCCATGCTCACCCCGCTGGCCGTTGATGGATACCGGGCCGTAGGGATACGGGCGTCCCTGCTGATCGATCCAGTCGGTGAAGTCGGCGCGTGCGCCGGGAAAACCGACCATCTTCCACGCCGCCATGTTGCGGTTGCCGCCGTAGACCGGGTCGGCGAAATACCCTTCACGCGTATTCCGCAGCAGCAGTGCGAAGAAGGCCGCGCCCATCACGGCGTCGGCCGGCAACATGCCCTGTTCGGCCTGCGAGAGCAGCGCATCGCGCCGGCCCGCATCGAGCTGCGCGAACGGCTTGCCGTGTGTGGCGGCGGCCGTGCGGTCGAGCAGGGCGATGCCGGCGCGGTACAGCTCGCGCGGTGTCTGGCGCAGCTGGTAGCCCAGCGTCGGTGGCGCTTCCGGATGAAACGGTCCCTGCATGTACCAGTACGCGCCGTGGCCGTAAGGCAGCTGCATCTGCCGGTCGAGGAACACCGGCACGCCGGCCTCCACGCCGCCTGGACCGTTGCCGTCCTGCGGGATCAACCGGTCCACCGCGGCGTTGATGAAGGCCCACTCGGCGGCGGTGAAATAGGTCGGCTGATAGCTCTCCCGCGGCGCCGCGCCGGCGCTGGAAGGGGCCATCTTGGAGGCCAGAGCGGCACCCGCTGCGCCGCGCAGGAAATCGCGCCGCTTCAACGGGGCCACTCGGGATTCCTCCTTATAGTCGCTGGGGTTCTGCAAAATGGGAGAGTTTTCTTTCATCAGATTTTCCTGCCCTGGAAATCGCTTAATGGCGGCAGTGTAGGGGCGTGCGATCAAACGCGAAACTGATCCAAATGCAGTGTTGCGGGCAAAACGATTTTGATTAAATCGCGTCGTTACACACCATTCAAGGAACGCCATGAGCATCGATATCAAACACCACACCGTGCAAGCCAACGGCATCCGCCAGCACTACCTGGAGGCCGGCGCGGGCGCGCCGGTCGTGCTGCTGCACGGTTTCCCCGAAACGAATTTCGCCTGGCGCTTCCAGATCCCGGAACTGGCCAAGCACTACCGCGTGATCGCGCCCGACCTGCGCGGCTACGGCGAGACCGACAAACCGGCCGGCGGCTACGACAAGCGCAACATGGCGCTGGACCTGCGTGAGCTGATGCGCGCGCTGGACATTCCGAAGATCGCCCTTGTGGGCCACGACCGCGGCGCGCGCGTGGCCACGCGCTTCGCCAAGGATCATCCGGAGGCGGTGGACCGGCTGGTGGTGATGGACAATGTGCCGACCCGTATCGTCGCGCGCGAATTCAGTCCGGCGGTGGCCAAGTCCTACTGGTTCTTCATCTTCAACCAGGTGCCGGATCTGCCGGAGGCGCTGATCGCCGGCCGCGAGGATTTATGGCTGCGCCATCTGTTCTCCGACTGGTGCTACAACCCGCTGGCGATCGACGGCAAGGCGTTCGACACCTATGTGGAAGCCTACCGCCGTCCCGGCGCGCTGCGCGGCGCCATGTCGGATTACCGCGCCATCGGCGAAGACGTGGCGCAGGACCAGGTCGATGCGGACGTCAGGATCGCCTGTCCGACGCTGGCGCTGTGGGGTGAGGATTTCCACGCCGTCGGCAAGATGTTCGATATGGCGAAGATCTGGGCCGAGATGGCCAGCGACCTGCGCACCGCGCCGATTCCGCAGGCCGGTCACCTGCCGCAGGAGGAGCAGCCGGAGCGCGTCAACGCCGCGCTGCTGGACTTCCTGCAGGGCTGGAAAGGCTGAAGTGTCGGTCCTGTTTTCCATCGTCCTGCCCATCTTCGCGCTGATCGGCGTGGGCTGGCTGGCGCGCCAGCGCGACTGGATGGGCGAACACGGCGCGTTCGAGCTGAATCGCTTCGTGGTCTACCTGGGCATGCCGGCGCTGCTGTTCCAGATCATGGCCAAGTCCAGCTGGAAGCAGCTGGACCAGCCGGGCTTCATCGCCGCCTTCGGCCTGGCCAGCGCGGCGATCTATGTGCTGACGGTGGCGGTGCGGCGCGTGCGCGGCGGCGCGCTGGCCGACGCCAGCCTGGAAGGATTGAACGCGGCCTACGCCAATGTGGGGTTCATCGGCTTTCCCCTGTGCCTGGCGGCATTCGGGCCGTCGAGCATGACGCCGGTGACCATCACCGCCATCCTGACCGTGTGCGTGCTGTTCGGCGTGGCGGTCACGGTGGTGGAGCTGGGCGTCAGCCAGGGCGGCAGTGCGGCCCGCATCATCGCCAAGGTGGGCTGGTCGCTGCTGCAGAATCCCATGCTGCTGGCGCCCGCGCTGGGGGCGCTGTATGCGGGCCTGGCGCCGCCGCTGCCGGCGGGCGCGGACCGTTTCCTGACCTTGCTGGCGCAGGCGGCCAGCCCGTGCGCGCTGGTGTCGCTGGGCCTGTTCATCGCCGGGCAGCGCGGACGGCCGCAGCTGCCCGCCCTGAGCGTGCAGGTGGCGCTCAAGCTGATCGGCCAGCCGCTGCTGACCTGGGCGCTGGCCGCGTGGGTGTTTCACCTGCCGGCGCCGTTGACCGGCATGGCGGTGGTGCTGGCGGCACTGCCGACCGGCACCGGCCCGTTCATGCTGGCGAATATGTACCAGCGCGAAGCGGGCGGCGTGGCTGGCAGCATCCTGGTGTCGACGGTGCTGTCGGTGCTGACCATCTCGGTGCTGGTCAGCTGGTTCCACACTACTGCTTGACCAGCTCCACGCGGCGGTTCTTCTCGCGGCCCGCTTCGGCATCGTTGGACGCCAGCGGCGCGTACGAGGCCACGCCCTTGGCGGCGAGGCGCTTGCCGTCGACCTTGAAGTCGGCGGTGAGCGCCTTGACCACCGCTTCCGCGCGCTTCTGCGACAGTTCCAGGTTGTGCGCCAGCGCGCCCTGGTTGTCGGTGTGGCCGACGATGTAGACCTTGAGCTGCGGGTTTTGCTGCAGCAGCTTCGCCATCTCGCCCAGGGCCGGTCTGGATTCCGGCTTGACCTCGCTCTTGTCGGTGTCGAAGAACACGCCGTACACCGCCACCTTGCCCTCGGCGGCGATGCCCTTGGCCATGTCGGCCGCATTCAGGTTGGCACTGACCTTGTCACCCTCCATCGCCTTGGCCTCGACGATCTGCACATAGATGCCGCCGTTCTTGCCCTGCACCGGCGCCACCGAGTACACCGCCACGTGCACCGGTGCGCCGCCGGTGGTGGTGCCCTTGGCCAGCAGATAGCGCTCGTCGTTGCGGCCGTAGTTGAAAGGTTCCCAATACTCGCTGCCGCCTTTGATGAAGTTGTCGCCGACTTCCTTGTCGAGCCAGTGCGAGCCGAAGCTTTCGCCGCAATTCTCCTTGGCGCAGGCAAACAGGGTTTTGAATCCCGCCTTGTCCAGCGCCGCCTGGTAGTTGCGCATCACTTCCAGCGCCGAACGCTCCTGGGGATAGTTGTAGGCGATCCGTGTGTATTTGCCTTCCAGCGGCAGCTTGTTTTCGAAGTCGGTGCGGCCGTTTTTGCTGACCAGCTTACCGGCCACCAGGGTCACTTCGTCGAACTCCTTGACCCCGTAGCCCACCAATCTGGCGCCGCTGAAGCGTGACAGCAGCGGATGATCCTGGGCGCCCTTGACGGTGTCCTGGGCAGGCATAGCGGCGTGGGCGGCGGATGCCACGGCGGCGCAAAACAGCAGGGCGGCAGTACGCATGACGGTTTCTCTCTTCCTGTCGTGGTGATGGCGGCGATTATATGAACATCCAATGTTCGGTGGCGCACAATGCGCGGCCACGACGCGCCATACAATGGGCCCTCAACCTGGGAATCTCATGATATGAAACACCTGATGCTGGCTTTTGGCGTGGTGCACGCCACGATTGCGCTGCTGTTCACGGCGGGCGCGCTGTTTCTGATCGCCGTCGGCGCGTATCTGGGCTGGCACGCGGTGCAGGCCGATACCGGATTGTCGGCGGCGCAGGAAGTGATCGAA
The DNA here is from genome assembly GCF_004614165.1 of Duganella callida. Classification (GTDB taxonomy): domain Bacteria; phylum Pseudomonadota; class Gammaproteobacteria; order Burkholderiales; family Burkholderiaceae_D; genus Rugamonas; species Rugamonas callida. The sequence goes on along the minus strand of NZ_SPVG01000011.1, from coordinate 19,364 downwards.
GCGATCGGCATCCTTGCCGCCGCCGTGGTGGCGCTGCAGATCGCCGAGACCATCATCGAAGAGGAAGTGGTGCGCGATGCCGACATCAGCGCGCCCACCCGCGTGCGGCGCTTCCTGTCGCGCTTTTTCGTGGTGGTGGTGGTGGCGCTGGCGATCGAAGGGCTGGTGGCGACGTTCCGCGCGGTGCATGACGACGCCAGCGAATTGCTGTATGTGGCGGCGCTGGTGGCCGGTATCGGCGTGCTGCTGGCGGCATGGGGCGTGTTCGTCCATCTGAACCGCTCGGCCGAAGAACTTGAACCCGCCGCGATGGAAGAAGCGCAGGCGGAAGACGAAAAACTGAAACCATGAAGATCCTTCAACAGCGCCTGCTGCGCGGCGCTAACATGTATTTCTCCCGGCCTTGCCTCGCGGCCCTGCTTGAACTCGATACGACGGCGGAACTCGATCCGCAGGCGATGGCCCGGCTGCCGGCGGATCTGCGCACGACGGGTGACGCGGCCGCGCTGGTCGCGGCGCTGACGCTGCATCTGCAGCGCGCATGTGGCCATGACCCGGCGTTTGCGCACGCCGAGACGGTCGGCGGCAAACCGGCGCAGCGGCGCGTGGTGGTGGGCTATACGCTGGAACACCTCGGGCAGGCCGCCTTGCGTGCCGCGGTGACGCTGGTCGATGGACTGCTTCACGGCGAGGCTTTCGATACGGCGCCGGCGCTGCATGCCTTGCGCGATCTGACGGCGGGCCTGGAACTGCCGCCCGCCATGCGGGAAGTGGCGGACGAGGCGCACCGCCTGGGTTATCCGGTGCTGCGCGTCAGTGAGCATGCGCACCTGCTGACGGTGGGCTGGGGTAGCCGCCAGTGGCGCTTCCTGGACGGCGCGGCGGATGGCGATCGCCTGCTCACCGCCAGCGTGCTGCAAAGCCGGCAGCTGACGCGCGCGCTGTTGTTCGAGGCGCTGATCGATACGGCGGAAGGGCCGGCCGACACCAGCGCCAGCGTGCGCGACGGCCATGCGACGCACGAGGTGGCGGCGGTGCGCGAATTATCCGGGCTGGCCGCCGCGAAGATCGGCTTGCGGGACGCCGAGATCGGCGTTGCGCTGGGCGGAAAACATGGCTGGATGGTCGCTTCCGTGGAAGCCTCGGGCGCCGCCGGTGCCGAACGGGAAGGGGGGCGCGCGACCGGTGACGCAAGCGTCGCTGCCAGCGGCGCCCACCTGGACCGCAGCCACGCGCAGCCGCACCGGCTGGCGCAACTGCGGAACGACCCGCTGCAAGGCCGCATTCCGGTGATCGCCGTCACCGGCACCAACGGCAAGACCACCACCACGCTGATGATCGCGCACGCCACCCGTCATGCGGGCCTGCGCACCGGTCATACCACCACGCAGGGCGTGTTCCTGGATGGCCGCCGGATCGCGCAGGGCGATTGCACCGGCTACTGGTCGCACCGCGCGGTGCTGACCGCACCCCAGGTCGATTGCGCGGTGCTGGAGACCGCGCGCGGCGGCATCCTGAAGCGCGGACTGGCGTACGACCGCTGCACGGTCGGCGTGCTGCTCAACGTGTCGGACGATCACCTGGGACTGGACGGCGTCGAGACGGTGGAAGATCTGGCGCGCGTCAAATCGCTGGTGGTGCGCAACGCCGCCAACGCGGTGCTGAACGCCGACGACGCACATTGCGTCGCCGCCACCCTGACGCAGGGCACCCGTGCCATCTTCTTTTCCATGCATGCCGACAGCACGGTGTTGAAGGCGCATCGGCAGCGGGGCGGCTGCGCCGTCTGGCTGGAAGACGAAACCATCATGCTGGCCGACGGCGACGGCGACGGCGTCCGGCGAGTGATCGCCGTGGCCGATATTCCGGCGACCGTGCGCGGTCTGGCGCGCTACAACATCGCCAACAGCCTGGCCGCGACGGCGGCGCTGCATGCGGCCGGCCTGACAGCGGAGCAGATCGCCGCCGGCCTGGCCACCTTCGTCTCGGACGTCGTGACCAATCCGCTGCGGACCAATATCTTCGACCTTGGCCGGGTGCGCATCGTGCTCGATTACGCGCACAACTCGGCGGCCTACGCGGCGCTTGGCGCGCTGACGCGCGGCATGGGCGACGGCAAGGTGCTGGCCGTGGTCAGCTCACCCGGCGACCGCCGCGACGACGACCTGCTGCGCATCGGCGCGAGTTGCGCCGCCGCCTTCGACCGTCTGTTCGTCTACGAGTCCGCCAGCCGCGGCCGGCCGCATGGCGAGGCGGCGCAACTGATCAGCGCCGGCGCGCGCCATGCCGGCAGCGCGCACCCGGTGGAGACCTTCGGCAATGCCGCCGAAGCGCTGCAGCGCGCCTACGGCCAGTGCGCGCCTGGCGACGTCATGATGTTTTCCTGCGGGACCTCGATCACCACCCTGGTCGACGCGCTGCGCGCGGTCGATGCCGACGCCGCCCACGCCATCGAGGCGCAGGCCGCATGAACGCGCGCGGCTAGGCGCCGAGCGCGCAGCTGGGCATTTCGCGGTTGCTGCCGCTGCCGGCCTCGGTGGCGGAGACCGCGATGATCCCGAGATCGACCGCCGGGTCAAACATGTCCACCGCGCGCTGCAAGGCATCCTGCAGCGGCATGCCGTCGGCCAGCCATTGATACACCTCGCGCGCCAGCATGTGGCGCATGATATGTTCGCCGATGCCGGTGGCCGCCACCGCGCCATGCGGGCCGGCGTAATAGCCGCTGCCGACGATGGGCGTGTCGCCCACGCGTCCCAGCAGCGACGGCGCGGCGCCGCCGGTGGAGGCGGCCACCGCGAAGCGGCCCTGATCGTCGCGCACCACCGCGCCCACCGTGTCGCAGGCGTCCGGCATGCGCAAGGCGGCCGGCGAGACATAGTTCCAGTAATCGATGAAGTCGGCGCTGGCGACGCCGGGTAGCGCGGCGCCGCCCTGGCGCAGCTTGTCGATCATTTCACGATATTGGTTGCGCTGTTGCGGACTGACCTGATAGTGGGCCGGATAGCCCAGATGGCGGGCAAGGCGCAGCGCGCCTTCGCCGCACAGCAGATGATGCGGCGTGTCGGCCACCGCGCGCGCCACCAGCACTGGGTTGCGGGTCTTCTGCAGCCCGGCCACGGCGCCGAGACGGCCGCCGCAATCCATCACCGAGGCGTCCATTTCGATGGTGACGCCGTCCAGTTTCAGCCGGGAGCCGGAACCGGCGTTGAAACGGCCGTCGTCCTCCAGCATCACCACCGCCGCCACGGCCGCCTCCAGCGCGCCGGCACCGCCGCGCAGCAGCACCTCGCCGGCCTGCGCCGCCTTCACGCAGCCGTCCTGGTGCTGCCCGCTGGCGCCGGCGCCGCCGTGCACCACGATCGCCGCGTTCATACCAGCATCTCGCCGATACGTTCGGCGCTGGCGGGATCGACCGGGCGCAGCGCCTCGACCAGTTCCGCCACCGAGGTGCCGCAGCAGTACACCAGCACATCGCCGGGACGGCAGGCCGCCAGGCCGCGGCGCAGCGCTTCCGCCGGATCGGCTTCGACGAACGCCTGCGCGGCCGATCCGCGCTCGGCCAGCACCTGGTGCGCCGCGTCGTGCATGATGCGCGCACGCTCGCCGCGCTGGCGGCCACGGTGTTCGTTGGCCCATTCGTAGAACACCACGGTGTCGAAGCCCTCGGCGCAGATGCGGCCGGCCTGCTCGAAATGGTGGTCGCGGCGGTCGCCGGGCGCGGTCACCACCGCCACGGTGCGGCCGGCGGTCATGGCGCGCGCGGTGGCCACCAGCGCCGCGAAGGCGGCCGGATTGTGCGCGTAGTCGGCGATCACCTGCACGCCGCCCACTTCATACACGTTGGTGCGCATCGGGTTGCGGCGGCCGTCCGAGACGAAGCTGCCCAGGCCATCGGCGATCATGGCCACGCTCAGGCGGCTGGCCATCAGCGCGGCGGCGCAGGCCAGGCCGTTGGCGATGTTGTGGCGCGCGCAGCCGCCCAGCGTGGACGGCATGTCGGCGGCGTCGATCAGGCGTTGCGCGCCCTTGCCGTCGTCCAGCATCAGGGTGTCGTCCTGCAGCCAGGCGGCGCGGCCACCGCGCGCCAGGTGCTGACGCAATACCGGGTGTGCGGCGTCGCAGCTGAAGTAGATGATTTCGGCCTGCCCGGCCAGACGCGCGCCCATGGCCACGCAGCGCTCATCCTCCGCGTTCAGCACCACCATGCGGGCGTTTTCCGCCACCACGCCCTTGACGCGCGCCAGGTCGTCCAGCGATTCCACGCCCTCCATGCCCAGATGGTCGTCACTGATGTTCAGCACCACGGCGACGTCGCAACGGTCGAAGGCCAGCCCGCGTTTCAGGATGCCGCCGCGCGCCGTCTCCAGCACCGCGAATTCGACTTCCGGCGCGGACAGCACGGTGCGCGCCGACCAGTAGCCGCTGCAATCGCCTTCCATCACGCTCTGGCCGTTGATGCTGACGCCTTCCGTGGTGGTGCAGCCGGTGCTGATGCCGGCGCGGCGCAGGGTGTGGTCCAGCATCAGCGTGGTGGTGGTCTTGCCGTTGGTGCCGGTGACGGCGACGACCGGGATGCGGCCGTCGCTGTCGCCGAACATCGATTCGACGATGGCGGCGCCGGCGTCGCGCGGCGTGCCGGCGCTCGGGTATTCATGCATGCGGATGCCCGGCGCCGCGTTGATTTCGATGACCGCGCCATTGCGGCCGTCCAGCGGCACCGAGATGTCTTCGCACACCAGGTCGATGCCGGCCACGTCAAGGCCGATCTTGCGCACGGCGCGCACGCACATCGCCAGCGTCGATGGCGGCAGGCGGTCGGTCACGTCTTCCGCCGTACCGCCGCTGGACAGATTGGCGTTGCCGCGCAGGCGCACGCGCTGCTGCGACGCGGGAATGCTGTCGAAGTTCAGACCCTGCTCGGCCAGCGCGGTTTCGGCCAGGCCATCGAGCGGAATGCGCGTCAGGATGTTGGTGTGGCCCTCGCCGCGCGCCGGATTGCGGTTTTCCTGCTCGACCAGCTGGCGGATGGTGGATTCGCCGTCGCCGGTGACCATCGGCGGACGGCGCAGCGCGGCGGCCACCACCCGTTCGCCGGCCACCAGGATGCGGTAGTCGTCGCCCCTGATGTAGCGCTCGACGATGATGGTGCGGCCATGTTCGCGCGCGCGGTTGAAGGCGGTTTCCACTTCCTCCGGCGTGCCGCAGCGGGTAGTGACGCCGCGCCCGTGGTTGCCGTCCAGCGGTTTCAGGGTGACCAGGCCGCCCAGCTGGCGCGCCGCGCGCTGCGCCTGAGAGACGCTGCGCACGGTCGCGCCTTCCGGCACCGGCACGCCGGCCTCGCGCAGCAGCAGTTTGGTCAGCTGCTTGTCGCTCGCGATGCCGACTGCGATATGGCCGGTGTCGCCGGTGATGGTGGCCTGCAGCCGCTTTTGCTGCGCGCCCCAGCCCAGCAGGAACATGTTCGCTTCCGGCGTCAGGCGCGTGACCGGAATGCCCTGGCGCTTGGCGGCGCGCACGATGGCGCCGCTGCTGGTGCCGATGGCCTGGCGCTCGGCCAGTTCGCGCAGGCTGGCCAGGCCGTCCATCAGCCGCTGCTCGACGTCGGCGTCGCGCGCCGCCAGGCCGCGCGCCAGCTGCACCGCCAGTTCGACCGCGTCCACGCCGACGTCCTCCAGCTCGTAGCCGCAGACCACGCGGTAGCGGCCCGGCGCGTTTGCCACCTCGTGGGTGCGGCCGACGCTGACCGAGGTGCCGGCGGCGCACTGTAGCGCGATCGCCATGTGCTCGACCAGGTGGGCCAGATTGGTGCCTTCCTTCAGCGCCTGCACGAAGCCGGCGTACTTGCCCACCGAGCAGCGGTGGTCGTACAGCGACGGCAGCAGCGACAGCAGACGGTCGTTCAGGCCATCGACGGCGCTGGTGCTCACCTCGCGCAGTTCGCCCAGGTCGATCACGGTCAGCAGGCAAGGTTGGGACGAGTACAGATTCGGTCCGCGCAGGACGCGTTGTTCTACGATGTTCATGTTTCAGTGATCCTTGGTCAGATAGCGGATAAAGTCATTCAGTGGCTGCGGCGCCGCCTTGGCGTCGGCCGGCAACTGGCCGGCATTGGCGCCGCTGGCGGCGTCGGCGCGGAAGGCGGAACCGGCCGGCAGCAGGTGCAGGCGCACGTCCACCATTTCCGGTACGCTGCCCGGTGCGATGTCGATGATGTTGGTATGCGCGTCGCGGCAATCCACCACGGTGACGCAGCCTTCGCCGGCCACTTCCAGGCCGGCGTCGCCGTGCACGATCAATGCGGTGTTCTCGTCGATGCCGGCGCCCAGCAGGAACGGGCTTTGCGCCACCACGCTGAGCAGCCGGTTGATGCGGTGCCGCTGCGAAAAGTGCTGGTCGATCACCACCCGCGGCACGAAGCCCATGCCGGGTGCCAGCTTGGCGGCGCCTTTTTCCGGCGCCAGCTCGGCGCGGCCCTCGGCCATCATGTGGGTGCAGACGAACGAGGCGCCGGCGCTGGTGCCGGCCAGGCAGGCGCCCCGTTCCTGCCACGCCTCGCGCAGCGCGTGGCCGGCGCGGGTGCCGCCGACGATGGCCATCAGCCGCTTCTGGTCGCCGCCGGTGACGAAGATGCCCTTGGCGCTGAGGATGGCGTCGGCCAGCGCCGGGTCTTCCGCCGCCTCGCGCTCGGCGATCTGCAAGTGGCGCACCTGCTGCGCTTCTAGCGCGCCGAACGCGCCTTCATACATCGGCCAGACCTTTTCCGGCACGGTGCTGGCGGCGGTGATCACGACCAGCGGCTGATCGCGGCCGCCTGACAGCGCGATGAAACGTTTGAGGACTTCCATGTTATCGGTGCGGTCCTCGGCGCCGCCGATGATCATCAGGGTTCCCATCGGCGCCTCAATTCATCAGCTGGCGGAACAAACGGGTGGCCATCAGGCCGCTGGCGCTGTGGTGACGTGCGGGCGACATCAGCGACAGCAGCAGGTCCATCGCCGCCTGCTTGCTGCCCAGCGCCGCGACCTGCATCTCCAGCTGGCGCAGCTCGGCGCTGCTGCTGTCCATCTGTTCGTTGGCGGCGGCGGTGGCCGGATGATGGCGGATCACGCCGCGCGGCGGGCCGTTGCGCGGGGTGTGGTGCAGTCCCAGCGTGTCCAGCGTGCGCTGGCGCGCGCGCCAGCTCGGCGTGCGCGGCGCCGGCACGGTTTCCTGGCCGGGCGCGCTGGCGATCCAGTCGCCGAGGATCTGCTGCTCGTAGGCGTTGAACACGCCGAACATCTCGGCGCGCTCGCTCTGGATCAGGCGCCAGAAGCGGCTGTTCTCTGCCGGCTGGCCGCGCTGTATCCAGCCGGCGCTTTCCAGCGCCGCCAGCATGGCGGGAATCTGCTGCGGGTCGGCCAGCCAGTCGTTGATGCTGCGGCCGCCGACGCGGCAGTAATCGGAGTGCATGTTCTGACCTACCACGGCCTTGGCGGCCAGGATGCGCACCAGTTCCGCCTGCAGGTCGAAGCCGGCGATCACCGCCGTGGTACCGGCGCCCAGATCGTTGAGGCGATAGCCGTCGTGCACACGGCGCAGGAAGGCGGCCGGATCGCCGCAGCGCGCCATCAGCTGGCGCAGCGCCTGCACCGCCATGCGCGCGTGGCCGGTGCCGCCATTGTCGACGGTGACGTGCAGCGTGAAGTAATACGGGTCGATGCTCAGCTCATTGAGCTCGTAGGCGGTGATCAGCAGGTGCAGCGGCAGCTGCTCGTAGCCCAGGTTGTAGCCGACGATCTCAGGCAGATAGTGTTCGGCGTTGTAGGCCAGGGCCAGCTGGATCGCGCCCTGGATGAAATGCTCGTCCGGCGCATCCTGCCACTGCTCGCAGCGGTGGCTGGCCAATAGCTTTTTATACAGCACCACGTGGTTTTTTTCCGCCACGCCGTCGCCCAATTCTTCCAGATAGGTGTCGATCAGCGGGCGGAAATCGGCGTCGTCCCAGCGCGGCAGCAGGCCGTACAGCCAGGAGCCGTCCACCAGCTTGGTGGGCGCGGCGTGCTGCAGGAAGTACAGCGCGTGGCCCTTGCCGCTGAAATAGCGGCGCGGCGCGCCGTCGTGGCGCGCTTGCAGGTAGCGGCGGTATTCGCCGCCGACCTGCACCGAGCGGCGCGCGATCCAGTCTTCCAGCTGCTCGAGATCGGCCGGCAGATCGTCATTCAAAGCGCGCGCCTCATGCAGGCGCTGCTCCAGCCACTGGCAGGCGGTGGCGTTGTGCGCCGCGTCGGCCGGACCGTTGTTCAGGGAGAGATAAACCGCTTTGGCGGTGGTGGTGGTGGCGGTGCCGCTGTCGGCGGCCGCCGGGCAGGCATCGTAAGCTTGCGCGAGCGTGGTCATGTCGATTCTCATTATTCAGGTTGGACGCACTACGGCAGTGCATGGCTGCATTATCTCTGTGCATTCCAACCCGTCACATCGGTAACTCTCCTGTGTGCATGTAAGAGAAAGCCGACAATATCAGTGCGCGCGCGACCGCGCTTCCGGCTGCGGCAGTACCTGCTCGTTGGCGGCTTCCGCGCCCTGTTCGAAGATCAGGCGGCGGGTGGCGGCGTTGGCGTCCACGCCGAGCTCGGCGAACGCTTCCAGCGCGCCCAGCAGGATGGCCTGCTGCGCGTTCATATAGTTGAGATACGAGGAATTCAGCACGTAGAACACCAGCTCGTATTCGAGCGCGTCCTGCGTCACCGATTTCAGATGCACGCGGTCGGCGCGCACGTCGGGCTGACGCTCGACGATCGCCTTCAGTGCATCGGGCACCTTGGCCGCCTGCGCGGCCGGCGTGGCGGGATTGATGCGCAGCGAGAACTGCACGCGGCGCGTCTGCATGCGCTTGTAATTGCGCACGGTGTTCTTCAGCAGTTCGGCGTTGCCGATCACGATCTGTTCGCCGCTGTCGGCGCGGATGCGCGTAGTCTTCAGTCCTACATGCTCGACCGTGCCGGAGACATTGGTGATGGCGATCGCATCGCCCACCTCGAACGGCTTGTCGACCGCGATCGACAGCGAGGCAAACAGGTCGCCGAGCACATTTTGCACCGCCAGCGCCACCGCGATACCGCCGATGCCCAGGCTGGCCACCAGCGCCGAGACGTTGATACCCAGGTTGTCGAGCGCCGCCAGCAGGAAGATCACCCACAGCGTGGTTTTCAGTGCCCACACCATCAGCGTGTTGGCGACGGTGGTGGGCGAGTCCTCGTTTTCCGCGTGATTGCGGAAATAGCGCCGCGCGCCCAGCGAGACGGCGCGGTCCAGATACAGCACCAGCTGGAAGCCCAGCACGATGAACCACAAATGCTTGAGGCGTTCTTCCCACAGCGGCGGCAGGTCGAGCGTATTCAGGCCGGTCATGACAGCGATGAGCAGCACCGCCAGGGTGCTGGTACGGTTGAGCGCGGCTTTGAGCAGTTCAAACACGGGATGGCCGGCGCGGCCGGTCTCTTCGTGCTTGCACAGACGACGCCGCAGCAGGCGCAGCAGCAGATGGATGACGAGGAAGGTGACGACGGTGGTGACTGCGGCGAGTATCAGCGTTTCACCGTCCAGATTGGCAAAGGGGGCCAGATAGCGTTGGTAATTCAAACCGGGCTCCTGTTTCGTGGTCGGGATTCCCTATCCTAGAGCTGGAGTGAATTTTGTTCTGTTCGTTGCATCACCGTGATGTCATACGGTTGTAATTTCCGAAAGGTAAGATTTGTCGTGTTTGAAGTCTCCGGTTGTTGAAACACTCTGCTTTGCGGCCTCTCAGGGGCCGTTTTTTTTTGGGGGGGGGGGCTCGGCAGTGTATCCGCAAGGGGGCCGCGGTCGCCACCGCTCGTCGCCGCTCGAGGCAATTTGCTCCCACACTACCTGAAGCAGCTGCTTTCCTTTTGATCTGCCGGCGGGATTCGTATCGCCATCTCGCAGCGGCCAGGTCGCCGTCAATAATCGGCTGAAATTTTTCGCCTCAAGTGGCGCATATCCCATTGTCCAACCGGCGAAGTCACGCTGCTCGATCGCTTTATCGACCAAAGTGTAAATGTCCCGGTGACGCACATCGGCCAAGATCGACGCAAAAACGGCACGCAAGGACGCGTCGGGACCCTCCAGGCACTGGATGAAGTGACCGTTGGCGTACAACAGGACGTCGCCGCATACGCAGGCCGGTGTGATGGGGAGGTCGACATGGTATTGGTGCTGCTTCCTTGCTAACAGCGGTGCATCTTGTTCGACTGCGGTATAAATCACCGTCCGAACATCGATGGGCGCCTTGTTCAAGGTCAGCCTGCCCGTGTTCAATCGCTCCATATCCATCAGATCGTTCACAATGGTGACCAGATTCGTGCATTGAGCCGCGATCACCTCGCCTATGCGTTTTCTGTCAGCGTCTGTCCGCGCACCGCCGTGCTTCAGCAATTCTGCCGCGGAACTGATGGGCACGAGCGGATTTCTCAGTTCATGGGCCAACGTCGCCATGAACAAATCTTTCTCGTCATGCGTGGCCTTCAGGTCGCTGAGTGCTCGCCGCAGATTGTCCTGGGCGTTCGCGCGTTCTTTATCCGACGCCGCCAGTCGCATCGCCAGTCGCCAGACCACGGTCAGGAGCAACAATATGACGATCCAGACAAAGAGAATCAGCATGGTTTCGGCATCGTAGAACAACAACTGAGAACCAGCCGCCACAACCATGCCCGTTGCGATCGGAATCAACAGCACTGAGAGCAAAAGGTGGCGGGAGATACGCGCACCGGGCAAATCCCCGGTGATAGCGATCATCAAGCCCGCGTGCGGGTACGCGAACAGCGTCGCCGCTGCCAGCAATATCAGCGCCGCCGAAGTTAAGATGGACGTACCCTGGCTCGGTAACACCTGGAATAAAATAGTATCCTGAAGCAGATACCCGCCGAGGTTAAGCAGCGCGACCAACAGCACCACCACCGCCAGGCACTGTGCGAGTATCGTCAGGCGTTTGCTCATCAACATTAACGCCGCGCTACCCAGGGCACAAAACATGCCGGCAGTCATCGGTGACGCCAGAGTAACGGGTGTCTCGGTTCCGCTGGCAGCCAGTTGAAAGGGGAAGGGCGCAAAACCCAGCAAGTAGAACGATTCGATGACAGCGGTGACGAGTATGACAAGTACTGGGGCGAGTGGCAGACCGGAGAGCGACACGTGTCGGCGACAGATTTTCCATATCCCGTAAGCCGTGGTCAAAACCATCAGTGCGGTGATAGGGACCATGGAAGGCAACCCCGGCCTGACCGAAATCAGAATTCTTGCGTTGCTGGCCCAACCTGTCAGATTGCCGAGAGCAATCAGCGCCGCGAGCAAAACCAGGCCAGGCGCTATGTGATTGGCGTGGGGTGTCCCAAGCCACGCGCGACTGGAAGAAGGGGCGGCGTTGTCGGCATTCACAGGCCTGACAGAATACAGCATAAATCCCCCAGGAGCACTGATGCTCGAGATCGAAGTCACAACTATAGCCAAGAAAGTCCGATTTCACTGTTAGCAAGTACACTAAGCAGTTCAAGCGATGCCGGTGAGGCCGGATTGCGCGCCGCAGCATAAAGAAACGTTGGCGCCTTTGGTGATTTTCATAATTGCCATACTGAAAATGACCAAGCACAATGCAGGCAAAATCCCCAAACTCAGAGAGGACTATGAGACAACCTGCCTTCAAGCCGGTATTTGCCGCGCTCGCATCGATTTTCGCCGTTTCCGTTAGCGCCGCCCCGATCGCCACCTTGGACCGCGAAGGCGCCTTTGTGTCCGTCGAGGCATATGGTCCCAATGTGGTCCACGTCACCATCGCCGTCGACAAGGGCGAAGTGCTGAAAGGCCCCGGCTTCGGCATTCTGCCCAAGAACGCCGACAACAGCGGCTTCCGTCACAGCGCCGGCAAGGATGGCGATGTGTTCACGTCGTCGGCGTTGACGCTGCGCGTGAATCCGGCGCCGGCGCCGTCGGTGCCGACGCAGGGGCAGAAATACTTCGCGCCGTCGCTGGCGCCGGTCGGCCTGCAAGTGCTGAACGCCAAGGGCGAGCAGGTGCTGGCGATGAATGGCTGGGAGATGTCGCCGCAAACCGTCAGCGGCGAGAAGACTTACCAGGTCGGCGCCACTTTCGCCGCGCCGCGCGACGAACATTACTACGGCATGGGCCAGAATCAGGAATCGATGAACGCGCTGGACCTGCGCGGCCGCGTCCTCGATTGCAAGCACTGGTACGATGCTCCGGCCGGCGAGACGGTCTGCGTGCCGTTCATGGTGTCGTCCAAGGGCTACGGCATTGTCTGGGATAACGCGTCGGCCACGCGTTTTGCCGCCGCCGTCAACGGCCGCACCACATTCCAGTCCAACGTGGGCGAACGTGTCAGCTTCTTCGTGATCACCGGTTCGACACCCGAAGAGATTTATTCGGGCTATGCGCGCGTCACCGGCAAGACGCCGATCCCGCCGAAGTCGGTGTTCGGCCTGATCCAGTCGAAGGCCCGCTACGACAGCCAGCAGGAGGTGCTGCGCGTGGCGAACACGTATCGTCAGAACAAGTATCCGCTGGACGTGATGGTGGTGGACTGGTTCTACTGGACCCGCATGGGCCAGATGGACATCGATCCGACCCAGTTCCCGGACCCGAAGGGCATGAACAAGCAGCTGCACGATATGGGCATGGAGTCGATCATCTCGATCTGGCCGCGCTACGAGACTTCGGGCCGCTACTTCAATGAGCTGGACGCCAAGGGCTATCTGCTCAAGGACAAGGACGGCAAGACCGTCGATGGCCTGCCGTTCCGCGCCGACCGCACCGGTGGCCTGATCGATGCCACCAATCCGGACGCGCGCAAGTGGTTTTGGGAGAAGGCGCGCGATAACATCCTGTCGCAGGGCTTCGACTATCCGTGGCTGGACGAGACCGAACCTGACCTGGTGCCGGACGGTTTCTTCTACAAGATCGGTTCCGGCGACCGCTATCACAACCTGTTCCCGCTGCTGCACGTGGAAGGCGTGGCCGAGAACATGCGGCAGTGGAAGCCGAACAAGCGCGTATTGATCCTGTCGCGCGCCGCCTATCTGGGCTCGCAGCGCACCGGCGCGCTGTTCTGGTCTTCCGACATCCAGCCGACCTGGGAGGCGCTGGCGCGCCAGGTGCCGACCGGCTTGAACATGACCGCCTCCGGCATCGCCTACTGGGGCAACGATATCGGCGGCTGGCAGAAGCTGTCGCCAGCCTTCGCCTCGGCCAACAAGCCGCTGATCGATCCGTCCGACGCGCGCGCGGTGGTCGGCAATTATCACGACTACCCGGAGCTGATGACGCGCTGGTTCCAGTACGGCACCTTCCTGCCGACGCTACGCCTGCACGGCGACCGCAAGGACGCCGATATCTGGTCCTTCGGCAGACAGGCGGAAGAGGTGATGGCGCGCTTCGACAAACTGCGTTATCAGCTGATCCCCTACATCTACAGCCAGGCCAAGATGACCCACGACACCGGCGCGCCGTTCATGCGGCCGTTGTGGATGGACTTTGCCGCCGATCCGAACGTGGCCAACATCGGCACCGAGTACATGTTCGGACCTGCCTTCCTGGTGGCGCCGGTGACGGAGCAGGGCCAGACCGAGAAGGAGGTGTATCTGCCGGCCGGCGCCGACTGGTATGACTTCTGGACCAACGAGAAGCTGTCCGGCGGCCGCTGGGTCAAGGTGGCCGCGCCGATCGACCGGATTCCGGTGTTCGTCAAGGCCGGCTCGATCGTGCCGATCGGCGCCGAGGTGCAGTCGACCGCCGCCAGGCAGCCGATTGCCGAGATCAGGGTCTATCCGGGCAAGAGCGGCGAGTTCGCGCTGTACGAGGATGATGGCGTGAGCTACGACTACGAAAAGGGCAAGTCCAGCATCACCCGCCTGAAGTGGGACGACGCCGCCGGCAAGCTGTCGGCCAGCGGTGGCGACGCGGCGCTGGCCAGGTCGGCGCCCGGCCTGGTCAAGGTCGCCGGGAAGTAGGCGGTACGCCTTTGCGCCACTGCGCCCAGTGGCCGGTGATCTCGCGGATCACCGGCCGCGCGGTCAACAGCAGGTTGGCCGTGGCGGGCGCGAATCCTCCCTGCTGCGCGTAGTTGAGCAGCACGTCGCTGTTGCTCTGGCCCGGATGCGGACGGTCCACGTCCGAGCCCGAGCGCAGCACCATCACCCGTTTGAAATCCATCTTGCCGGCGCTGTCGCCACGGCGCAGCACTTCCAGCGTGGCGTTGTCCTCCTGCTGCGAGGTGCAGTAACGCGCCTGGCCGTCGGTCAGCAGGGCGACCAGTCTTCGGCGCGCCGCCCCAGTGCCTCGCCGGCGTACCAGGTGTCGCCGGAGACGGTGTCGCAGCGCGTGACCCGCGGCGGCAGATTGGCCGGCGCGCTGGGAAAGCGGCTGCGGTAATCGCGGGCTTCGGCCGAGTCGCTCAGTCTGACCCGGCGCGACAGCCGGTAGGCCTGGTCCACCAGCGCGGCGTTGAGCCGGTAGACCTCGGTGCGGTAGTGCGGTTGCGGTTTCCGCGCCGGCCCGGCGGTGCGGATGCCGAAGTAACCGTAAGGCCACTCTGGCGGCATCTCGCGCGCGTCGATTTCGTGGGCGAGCGAGTAATCGACGGCGTAGTCGGCCCATGCGGCGGTGCCCACCGTGCCCAGTTTCGGGCTGAAGCCGGCGATGCCGGCGATGATGAAATAGGTGTCGCGCAGGTCGAAGCCGCCGGCTTAGAGCAGGGCGGTCATGCTGGCGGCGGCGTTGGCGTAGCCCATGTCGGTGGTCAGCTGGCAGACGCGCTCGCGGTTGCACAGCATGTCCGGATAGCGGGCGGACACGCCGGGGACGAGATGCTTCTCGCCAAGCCGCAGGCCTTTGACGAAGGGCGCCGCCTCGGCGCCGAACATGTTGACGATCATGATGCGCGGCGCGTACGGGGCTGCCGCCGATGGCACCGCGGGAGCTTGTGTCCGGTGGTCCGGCATGGCGATGTCGGTCGCGGTGGACGCGGCTGACGTGGTGGCGCTGATGGCCGCTGCGGCCCCTGCGGCGCTTGCCGGCGTGGCTGCCGTGGTGGCGCTGTCCGGCGGCGGGCCCGCCTGCCAGCGCGGCCAGTTCGCGACGATCTCGCGCACCAGCGGTGCGCCGGCGAGGTACAGATTGCGCAGCGCGATCGGATAGCCGCCCGAATCCTCGGTCAGCGATTCCAGCGGCGTCATGCCCGGTGGCGGACGGTCGAAATCGGAGGCGGTCCGCAGCACCGCCACGCGCTGATCGTCCAGCAGTCCGGCCTGCGCGCCGCGCCGCAGCGCGGTGTAGGTGGCGTTGTCCTCCTGCGCCGTGATGCAATAGGTGCCCTGGCCGGCCGTCAGCAGGCGCACCCAGTCGCGCGCGCGCTGGCCCAGCAGCGCGCCGTGGAACCGGGTGTTGCCGGTCAGCGCGTCGCACTGGCGCACCTGCGGCGGCTGATTGGCCGGCGCGGCGCCGTAGCGCGCGCGAAAGCCTTGCGCGGCCGGCGCATCGGCCAGCGTCACGCCGCGCGACAGGGCCAGCGCCTGGTTCAGCAATCCCTCGTTCAGCCGGTACATCTCGGTGCCGTAGTGCAGCGGCGGCGCGTCGGTCGGCGTCCGCATGTTGATGCCGAGGTAGCCGGTGCTCCAGCCGGCCGGCCGCTCGCGCGCGTCGAGTTCCCAGGCCAGGTCGCCGTCAACCAGGTAGCGCGCCCAGGCGGCGCTGCCGGTGCTGCCTGCGGCCGGATCGATGCCGCCGGTGCCGGCCACCAGAAAGTACGCCGCCCGCAGGTCGAACAGGCCGCTGTGCACCACCGCCGCCACCGATGCCGCCGCGTTGGCCTTGCCCATGTCGGTCACCATCTGGCACACGTCGTCGGCATTGCAGCGCACCAGCGGAAAGCGCGGCGACAGGCCGGGTACCGCGATGGCCTGCCGCAGTTGCAGCGCATCGGACCACAGCCCGGCTTCCTGGTCGACCATACTGACAATCATGACCTTGACCGGACGCGGCGCGGCCGAGGCAAGGGCGGCGGCGCCGAGCAGCAGCGCGCAAAGCAGGCTTCGATGGATGGCGGGCATAAGCGGAGGAAGTGGTGGCGATGGAGCGGGGCATGCAATCGCCATGCCAGACGCGGTGCCCCGCCGCGGTGCGTTTGTCCTGGACGTACGATTGAAAGCAAATCCGAAGGTTTTCTTTGCTCTAAAGTAAAATTCGGTGTGCAAGCGCCTACGAGGATACCCATGCAGCAAAGTACTCTGTCCGGTGCGGACGCCATCGAAGCGGAACGTTTTCGCCAGTTCATCCTCGGCGTGACCGATTACGCCATCTACATGCTGTCGCCGGAAGGCGTGGTGGTGACCTGGAACGCCGGTGCGCAACGCTTCAAGGGCTATCCGCCGGACGAGATCATCGGCCGCCATTTTTCGATGTTTTATACGCCCGAGGACCAGGCGGTGGGCCGTCCGGCCTACGCGCTGGAGGTGGCGCGCACCACCGGCAAGTTCGAGGACGAGGGCTGGCGCGTGCGCAAGGACGGCAGCCGTTTCTGGGCCAGCGTGGTGATCGACCCGATCGTCGATCCGCACGGTGAGCTGCTGGGCTTCGCCAAAATCACGCGCGACATCACCGAACGGCGCGACGCCGCCGAGCAGCTCGAGCGCGCGCGCGAGGCGCTGTTCCAGTCGCAGAAGCTGGAAGCCATCGGCAAGCTGACCGGCGGCATCGCGCACGACTTCAACAACCTGCTGAACGTGATCATCAACGGCCTGGAACTGCTGAAGATGTCCAAAGACCCGGCGGTGGTCACCAGGTCGATCGACACCATGGCGCGCGCGGCCCAGCGCGGCGCCTCGCTGACGCAGCAGCTGCTGGCGTTCGCGCGCCAGCAGCCGTTGCGCAAGGAGGCGCACGATATCGGCCGCATCATCCGCTCGTTCGAGGCGGTGCTGCGGCGCGCGCTGCCGGACGACATGAATCTGCAGCTGAGCATCGCTGCCGAGCTGCCGCTGGCGCTGATCGACCCGACCCAGTTCGAGGCGGCGCTGCTCAACCTGGTGGTCAACGCCAGGGACGCGATGGCGGAAGGGACGGAACTGCAGGTACAGGTCGACGTCGCCCAGGTGGTGCTGGCGGAGCGGCAGGTGGAGCAGCTGCCGGCCGGCGACTACGTGCGCGTCACGGTGCGCGACGACGGCATGGGCATGTCGGCCGAAACCCGGGCGCGCGCCATCGAGCCGTTCTTCACCACCAAGGGCGTGGGCAAGGGCACCGGCCTGGGACTGAGCCAGGTGTATGGCCTGATGCAGCAGTGCCAGGGCGCGCTGACGCTGGACTCGACGCTGGGCGAGGGCACCACGGTGGGGCTGTACTTCCCGGTCGACCATGACGGCGAGGCGGCCGCCGGCAACCACGCCGGCGGCGCCGAGAAGGTGCTGCTGGTGGACGATCAGCCGGACGTGCTGGAGACCGCGATCACCCTGTTCAGCCACCTGGGCTACGAAGTCCTGTCGGCCAATAACGGCGAGCAGGCGCTGGAGACGCTGCGCCTGAATCCCGATATCGCCATCCTGTTCAGCGACGTGGTCATGCCGGGCATGAGCGGCGTCGAGCTGGGCAAGATGGTGCGCGACGAATTCCCGGCGGTGAAAATCGTGCTGGCCTCGGGTTACGTGGAATCGGCGCTGCGCGACCAGGTGCCCGACGTCGATAACTTCGAATTGATCGCCAAGCCGTACCGGCTCAGCGATCTGATCAAGAAAATGAAGGCGCTGTAGGCCGCACCATCCGGCGGCGCGCCAGGTCCCGGTGAGCGCGGCTGACCGGGACCGGCCCGCTTACAGCCCGGCGCTGCGCGGATCGGCGCCGACCGCCACGCTGCCGGCGCTGGCGGCCTTGACGCGCTCGGCGGCCTTTTTACCGGCCAGGAAGGCGTGGTCGGAATTGTAGTACTCCCACTCGCTGTAGCGGCCGGCCAGGATGATGTCGTGCTGCTCCATCCATTGACGCACGGTGGCGACGTTGTGCGCGCGCGCATGGTCGTACACCACGTAGGCGTACGGCATGTCGACCTGGTTGGCGGCCAGGATCTCGTCGTCCTCCCGGATGAAGCCCACCTTGATGCAATCGGCGATGCAGCGCTGGATCAGCGCCTCGCCATCGACCGGCAGCGGCTTCCACGGCGAGTACGAAATCTCGCAGGTGAAGCCGAAGCCGCCCGGCGCGTTGCATTCGGGGCTGGCGTTGCCCTGCACGAAGATGCGGTGGAAGATGCTGTCCTCCGGGTAGTAGATCCAGTGCTTGTCGGTGACGTCGCCGCGGTTGACGCCGATGTTGACGCAACGGATCGACACGTGCTTGAGCCCGGCCGCCGCCGCGCGCACCTCGGCCGGCACGCCGTTGCCGGCCAGGCGCACCAGTTCCGGCAGCGGCATGGTGCTGATCAGCTGCCCGTACGGCAGGCGGCGGCCGTCGGCCAGCACCACCGTGTGCTCTTGCGGCAGCACCTGCACCACGTTGGCGTTCAGCTCCACCTTGCCGCGGATGTGCGGCAGGAAGCCGTTCATCAGCGCCTGGAAGCCGCCGCGCAGCGGATAGCCGAAGCGCGCGTTCGGCCCCATCGGCTTGGCCACCGGTTCCAGCGCGCCCTCGATGATCTGGCCCAGGTCCGGCAGCGGCACGCGCCCGCCCAGCCACGAGGTTTCCATCTCCTTCAGCGGCACGGTCCAGATCTTCTTGTTGTAGGGGATGGCGAAGTGCTTGGCGATGCCCTTGCCCCATACGCGGTAGATGAAGTCCTCGAAGTTCTCGCCCTGCGCCGCGGCCGAGCCGCCCGCGCTGTTGGCGACGTCGGCGGTGCCGTCGGCGCAGCAGTCCTGCACTTCGTTGGCGGCGCAATTCGGCGCGGCATCGGCTGCCGCCACGCCGTAGCGCGATTCGATGGCGCCGACGATGCATTCCTTGATCACCTGCGGCGGCAGGCCGTACAGCGCGCCCTGGAACGGATAGCGGGTGTACACCTGCTTGCTGTAGACCCAGGCCTCGCGCATCTGCCAATGCTGGTTATCGCCGAGCAGGATGTCGTACAGCTTCAGCACGTACGGGTCGTTGGAGAACATGATGTGGCCGGCGTAGTCGAAGGTGAAGCCGTGGTCCCTGATCGAGCGGCACCAGCCGCCGACCGTGGCGTGGCGCTCCAGCAGCACGGTGTCGGCGCCCAGGTGGTAGGCGGCCGACAGCCCGGGCGGGCCGCCGCCGACGATCACGCAGCCGGTCTTGCTGGCGCTGCGCATCGGGTTGACCTTGGACTCGGCGCCGGCCGGCGCCGAGTC
>NZ_SPVG01000012.1 GCF_004614165.1 Duganella callida | reverse complement strand
CAGCTGCTCCACCCATTCGAAGAACTCGTCGCCGCGCAGCGCCGGCAGCGGCGCGCCATCGGCGCCGACCGGCTGGCGCCAGCAGGCCACCAGGCCGATGCCGGGGTAGGCCAGGTAGAAGTGCATCATGCGGCTGATTTTTCCGGCGTGTAGCAGGTCGCCCGGCGGGGCGACGGCGATGTAGTCGCCCAGGGCCAGGGTCAGGCAGTGGTCGAGGTTGTCGTCGGCCGGCAAGGCGGGGGCGCGGTTGTAGCGCAGGCGCGGATGGGCGGCCAGCAGTTTCGTCAGGCGGCGTTTGCGGCTGTCGTCGTGGCTGCTGTCGCTGAGGATGATTTCGCAGCGGGCGTAATCCTGCTCGAGCGCGCAGTGCACGGTGGCTTCGATCGCTTCGCCGCTGTCGTGGTCGCCGAACGGGATCAGGATGCTGACCAGCGGCAGGTGCACGTCGGGCGTGGTGCGCGGTTCCTGATGGTCCTGCAGCGTGCCGCGGGCGACTTGCAGATACAGCGCTTCCAGGTGGCGCACCAGGGCCGGCGTGTCGAAGACCGTGTCGCGGTTTCTGGCCAGACGGCGGCGCAGCCGCGCCAGTTCCTGCGGCCGGCTGGCCAGGCGGATGGCCTTGTCTTCGTAGCTGCGGGCGCTGCGCGCGACCAGTTCCGGCAGGCGGGCGGCATGCAGCAGGCTGCCGCTGGTGCGCGCGGCATGGCTGCGGCCGGCCAGCGTCAGCACCGGGATGCCGGCCTGCAGCGCGTCGGCGCTGGCGCCGGGGCTGCTGCACGGGTAGGTGTCCAGGCACAGGTCGGCCAGCGGCAGCCAGGCTCGCGGCGGGATGGCGCGCGCAATGGTCTGGCTCTCTCGCAGACCGGCGTGCAAGGAGGGCTGGCGTGCTGGCGACCCGGCGTGTGGCGGGAGATGGCTTTGTTGCGGTTCGGCGTGCGCGGTGAACTGGCCGGAATCCGGCCTGATGCGCTGTGAAACGTCGGCGTTGGCATCGCCGGGCGCGAAGATCAGGCGCTCGCTGGCGACGCCGTGGCGCAGCGCGGTCATGCGCAGGTTGTCGCGCACCGGTTCGCTTTCGGCGGCCAGCCACAGCACGCTGTCCGGCACGCCGCGCAGGATGCGCATCCAGCTGGCGAACTGTTGCGGCGTCAGCGTGCGCGCGCTGGCGAAACTGCAAAACACAAAGGCATCCGACGGCAGACCGGCGGCGTCGCGGGTGGTTCCGGCGTGCAGCGCGCCGCGGCTGGGGCTCGCTTCCGCCGTGTTGCCGGTATGGACCTGCGCGCAGTCCGGCAGGTACAGCGCCTGTTCGGTGAAGCTGGCGGTCAGCGAGGGCGGCAGCGCGAAGGCGTCGGCCAGGAGGTAATCCATGGCCGGCATGGCGCTGCTGCCGGCGTGGCCGGGCCAGGCGACCTGCACCGGCGCCGGACGGTGGGCCAGGATGGCGGGACGGCCTTCCTCGTCCAGCCCGTGCAGGTCGACCAGGATGTCGATTTCGTGCGCCCGGATGGTCTGCGCCGCTTGCAGGTCGCTGCCGGGCGAAAGGCGGATGTGGTGATCCATCTGCGCGGTGACCTGCAAACTGTCCGGGTCCTGCTCACCCCAGCTGAAGCCGTAGATGTCGAACTGAGTGCGCTCGTGCTGGGGGTACAACCGCGCCGTACGGTGACGGCCGAAGCTGGCGCACAGATAGCCGATGCGCAGCCTGCGGTGCACATAGCCCTGCTCGTCGGCCAGCGGCGCCGGCTGCGGCAGGCGGTTGACGGCGTGGCGCGCGGCGGCGGCCAGTTGCGCGGCCGGATCGTCGGCCAGACACAGCGCCGAGGCGGCCGAGGCGTTGTCGTTCAGATCGGCTTCGGTCAGGCCGGGCAGCGGCGCGCAGACGGGCCAGGCGCACTGCTGCTGGCGCAGGCCGATCCACTGCGCCATGACTTCCGGCTGGCGCGGATCGAGCTGCAGGCTGCGCGCGCAGGCATCCTCGGCCTCGGGGTAGTGGTGGCGCAGGGCGGCCACGCGCGCCACGCTGTTGAGCGCCTGGATCTGCTGCGGACGGCTGGCGGGCTGGTCGGGATCGATCTGCGCCAGCGCGGCGCGCCACGACGCCAGCGCCGCCTCATGCTGGCACAGGCGTTCCTGCAGGGTGCCGAGCGCCATGCGGGCGTCGATGAAATCGGGCTTGATGGCCAGCGCCGCGCGTAGCGACTGCTCGGCATCGTGCTGCTCATCGGCCTGGATCTGCAGCACGCCGAGGTTGTACCAGGCGGCGAACAGCAGCGGCGACTCGGTGCAATTGAGCCATAGATGGTAGAGCTCGGCGGCGCGCGCCCCCTGGCCGGACTGGTTCATCAGGCTGGCCAGCCCGATCAGCTGCATGATCGGCAGGATGCCGCGCTTGGCCAGCACGAACGCCAGCCGGGCCGCCTGCGTCAACTCGTTGGCGGCGAGGGCCTGATTCAGGGCCTGTAATTGCGCTTCATCGCTGGGGGTCATACTGGCATTGTGGGCTGAATCCGTCTAGGATTCAATCTCGGGGGAGGATTTTATGCTGGTAAAAGACATCATGAGCAAGCACGTGGTCACGGTCGGCCTGGACGACACGCTTGCCCTCGTCAAAGAAATTTTTGACCACAGCAAGTTTCACCACCTGCTCGCGCTGGAAAAGGGCGAATTGCTGGGCGTGGTGTCCGACCGCGACCTGTTCAAGGCGCTGAGTCCGAACATCGGCACCAATGTCGAAACCTACAAAGACCTGGCGACGCTGAACAAGCGCGTGCACCAGATCATGTCGCGCAAGCCCAGGATCCTGCGCGACGACGCCAGCGTGGATGACGCCATCGACCTGTTCAACGCAGAGCCGATCTCGTGCATCCCCATCCTGTCGCATGATGACAGGCTGGTGGGCATCCTCAGCTGGCGCGACATCCTCCGCAGCCTGCGCAGCGCACCCGCCGCCGGTGCTTGAGGCATGACAAACACTCCAAGGATACCTTTGCCCGGCGCGTAGGGGAGCGTATAGACTGATTCTGTTTTCACGGTCAGATTACGTGACAATGTACGCATTTGTCCAAGGTCGCAGCTGATATTCTGCATGCTTTGCACTTCGGGACAACGTCAAATATGCGCAAATTGATTGTGCTGCTAGCGATGGCGGCGAGCCTGCCGGGCTGGGCGCAGGGGACGTATCCGGCCAGTGTGATGCGGCTGGTGGATCGGGAAACGCCTTTGATGAGCGAGGCGGTGCGCAGTAAAGATCGCGCGTATTTCAGCGCGGCGCTGCAACGGGTGCAGCAATTCACGGCGACAGCCGATCCGCTGGAGATGGAGTGGTATCCGGCCTGTACCCAGGCCGTGACGGATTTCTTGATCGCCGGCCTGTGCCGGATTTCGCCGCCCGGCACACTGTGCGAGCCGACCACATTCTTGCCACGTGCCGAAAACTATATGGCGCAATGCCGCAGCCAGGTCCAACCCATCGCGGATACCTGCGAACCCGCGCACGGCGCGGCGTTGAAATCGATACGCGAACTGCCGGCTGAAGTGCAGACCGCGCTGGGCCGCGGCAGGCAGGATGGCGCGGGCATCGCGGACATCGGCGAGCAATTCAACCGCACCGATGTCATCCTCGATGAGACGCTGCCGCAGAACCATCTGGCCGGTGGCCGCATGGGTCAGGATTGCATTCGCCTGTACGTCGAACACGGCGGCATCGGCCTGTTCCGCGAAGAACTGGCGTTCCAGCGGACGGACCAGGGTTGGACCCCGGTCGGTCGGCACGACACGCGCAAGGCGCCGCCGGCGCCCGCGCTGCCGCTTAGTGGCCTTCCGCCGCGTTGAACATGGTCTTGGCGTAGATCAGGCCCAGGCCGTAGCCGCCGCCGTGGGCGATCGAGGTGGCCACGGTTTCGTTGTAGGTCTCGCCGCGCGCCCAGTCGCGCTGCAGTTCCAGCAGATACTGCAGTGAGGTCATCGGACGCGCGCCGGCCTGCACCATGCGCTGTACGGCGCGTTCGTGGGCTTCGTCGGAGACGTCGCCGCTGGCGTCGGTGATGACGTAGACTTCAAAACCCTGGTCCAGCGCCGACAGCGCGGGGCCGACGATGCACACGGAAGTCCACAGCCCGGCCAGCACGATCTTCTCCTTGCCGATCGCGTTCACGCGCTCGGCGATGCGCGGATCCTCCCAGGTATTCATGGTGGTGCGGTCGATCGCCACTTCGTCCGGGAACACTTCCTTGATTTCGTTGAAGATCGGGCCGGAGAACGATTTTTCCGCCACCGTGGTCAGGATGGTCGGCACCTTGAATTCCTTGGCAGCCTTGGCCACCAGCGCGACGTTGTTGCGCAGCTGGACCGGGTCGATCGATTTGGTGGCAAACGACATCTGCGACTGGTGATCGATCATGATCAGGGTGTGGTTGCTTGGGTTCAGCAGGGTTTGACCTGGTTTGGCGATGGCGGTAGGCATAATGATTCTCCTTAATGTTCAATAATTTCGATTAGTGTTGCGCTGTGTTTCGCGCCGTTGAAAACATTATGCGTGAGCACAGCGCAAACAAAAAGCGGAAAAATTTCCTCTTTATTATCGAAATTTTCGAAAATTGAATTATTGCTGAACCAGCAGCAACAGGCCGACCAGGTCGAGGTGGCGTTCCGGCGCCCCGGGCAGGCCGGGCGCGTAGCAATCGAAGCCGCTTTGCGCGCCGCCGGCGTCCAGCGGCACAGACAAACCCAACTGACTGGCGCCGTAGTGCATCAGCAGGCTGTGGCTCCACAGCAGCGGCAACGGGATGCTCGAATAGATGAAGGGCAGGGTTTCCGTGTCGGCGTGGCGCGTCACCACGCGGGTGTGGATGGCGAGTCCTTCCGGTGTGGTCAGGTCGAGCTGGAAGTTGTCGTGGTGCGGGTCCGATTTCAGGAACAGCGCCAGCGGGAACATCTCGCTGTGCAGGTCCAGACGGCTGCCCGGCAGCATGCGCAGGTAGTCGAGCTGCATCAGGCGGTTGCCGACGTGGCCAGGCGTTACCGGCCCCTGCGTGAACTGCTGCAGGTTCAGCGCCGGCACGTACATCACCTCCGTCTTCGCGAACGGCGACAGGCTTTGCAGGCGCGCGGCGGTTTCCGATAGCGGTTCGGCGCCGCCATGCAGCTTCAACGCCAGCAGGCGCTGCGCCACCAGCGCGCCGATGATGGAGGTGGCCTGCGGCGTTTCGTAGTGCGCCGGGTCGCGGTACATCCAGTCCGGCGCGCGGCCCAGGAACAACGCCGACATCCAGGCGCGGATGTCGACCACCTGGAGCGCCAGCTCCTGGTAGGCGCGGATCTGCGCATCGTAGATCGGATTCGGTACGGCGGCCGAGAAGTGCTGCTGCTGCGCCAGCACCAGCGGCACCAGCACCGCCGACGGGTACAGCCGCGCCGCCACCTTCAGCAGCAGGTGGAAGCACAGCAGCCACGATTCGGCGCCGCCGGGGCGCGGCGCGAAGTGTCCGGCGTCGTTGATGCCGTATTCGTACAGGATGAAATCGGCCGGCTGGCCATTGAAGGTTTCATGCAGCCGGCCGATGGCGGACAGCGAGGTGGTGGCGCCTACCGAGATCTGCACGATCTCGGCATCGGCATAGCTCTGCAGCGACTGCGCCAGGCCCTGCACGTAGCCGCCCTTGAGCAGGGAATTCGAGCCGCCGATGATCAGGATGCGCATGGGACTTATGCCGGCACGGCGGTGATGATGTAGCGCTGCGCCAGCGCGTCCTGCACCGACAGTTCGGGATCGCTGTCGCTGGCCTGGGCCAGCGCACGCAGGATGGGCAGGAAGGCTTCGCGGCCCGGCTCATGTACCACCACCGGCGCGCCGCCGGTCAGGCGGAACCCGGCCTGCGCCAGCAGTTCCAGCAGCGAGCCGCGCGTGAACTGGCGCAGCTCGTCCTGTTGCAGCACGCCGTCAGCGCGGTAGCGGTAGTCGCCCATGTTCAGGCGCACCTGCACGCTCCAGTGCTGGATGTTGCGCACCGAGAGCACCAGCGTGCCGTCGGCCGCCATGCTGGTGCGAATCTTCTGCAGCAGCGCCCATGGATCGCGCGCGCGTTCCAGCGCGCCGTCCAGCACCCAGGCGTTGGCCTGCGCCAGCTGGCGGTCGCGCTGTTCGTCGGCCACTTCGAAGTCTTGGCTGTAGACGAAGTCGCAGTGCGCGCGCGCCTGCTCGGCGGCGATCGGATTGCGCTCGATGCCGGTGTAGTTGCAGACAGGGTTGAGCTGCTTGTAGGCCTTGGCGAAGGCGCCGTCGCCGCAGCCCAGCTGCACCACCTTGACCGCGGTCGGCGGCACGAAGGACAGCAGTTCCTGGTTGATCTGGGTGGTGCTGGTCTTGTCGTAGTGGTAGCCGCCGGTGCGGCGCACGGTGCCTTGCCAGTCGTGGCGGATGAAGATGCGCTGCGCCGGATTTTCGCTGAAGTCGTTGACCACCCATTCGACGTTGCGCAGCAAATCGCTCTTGCCGGCCTTGGCCAGTGCGATCATTGGCGGCAGCATCGGCGCGCCGTGCTTGACCGGCAGCGGCCACTGGCGCACCACGTCGATATTGGTCAGCATGCAGGCCGGATGCAGGTAGGGCATGCTGTTCGGGCCGTGCGGCTGGCCGTGTTCGTCCACCGGCGTGACGCTGCCGACACCGTACATCTGCGGCTCCAGGTGTTCGGCCAGCGATTCCAGGAAGCCGCGCTTGAGGATCTCGACGTCGGAATCGAGGAACAGCACGCGGCCGCTCAGGCCCAGGTTCTCGATGGCCCAGGCCATGCCCGGACCGTGGTGGATGTTGTAGCCGAACGGCTTGAAGTCCACGCCCGGGTACTGCGCGCAGATGGGCGCGATCTGCGCGGCGATCTCCGGCGCCGAGCCATCGATGATGGTGACCGGGTTGTGCGGATAGAACTGGCGGAAGGTGCCCAGCAGCGAGGCTATCAGGTCCGGTGCATTATAGGACACCGCGATCATCGGAATCTGGTCTATTGGGTTCATGGCGGGGCTCGTCGTGTTGGTTGCTGCGGGTCGTTTGGCCACGCGCTGCATGGCCGCTTCCAGATTGCGCACCAGGCGCGGGGTGTCGAACAGGGCGCAGCTCAGGCGATTGTCCGCCAGTTGCCGCTTCATGGCGGCGATGCGTGCCGGGTCATTGGCCAGCTTGACCGCCAGTTCTTCGTAATCGCCGAAGTTATACGTGATCAGGTCCGGCAGGTCGACCGCGCGCAGCAGGCTGCCGGCCATGCGCGATGCGAAGGTCGGCCCGGCGCATGTGATCAGCGGCAGGCCGGCCCACAGGGCGTCGCTGGCGGTGGTGCCGCCGTTGAACGGGTAAGTGTCGAGGAACAGGTCGGCCACGCGGTAGCGCG
Organism: Duganella callida; assembly: GCF_004614165.1. GTDB lineage: Bacteria > Pseudomonadota > Gammaproteobacteria > Burkholderiales > Burkholderiaceae_D > Rugamonas > Rugamonas callida. Next base: position 19,364 of record NZ_SPVG01000012.1, on the reverse strand, counting down.
CCAGGTAATCCGCCGGCAATGCGCGCGTGGCGAAGATCAGGCGGGCGGGATCGATGCCGGCGTCCTGCGCGTGGCGCTTCAGGTTCTCCGCCACCACCGGCGTGTCGGCCACCAGCCACAGCACGGAATTCGGCACGCGGCGCAGGATGTTCATCCAGTGGCCGAACAGTTCCGGCTTGTACTTGTAGCTGTTGCTGAACGAGCAGAAGACGAAGGCGTCTTCCGGCAGGTTGAGCGAGGCGCGCGTGGGCGTGACGCCGACCAGGCGCTGGCGGTCGTTGATCTGGAAGGTGTCCGGCAGGTGCAGCGGCTTTTCCGTGAAGTCCGCTTCCATCCCGGGCGTGATCAGGAACGGGTCGGCGATCACGTAATCGACGCCGGGCAGGCCGGTGGTGCCGGGGAAGCCCAGCCAGGTCATCTGCACCGGCGCCGGACGGTAGGCCAGGATCTGCGGGCGTGCGCCCGAGGTCAGCCCGTGCAGGTCGACCAGGATGTCGATTTCGTGGGCGCGGATCAGTTGCGCCGCCTGCTCGTCGCTGAGCGCGTGGATGGGGAGGTAGTGGTCCATGCCGGCCAGCACGCGCTGGCGCAGCGGCGAGCCGTCGTCGCGGCTCCAGCTGAAGGCATAGACTTCGAACCGGCCGCGGTCGTGCAGGCCATACAGCTCGGCGGTGAGGATGGACACCGCGTGCGAATTCAGGTCCGACGACAGGTAGCCGATGCGCAGCCTGTCATGGCCGTAGCCGTGTTCACCGGTCAGCGGCGCCACGTTGGGATTCATCTTCTTGTCGACGAAGCGGCGCGCGGCGGCCAGTTGCAGTTGCGGATTGTCGGTCAGGCTGAGCATGGCCAGCGCCGAGGCGCCGTCTTCCATCTGCTTGCGGCTGATGTGATCGAGGCCGCCCCAGGTCGGCCAGTGGCATTGCTTCTGGCGCAGGTGCACCCAGTGCGTCATGACGTCGACCTGGCTGGCGTCGGTGCGCAGGCTTTGCGCCAGCATCTCTTCCGCTTCCGGATACTGCTTCTGGATTTCCAGCAGGCGTCCGAGGTTGTTCAGGGTTTGCAGGTACAGCGCGCGCTGGGCATTTTTGTCGATCTTGACCTGCGGTCCCAGCACGGTGCGCCACATGGCCAGCGCTTCTTCCGGCTTGCCGCGCCGTTCCAGCAGCGTGCCCAGATTCAGGCGGCCTTCGATGAAGCGCGCGTTCAGCGCAATGGCCTTGCGGTAGGCCGCTTCGGCGCCGTCGTCGTCGCCGGACGCCGCCAGCAGCGCGCCCAGGTTGAACCAGGCGGCATAGGCCAGCGGCGAGCGCTTGCTGTGTTCTATCCAATGGCGGTACAACTCGATGGCCTGCGCCGGCGGCAGCGCGGCGGCCGCCGTGAACAGGTCGGGGATGGTCATGTTGCCGCGCGCGGCCAGCTTCAGCCACTGCGCGAAGTTTGCGGATGTCGTCATCAGAAGGTCACGACGGCGCCATCGGGCAGGTATTTGCGGTACTGCCGCAAGGCGCCCCGGATCGCCGCGTTGCTCATGTCGTAGAAGTTGTCGATGTCGCTCTGGCCGGTCACCACGGCGCCGAAGCGTTCATGGAACTGGTGCACCGAGGTGTTGCCCTTGCGGACGTCGAAGTGCGAGCGCTGGAAGCCCAGCTGCAGCGCGAAGTCGTAAATCATCAGCGCCGATTCGACGCCGAAGCCGCTCGGCGCCTCGTCGCTCTTGATCCACGAACCCCAGCAGAAGGAGTCGCCGCGCTGGTCGTACAGGCGCACGGTGCCGACCGGCTTGCCGTCCAGGGTGCAGATGATGAAGTAGATCTGGCTGTCGTCCTGCGCGTAGCGCTGCAGCCATTCCTTCTGCTTGGCGACATCCGGCGAGGTAGCCGACAGGTAGCGGCCCTTCTTCTCGTCGGTGCGCAGCGACAGGATGAATTCCGCATCGCCGACGGTGGCGTCGCGGAACATCAGCTGCTTGCCGCGTACCGATTGCGGCTTGCGGAAGCGCGGCTGCAGTTCGGCCAGCGCGGCCTTCACGGCGGCCACCACTTCGGCAGCATCCTCCAGCGTCATCACCGGCGACACCGGCAGGCTCAGTACCTCGCGGTGGATCGCCTCGGCGATCGGGAAGTCGCCTTCCTTGTAGCCCATGTCGGCATACGCCGGCTGCAGGTGCGGCGCCACCGGGTAATGGACGATGGTGCCGATCTGCTTCTCCGTCAGTTTCTTCGCCAGGCGGTCGCGCTGGGCGTGGCGCACCACGTACAGATGCCACACCGGCTCGGCCCACGACGGCACCACCGGCAGGGTCAGGCCCTCGATGCCGGCCAGGTGCTGGCTGTAGTAGGCGGCGATGGCGCGGCGCTGCTGGTTCTGCGCATCCAGCGCCGGCAGTTTGACGGCCAGCAGGGCGGCCTGCAGTTCGTCCAGGCGCGAATTGTAGCCGGGGACGTCGTTGTAATACTTGATCTTCGAACCGTAGTTGCGGTAGGTGCGGATGCGGTCGGCCAGCGTGTCGTCATTGGTGGTGACGGCGCCGCCGTCGCCCAGCGCGCCCAGGTTCTTGCCGGGGTAGAAGCTGAATGCCGCGGCGTCGCCCAGCTGGCCGGTGACGCCGCCGTCGTAGCGCGCGCCGTGGGCCTGCGCCGCGTCCTCGATCAGCTTCAGGCCGCGGCGGCGGGCGATTTCCTTCAGCGGTCCCATGTCGGCCGGCTGGCCGTACAGGTGTACCGCGATGATGGCCTTGGTCTTGTCGGTGATGGCCGCTTCCACCAGCGCCGGATCGAGGTTGTAGGTGGCTTCCACCGGTTCCACCGGCACCGGTCTGGCGCCGCAGTGGCTGACCGCCAGCCAGGTCGCGATGAAGGTGTTCGACGGCACGATCACTTCGTCGCCGGGACCGATGCCGTAACCTTTCAGGATCAGGAAGATCGCATCCAGGCCGTTGGCCACGCCGATGCCGTGCGCGCTGCCGCAGTATTCGGCGAAGCTGGCCTCGAAGGCGGCGGTTTCGGAACCGAGGATGTACCAGCCGGAGTTCAGCACGCGCTTGAAGGCGGCTTCCAGCTCGGCGCCCTGGGCGAGGTTGATGGCTTTCAGGTCGAGGAAGGGAACGCTCATTTGTGGCTCACTTGGGTGGATTTGTGCACGGTGGCGACGAATTCGTCGTAGTCGTGGAAGTAGTCTTTGGGATCGTACAGGGTGGAGGCCAGCACCATGCACACGGCGCCGGAGGAGAAGTTCTCCACCTCGCGCCACATCATGCCCGGCACGTACAGGCCGTAGTAGGAGCGGTTCAGGTGGATCTTCTTGCGCGAGTAGCCGTCATCGACGATCACGTCGAAGCTGCCCGACATGGCGACGAAGAACTGCTGCAGTTCGATGTGGCCGTGGCCGGCGCGCGAGGAGCCGCCCGGCACGTCGTACAGGTAGTACACGCGCTTGATGTCGAACGGGATGTGGATGCCGCCCTCGATCACCGACAGGTTGCCGCGCGGGTCGTGGTGCTTGGGCAGGTCGATCAGCCGGCACTGGTCCATCATGACAGGGGCTCCGGTTGCAGGGCGGCGATGTGACCGAGATAGCGCTGGTGCGAGGTGCCGACCATGGGGAACACGCCGGCCAGGCGCGCCGCCACGTCGTCCACGGTGCCGCGCAGCGCCACGGTTTCCTCGGCGCTGACCACGCCGGCGATGTGCGATTCCACCAGCAGGTCGATGTAGTCGGAGAAGCAGTAGCCGAAGTTGGGATTGGCGTTGGGGTTGGAGTTCGACTCCAGCCGGCGGTCGTGGCGGAAGTAGGACAGTTCCTCGTCGATGTAGAACACCTTGTCGTCGCCGGCCAGGTTGATGTAGGCGGCGACGTCGGCCAGGCCGAAGGTGCAGTCCTGCGAGCCATAATGGAACAGGCGCTTGGGGCCGACTTCCCACAGCCGCTCGCGGCGGAACATGATGGAGCTGAATTCGCCGACGAAGTTGCGCATGCCCAGCACCATCGAGCGCTGCATGTCGCGCCCGGCCATGCTGCCGCTGGCTTCGTACGGACGGCGCGTCTCGGTGCGCTCGTTGTCGACGTTGATCACCTGCGAGGCCGAGAACACCAGCTGGGTGGCCGGGTCCATGGCCATCGCCGCCACCATGCGCTCGACGCAGAACGGGTGCAGGATGTCGTCGTCGAACAGCGGCTTGATGTAGTCGCCCTTGCCGGAGTAGAAGGAGCTCAGCACGTTCTTGTCGCGGATCGCGGTGTTGCGCTGGTAGATCACCTGCGGGTAACGGGCGCAGATGTCCTTGATGTCCTCGGTCGGGCAGTTGTCGCTGACCAGGATTTCAAGCCGCGAATAGGTCTGGCCGACCGCCGACTTCAGGCACTGCTCGAAATGGCTGGCCTTGTAGGACGGGATGACGATGCTGACTAATGGCAAACTCATGAGGGTTCCTGATAAATAGCGGGCGGCGTCAGGCCGCGACGGAGGTGATGATGTACTGCCACGGCAGCGCGTCTTCCACCGCCACCACCGGATCGATACCGCTGGCGCTGGCCATCATGCGCAGCGCCGGCAGATAGCGTTCACGGCCCGGCTCCTCGGCGATGCGGGCGCTGCCGCCGCTGATCTTGAAGCCGTTTTGCTGCAGCATCTCCAGCATCACGCCGCGCGTGAACAGGCGCTTGCGGTTCTTTTCGATGCCGCCGGCGCCGTAGCGCATGTCGCCGGCGTTCAGCTTGGCCTGCATGGTCCAGTGCTGGAAATTGCGGATGGCGATCACCAGCTTGCCACCGGGTGCGATATGGGTGCGGATCTTTTGCAGCAGGGTCCACGGATCGTCGACGGTTTCCAGCGCTTCGTCGAGCACCCAGCAGTCGGCGCCGCGCACGTGGTCCCAGACGTCGTTGCCGGCCTGTTCGATGTGAGTGTTGAATACGAAGTCGCAGTGCGGTCGCGCGGCCTGCGCCTTGGCCGGATCGGCCTCGATGCCGGTGTAGTTGGCCAGTGGATTGCGCGCGCGGTAAGCCTTGGCGAAGGCGCCGTCGCGACAGCCCAGCTCCACCACCTTGCGCGCCGTCAGCGGCGCCTGGCTCAGCAGATCGGCATTGAATTCGCCGGTGGCGCCTGGCAGTTCCGGCTGATTGGCGGCGGGCGGCAGCAGCACGGCCGGCGCGGTCCGGCGCAGGTAGTGCGCCGGTGCCGCTCCTGCTACCGCCGCTGTTGCGCCACCTGGCTCCAGGTCCTGTGCCACCCATGGCGCATCGGCCAGCAGCTGGCCGCCGGCCTGATGGATCGCCAGCATGGCCGGCAGCAGCGGTGCGCCGTGCTTGATCGGCAGCGGCCACTGGCGCATCACTTCCACATTGACCAGCATGCAGGCCGGCTGCAGGTAGGGCACCGCGTCGGCGCCCGGCTGGCCCTGCGCGTTCAGCGCCTGCACGCTGCCGGCGCCGTACATGCCGGGCCGCAGTTCGGCGTGCAGCGCTTCCAGGAAGCCGGCGTGCAGCACTTCGACGCCGGCGTCGAGGAACAGCACCTCGCCCGCCAGGCCCAGATGCTGGACCGCCCAGGCCATGCCCGGTCCCGGCTGGATGTCGTAGCCGAACGGGATGAATTCGACATTCTCGAAACCGTCGGCGATGGCGCGGATCTGTTCGGCGATCTCGGGACGCGAGCCGTCGATGATGTAGACGCGGTTGCTGTAATGGCGGCGCAGCGATTGCAACAGCGTGTGCACCTGTTCGGGCGCGTTCTGCGACACTGTCACCAGCGGGATCTGGTCGATGCGCACCGGCGCGGCCTGTTCGTTCGGGCGCACGGCGTGGGCTGGCGTGGCCAGACGCGGCGCCGCCGGTTTCGCCACCTGCTGCAGCGCCGCTTCCATGTTGCGCACGAAGCGCGGGCTGTCGAACAGCGCGCAGGTCAGGCGGTTGTCCTGCAGCTGGCGCTTCATGGCGGCGATGCGCGCCGGATCGGCGGCCAGCCTGACCGCCAGCTCTTCGTAATCGGCGAAATTGAACGTGATCAGTTCTTCCAGATCGACCGCGCGCAGCAGGCTGCCCGCCATGCGCGAGGAGAAGGTCTGGCCGGCGCAGGTGATCAGCGGCAGGCCGGCCCACAGGGCGTCGCTGGCGGTGGTGCCGGCGTTGAACGGGTAGGTGTCGAGGAACAGGTCGGCCAGCTGGTAGCGCGCCAGGTACTCGGCCGGCGCGGCGCGGGTGTTGAAGATCAGGCGGCTGCGGGCGATGCCGGCTTCCTCGGCGTACCGGCACAGGTTCTCGCGCACTTCCGGGTAGTCGGCCACCAGCCACAGCACCGAGTTCGGCACGCGGCGCAGGATGTTCATCCACACGCCGAACACTTCCGGCGTGAACTTGAAGTTGTTGTTGAACGAGCAGAACACGAAGGCGTCGTCCGGCAGGCTGACCGAGGCGCGCGTCGGCGTCGGCGCGATGGCGCGCTGGCGGTCGTTGATCTGGAAGCAGTCCGGCAGGTACAGCGGTTTTTCGCTGAAGTGCTCGGCCATCTCGGGCGTGATCAGGAAGTCGTCGGCGATCACGTAGTCGATGCCGGGCAGGCCGGTGCTGCCGGGGAAGCCGAGGTAGGTCAGCTGCACCGGCGCCGGACGGTAGGCCAGAATGTTGGGCCGCGCGCCCAGGGTCAGGCCGTGCAGGTCGACCAGGATGTCGATTTCGTGGGCGCGGATGGTGCGTGCCGCCTGCTCGTCGCTCAGGTGGTCGATGCGGATGTAGTGGTCCATGGCCTTGACCACGCGCGCGCGGATCGGCGAGCCGTCCTCGCGGCTCCAGCTGAAGGCGTAGACCTCGAACCTGTTGCGGTCGTGCAGTTCGTACAGCTCGGCGGTCAGGATCGACACCGCGTGCGAGCAGAAGTCGGACGACAAATAGCCGATGCGCAGGCGCGGATGGTTGTAGCCGTATTGGCCGGTCAGCGGCGCGACGGCGGCGTTGACCTTGTCGACCACGAAGCGGCGCGCGGCGGCCAGCTGCTGGGCCGGATCGTCGGAGGCGCTGAGCATGGCCAGCGCCGAGGTGCCCTCCAGCATGGTCTGCAGCGAGATGTGTTCGAGGCCGCTGTACACCGGCCATTTGCACTGCTTCTGGCGCAGGTGCACCCAGTGCGTCATGACGTTGGCCTGCTGCGGATCGACGCCCAGGCTCTGCGCCAGCATGGCTTCCGCCTCGGGATAGCGCTTGCGGATTTCCAGCAGGCGGCCGAGGTTGTTCAGGGTCTGGATGTACAGCGTGGTGTTGGTCTTGATGTCCGGTTCGATCGCATCGGTCAGGATGGCTTGCCAGTTGGCCAGCGCCTCATCCGGGCGATTGGTGCGTTCCAGCAGCGTGCCCAGATTCAGGCGCGCTTCGACGAAGTTGGGATTTTGCGCGATCGAGCGGCGCAGCGTGGCTTCGGCGCCGGCATCGTCGCCGGCGGCGGACAGCATCACCGCCAGGTTGAAGCCGGCGGCATAGGCCAGCGGCGATGGCGTGTGATCGAGCCAGGCGCGGTACAGTGCGATGGCGGCCGGCCGCTGGCCGCTTTCCTGCAGCACCGCACCGGCGTTGAACAAGTCCGCGATCGACAGGGTGCCGCCGACGGCCATGGCCATCACGGTGCCCAGCGGGCTGGTATCGGCAGGGGGAAGCGATGCGGGGGCGTGTACTGTCATGGTTGAGCGTAAAGTGGCGTATCCGGGCCTGACAAGGTAGGCACTATCATACCTTCTGTCGACGAGGACGGGGCAACTTTTGGCTCTGGAGAAACAGGCGGATTGCCCGCCTGCTCACGGCTTAGGCAGCGCTGATGCAGCGGCAGCCGAAGCTGCCGCTGTTGCGCTTAACGGCGCGGCACGCCGAACCAGTCGGCCGACTGCGCCGTCAGGCCTTGCTGCTGGCCATTCAAGGTTGCCGTCATGCCTTGCAGACCCTGCGCCGCGTGGTAGCGGTTGAGGGCGGCGGTCAGCGCGGCGCTGCCGTCGGCCAGGGTGGCCTTGGCGTTGCTCTGCTCCGGTTGCGTCAGCTTGGTGGCGGCCGGCGCCGACGGCGTGCTGGCATAGCCGTTCATCGCGTCGGTCAGACCGCTCACCTGCTGTTGCAGCGAGGCAGCAGAGCTTGCCTTGGCGCCCTGTGCCAGGAACCACACGTCGGCGCTGGCATGGGTGCTGCCGTCGGTGCCGGTGTAGCTCGAGGTCAGACCCACCAGGTTGCCGTTCTGCTGCGCCAGGGCCTTGTCGGCGCTGGTGTTGATGGAAGCGATGCCCAGTTGCGCCAGCGTCTTCAGCTCGTCGGCCTGGCTGACGCCGTCCGAGTTCGCATCCACCCACACGCGCAGCTGGCCGTAGGCGGCGTCGGCGCTGGTGATCTTGCCGTCGCCGTCGCTGTCCAGTTCCTGCAGCGCGGCGTAGCCGTTGGCGGCCTTGCTGCCGTTCTTCAGCGTGGTGGCGCCGCCGAACAGTTCGCTGCCGTCGTTGATGGTGCCGTCGCCGTTGCGGTCCAGGGCCAGCAGGCCGTCGTGGGCGTCGACCCAGCCGGTCTGCACCGCCTTGCCGTCGGCACGGATATCGAACTGCACGCCGGCGGTGATGCTCAGGGTCTGCACGCCGTTGCCGTCCAGGTCGAGGATCAGCGGCGTCGCGTAGTTGATCGAAGACGGGTTCAACGCCATGGTCTGCGTCACCGACATGGCCGCGATCTGCGAGGCCGTGAAGGCATCCGCCTGCGACACGCTGAGCGCGGCCAGGCCGGCGGTGGACAGCGCCGAGGCCTGCACGCCGTCGAACGCGGCCAGCTGGCTGTTGCTGAAGGCGATCAGCTGGCTGGTCTTCAGGCCGGCCACCTGCTGGGTGGTCAGGCCGGCGATCTGCGCGGTGCTCAGATAGCCGATCTGCGCCGCCGTCAGCGCGCCGAACTGGCTGGTGCTCAGCGCCGCCAGCTGGGCCGGCGTGAAGCCGTTGATCTGGTCGATGGTCAGCGCGGCGATCTGCGAGTTCTTCAGCGCGGCCATCTGGGTCACGGTCAGCATCGCCGCTTGCGTGCCGCTCAGCCCCACCAGCTGGCCGGTGGTCAGCGCCTGCACCTGCGCCGTGGTCAGCGCCTGGATCTGGTCGCTGCCGAGTACCGACAGCTGGTCCAGCGTCAAGGCGGTCACCTGGCTCAGTTTCAGCGACGCCATCTGGGCGGTGGTCAGCGCCTGCACCTGCTGGTTGCTCAGCGCGCCGATCTGCAGCGTGCTCAGGTAGCCGATCTGCGCGGTGCGCAGCGCCTGCACCTGGTCGGTGCCCAGCGCCACCAGCTGATCGACCGTCAGCGCGGTGATCTGGGCGCTGGTCAGCGCCTGCAACTGGTCGCTGCTCAGGCCCGGCAGCTGGCCGGCGCTCAGGCTGGCGATCTGCGCGGTGCCGAGGGCGGCGATGGCGGCGGTCGTCAGCACGCCGAGCTGGTCGGTACTGAAGGCGCTCACGGCGGCGATCGACAGCGCGGCGGCCTGCTGCACGGTCAGCGCCTGCAACTGTTCGTTGCTCAGCGCGGCCGCCTGGCCGGCGGCCAGCGACGCCACCTGGGCGGTGGTCAGCGCGTGCACCTGGTCGGTGGTCAGCGCCACGGTCTGGGCGGTCGACAGGCCGCTGAACTGGCCCGCGCTCAGCGCCGCCACGTCCTGGGTGTCGAGCGCGGCCACCTGGTCGGTGCTCAGCGCGGCCAGCTGGTCGGCGGTCAGCGCGCCCATCTGGGCGGTCGACAGGCCGGTCATCTGTTCGCTGGCCAGCGCGGCGATCTGGGCGGTGCTCAGGCTGGCCACCTGGGCGCTGCCCAGGCCGGCCAGCTGCATGGTTTGCAAGGCGCGCAGCTGGTCGGTGCTCAGGGCCGCCAGGCTGTCGACGCTGAAGCCGTAGGCCAGCTGGGCGGTGCTCAGCGCGGCGATGTGGCTGGTGTCCAGCGCGGCCACCTGGTCGGTGCTCAGGCCGTTCAGCAGTTGGCTGGTGCCGATCGCGGCCAGTTGTGCCAGGCCCAGCGTGTTCAGCTGGGCGCTGGCCAGCGAGCCGACTTGCGTCGCGCTCAGGGCGGCGATCTGGCGCGTGGTCAATGCCTGCAGGTCGGCGGTTTCCAGCGCGGCGATCTGGTCGCTGCCGAGCACGGCGATCTGCTGGGTGCTCAGGTTAGCCGCCTGGGCCGTGGTCAGCGCCACGATCTGGTCGGTGCTCAGCACCTGCACCTGTACCGTGCTCAACGACGCGGTCTGGCGCGTGGTCAGCGCGGCGATCTGGCCGGTGGTCAGCGCGGCCAGGCCATCGGTGCCGAGGCCGTAGACCAGCTGGCTGGTGGTCAAGGCCGCCACGTGGTCGGTGTCCAGCGCCGCCACTTGGGTGGTGCCGAGGCCGTTGGCCAGCTGGCTGGTGGTCAGCGCGGCGAAGGCGCCGGTGCTCAGGCTGTTCAGCTGGTTGCTGTTCAGCGCGGCGAGCTGGGCGCTGCCCAGCGCCGTCAGCTGGCGCGTGCCGAAGGCGGCCAGGTCGGCGGTTTCCAGCACGGCCACCTGATCGGTGCTCAGCGCCACGATCTGGGCGGTTCCCAGGGCGGCAGCCTGGGCCGTGGTCAGGGCGATCACCTGGTCGGTGCCCAGGCCGTTGACGATCTGGTCGGTGCTGAGGGCGGCGATCTGCTGCGTGCTCAGCGCGGCGAACTGGCCGGTCTGCAGTGCAAGCAACTGGTCGGTGCTCAGCTGGACCAGCTGGGCGGTGCTCAGTGCCACCAGGTCGGCGGTTTCCAGCGCGGCGATCTGGCCGCTGGTCAGCGCGCCCAGCTGGGTGCTGCTCAGCGCGCGCGCCTGCTGGGTGGTCAGAGCGACGATCTCGTCGGTCGTCAGCGCGGCGAACTGGTCGGATTGCAGGCTGCGCAGCGCCACGGTGTTCAGTGCGGCGAACTGGTCGGTGGTCAGCGCGCTCAGCACGGCCGTGCCGAGGGAGCCGGCCTGGACCGAGGTCAGGGCGCCGATCTGTGCGCTGCTGAGGCTGCTGAACTGGGTGGTGCTCAGCGAGCCCAGCATCGCGGTGCTCAGCGCGGTGAAGGCGTTGGTCGACAGCGCGTTCAGCTGGTCGCTGGTGAGGGCGCCGAACTGGCTGCTGCTCAGGGCGGCCAGCTGGTTGCTGCGCAGGGCCACGAAGTCATCGGTCGTCAGCGCGGCAATCTGGTCGGTGCTCAGCACGGCGATCTGGGCCGAGTTGAGCGCGGTCACTTGCGTGCTGCTCAGGGCGGCGATCTGGTCGGCGGTCAGGGCGCCGATCTGCGCGCTGTTCAGGCCGGCCAACTGGGCGCTGCCCAGCGCCTGCAGCAGATCCAGCGACAGCGCGCCGATGTCCGCGGTGCTGATGGCGCCGATCTGCGCGCTGCCCAGCGCGGCGAAGTCGGCGGTTTCCATCGCGTTGACCTGTTCGCTGGTGAAAGCGGCGATCTGGTCGCTGCTCAGGGCCCGCACCTGCGCCGTGCTCAGCGCGGCGATCTGGGTGTTCAGCAGGCCGGCGAACTGGGCGGCGTTCAGCGCGGCGATCTGCGCCGCCGACAGCGTGCCGAGGTCGTCCAGCGTGATGGCGCCCAGCTGGTCGCTGTTCAGCGCGTGCAGCTGGCTGGTGCCGAGGCTGGCCATCTGCTGCGTGGTCAGCACGCTGACCTGGACCGCGCTCAGGGCCAGGGTCTGGTCCGAGCTCAGCGCGTTCAGCTGGGCGGTGCTCAGGTGCTGCACCTGGTCCAACGTCAGCGCGGCGATCTGGGCGGTGGTCAGCTGGGTGATGGTCACCGGCTTCAGCGCCTGCAGCGCGTCGCTGCTGAAGGCTTGCAACTGGTCGGTCGACAGCGCGGCCACCTGGGCCGTGGTCAGCGCCGCGGCCTGCTGGGTGGTCAGGGCCGAGATGTGGGTCAGGTCCAGCGCGGCGATTTGCGCGGTGCGCAGCGAGGTGATCTGCGCCGTGGTCAGCGCCACCAGGTCGTCCAGTTCCAGCGCGACCAGCTGATCCGAGGTCAGCGCCGCGATCTGCGCGGTCGACAGGCCGGCGTACTGGGCGGTGGTGAGGGCGACGATTTGCAGGTTGCCCAGCGCGCTGAACTGCGCGCTGCCGATGGCGTTCAGCTGGGCTACGCTCAGCGCCTGCATCTGCGGGTCTTGCAGCGCGTTCAACTGGTCGCTGCTCAGCATGCCGACCTGGGCGGCGCGCAGGGCGGCCACGTCTTCCAGCTCGATGGCCTGGATCTGCGCCGAGGTCAGCGCGTTCAGCTGGCGGCTGCCCAGCGCCTGCACCTGCAGGGTGGTCAGCGCGGCGATGCGGTCCACGCTGAGCGCCTGCATCTGGTCGCTGCTCAGCGCCTGCACCTGCGCGGTCTTCAGCGCGGCCAGGTCTTCCAGCTCGATCACGCCGAGCTGGGCGGTGGTCAGCACCGCCACCTGCTGGGTGGTCAGCTGGCTGAACTGCTGGGTGGTCAGGTTGATGATCTGGGCGTTGCTCAGCGCTTGCAGCTGGCTGCTGCTCAGCGAGATGATCTGCGTCTGCAACAGGCTTTGCAGCTGGCCGATCTGCAGCGCGTTCAGCTGGTCGGTGCCGAGCGCGGCGATCTGCGCGGTTTTCAGCGCGGTCAGGGCGTCGGTGCCCAATGCCTGCAGCTGCGCCAGGCTCAGCGCCTGCAGCTGGGCGCTGTTCAGCGCCGGCGCCTGCGCGCTGTTCAGCACGGCGATCTGGTCGGTGCTCAACGCTTGCAGCTGGTCGGTGCTGAAGACGGCGATCTGGCTCGACTTCATGGCCGCCAGGTCCTGGGTTTCCAGCGCCTGCAGCTGGGTGGCGCTCAGTACGCTGACGCCGGCCGTGCTCAGCGAACCGATCTGCCTGGTGGTCAGGGCGACGATCTGCGCGGTATTCAGCGCGGCGATCTGGGCCGTGTTGAGGCCGCCGATCTGGGCCGGCGTCAGCGCCTGGATCTGGTCGGTGCTGAGGTTGCCCAGCACGCCCAGCGCACCCAGTTGCGCCACGCTCAGCGCGGCGAAATCATCGGTCGACAGCGCCACCACCTGGTCGGAATTCAGCGCCGACAGCTGGGTGGTCGACAGCGCCGCCACCTGGTTGCTGCGCAGGGCGGCGATCTGGTTGGTCGACAGCAGGGCGATCTGCGCGGTCTTCAGCGCGGCCAGCTGCGGCACGCGCAGCGCGGCCAGGTCTTCGGTTTCGAGGGCGGCCAGCTGGGCGTTGTTCAGGCTGGCGATCTGCGCGGTGCTCAGGCCGCTGGCCTGCAGCGTGCTCAGGGCGGCGATCTGGTCGGTGCCCAGGCCGTTGAACTGCGCCGTGCTCAGCGAACCGAGCTGGGCGGTGGTCAGCGCGCGCCATTGGCTGCTGGCCAGGGCATTCAGCTGGTCGCTGCCCAGGGCTTGCAGTTGGGCGGTCTTCAGCGCGGCCAGGTCCTGGGTTTCGATGGCCTGCAGCTGGCTGTTGTTCAGCGCGGTCAGCTGCTGGGTAGTCAGGTTGGACACCTGCAGCGTGCTGAGCGCGGCGATCTGGTCGCTGCTCAGCAGGGAGAATTGGGCGGTGCTCAGGGCGGCCACCTGGGCGGTCTTGAGCGCGGCCAGATCCTGGGTTTCCAGCGCGGCCAGCTGGTCCGAGGTCAGCGCCTGCAGCTGGCGGCTGTTCAGGCTGGACGCCTGCAACGTGGTCAGGGCGACGATCTGGGCCGAGGTCAGCGCCTGGAACTGCGCCGTGCCGAGCGCATTCAGCTGGGCGGTGGTCAGCACGCTGAACTGGCTGGTCAACAGGGCGCCGAGCTGATCACTGCTGAGGGCGGCGATCTGCTGGGTTTTCAGGGCCGCCAGGTCGCGGGTTTCGAACGCTTGCAACTGGTCGCTGCCGAGGGCGGCGATCTGCGCGCTGTTCAGACTGCCGATCTGCAGGGTGCTGAGGGCGTGGATGTGGACGCTGTCCAGTGCGGCGATCTGGTCGCTGCGCAGGGCGGCGATCTGCTGCGTCTTGAGCGCTGCCAGGTCGACCGTCTCCAGCGCGTTCAGCTGGTCGCTGCCGAGCGCGGCCAGTTGCTGGCTGCTCAGGTTGGATACCTGCAGGGTCGACAGGGCGGCGATCTGGCTGCTGTCGAGGGCGGCGAGCTGGCTGCTCGACAGCGCGGCGATCTGCTGGGTCTTCAGCAATGCCAGCGTGCTGGTCCCCAGCGCGGCCAACTGGTCGCTGCTCAGGGCCGGAATCTGCGCGGTCGACAGGCCCAGCACCTGCGCGCTGGTCAGCGCGGCGATGTGGGCGGTGTCCAGCCCCTGCCACTGGGCGCTGCCCAGCGCGCCCAACTGGGCGGTGCTGAGCGCGCGCAGCTGGGTGGTACTCAGCGCGTTCAGCAGGTCGGTGCCGAGACCGGCGATCTGCTGGGTTTTCAGGGCGGCCAGGTCACGCGTCTCGATCGCGCCGATCTGGTCGCTGCTGAGCGCGGCGAGCTGGCGCGTGCTGAGGTTGGAGACTTGCTTGGTGCTCAGCGCCACGATCTGGTCGGTGGTGACGGCCGCCAGCTGGTCCGAGCTCAGCGCGTTCAGCTGCTGCGACTGCAGCGACGACCAGTCATTGGTGGTCAGCGCCGCCACCTGGTCGGTCAGCAGGTAGCTGATCTGCATGGTGCTGAGGGCGTTGACCTGGTTGGTCGTCAGCGCCATCAGCTGGGCGCTGGTCAGCACCTGCACCTGGTCCGAGCTGAGCTGGATGATCTGTTCGGTCTTCAGCGCCGCCACCTGCGACGGCGACAGCGCGGCAATGGTCTTGGTGCCCAGGCCCAGCAGCTGGCTGGTCTTGAGCGCGGCCAGGTCCTGGGTTTCCATCGCGGCTAGCTGGTCGGTGGTCAGGCCCACCAGCTGGGCCGGCGTCAGGGCGGCGGCTTGGGCGGTGGTGAGGGCGACGATCAGGTCGGTGCCCAGCGAGGCGATCTGGCCGGCCGTCAAGGCGGTGATCTGCTGGGTTTTCAGGGCGGCGAAGTCGCGCGTTTCCAGCGCGTTGATCTGGTCAGTCGAGAGCGCGGCCAGGAAGTGCGTGCTCAGGCCCACGCTTTGCGCGGTGCCGAGTGCGACGATCTGGGCCGTGGTCAGCGCGGCGATCTGGTCGTCGCTCAGCGCGGCCAGTGCGGCGGTTTTCAGCGCGGCCACCTGGTCGGTCGAGAGGGCGCCGATGACGCCGGTGTTCAGCGCGGCCACCTGCTGGGTCTTCAGCGCGCCCAGCGCGGACGAGCTCAGCACCTGGGCCTGGTCGCTGTTCAGTGCGGACACCTGGGCGGTGGTCAGCGCGGCCACCTGCGCGGTGCCGAGCGCGGCGATCTGGCTGGTCGACAGCGTGCCCACCTGGGCGCTGCCGAGGGCGGCGATCTGCTGGGTCTTCAGGGCGGCCAGGTCGCGGGTTTCCAGCGCGGCCAGCTGGTCGCTGCTCAGGGCCGCCAGCTGGCGCGTGCTCAGGCCTGCGGCCTGGGCGGTGGTCAGGGCTTCGATCTGGCCGCTGCTGAGCGCGGCCATCTGTTCGGTGCTCAGCGCGGCCACCTGGGCGGTGGTCATGGCCGCAAACTGGGTGGGGCTGAGCGCGGCGACGCCGGCGGCGCCCAGGCCGGCCAGCTGGTTGGTGCGCAGCGCCGCCACGTCGGCGGTTTCCATGGCGGCGATCTGGTCGGACGACAGTGCCGCCAGTTGCGCCGAGCTGAGGCCGGCGGCCTGCTGGGTTTTCAGCGCGATGATCTGGTCGGTGGTCAGGGCCGCGATCACGGCGGTCGACAGCGCGGCGAACTGCTGGGTTTTCAGGCTGGACAGGGTGTTGGTATTCAGTGCCGCCACCTGCTGCTGGCTCAGCGCCGCCACTTGCTGCGTGCTGAGGCCGGTCGCCTGGGCGGTGCTCAGCAGGGCGATCTGGTCGGTGCCCAGCGCCGCCAGCTGGCGCGTCTGCAGGCCATTGATCTGGGCCGAGCCCAGCGCGGCGATCTGGTCGGAATTGAGCGCGGCCAGCGCGGCATTGCTGAGCGCGGCCACCTGGCGGCTGCGCAGCGCCGCCAGATCCTGGGTTTCCATCGCGGCGATCTGGTCCGAACCGAGGCCGGCCACCTGGGCCGTGCTGAGGTTGGACACTTGCAGCGTGGTCAGCGCGGCGAACTGCTGGCTGCTGAGCTGGTCGATCTGGTCGCTGCCGAGGGCGGCGATCTGCTGGGTTTTCAGCGCGACCAGGTCGCGCGTTTCGATCGCGGCCAACTGGTCGGCGGTCAGGGCCAGCAGCTGGCTGGTCTGCAGCGCGGCCACCTGCGCCGTAGTGAGGGCGACGATCTGGTCGGTGCTGAGGCCGCGCACCTGGGCGGTCGACAGCGCGGCGATCTGCGCGGTGCCGAGGCCGGCGATCTGCGCGGTGGTCAGGGTGCCGGTGGCGCCGCCGCCGAGGGCCGCCAATTGCTGGCTCTTCAGCGCGCCCAGGTCTTGCGATTCCATCGCGGCGATCTGGTCGCTCGACATCTGGCTCAGCTGGGCGGTGGTCAGCGAGGCGGCCTGCGCCGTAGTGAGCGCGACGATCTGGTCGGTGCCCAGCGCGGCAAACTGCGCCAGCGACAGCGCGGCGATCTGCTGGGTCTTCAGGGCGGCAAAGCCGGCGGTGCCGATGGCCGCCAGCTGGTCGTTGCCGAGGGCGGCGATCTGCTGGGTCGCCAGGCCGGCCAGCTGGGCCGTGCGCAACGCGCCCATCTGCGTCGTCGTCAGCGAACCCAGCAGGCTGGTGCCCAGCGCGCCCAACTGGGCGGTGGTCAGCGCGTTGACATCCTGGGTTTCGATGGCGGCGATCTGGCCGCCGCTGAGCGCGGTGATCTGCTGGGTTTTCAGCGCGGCGATCTGGCCGCTGGTCAGCGCCACGATCTGGTCGCTGGCGAGCGCGCGCACCTGGGTGGTGCTCAGCGCGCCGACCTGCTGGGTCTTGAGGGCGGCGATATCGTTGGCGTTCAGCACGGCGAATTGCGCGGTGCTGAGGGCGTTCAGCTGGGCGCTGGCCAGCGCGCCGATCTGCAGCGTGCTGAGGCCGTTGGCCAGCTGGTCGGTGCCGAGGCTGCCGATCTGGGTCGTGCTGAGGGCGGCGATCTGCTTGGTGGTCAGGCCCTGGCCGAACTGGGTGGCGCTGAGCGCGTCCAGGTTGGCGGTCGACAAGGCGCGGATCTGCGCGGTGCTGAACACGGCCAGCTGGGCGGGCGTCCAGGCCGTCATTTGCAATGTTGACAGCACGGCAATATCTGCCGTGGTCAGCAAGGCAATCTGGTCGGCGCGCAGCGCGGCGATTTGTTCGGTGGTGAGGTCCAGTACGATAGATGGCATAGTCGATTATCTCCTGACGGCAATATATAGTACCGTCAAACGCCCTCATCCTGAGAAAAGAGCCCCAAAAATAGTTTAAATCTTGGCCTGAAAACAAGGACTTAGCGCATTTTTCGTGATGTGCTTGTCTTCATTTCTTGGCAGGCAAAAAAGGCAACCTGGAAACACGGTAAGATGGCGTCTGGCTCGTTTACCCAGAGAATGTCACGCCATGCTACATACCCCCGCCGCCTTCGCGCCGCTGATCGTGCCGAAAGTGCATGACCAGACCTTGACTTTTGTGTTCCACCGCGGCGAGTTGCTGTTGCGCAACAGTATAATGGGTTTACCCACTCCTGAGGCGATCTCTGCATTGAATCTTCCAGCCGAGCGCATCCATGCGCTGGGCGAGTGGGACGGATGTTACTACCAGTTGGCGTGGCTGGACGCACCGTTAGTGCCCGGTCCGGAGTACGGCTATCACGGCCTGCGCAGCCTGTTCGGCGTGGTCGATGACGGCTTCCTCGGTCTGGCCGGCCGCGCGTTTCAGCTGGCCGAATGGGCGCGTACACACCGCTACTGCGGCGTGTGCGCGACGCCGATGCAGCTGCTGGCCGGCGAGCGCTGCATGCGTTGCCCGCAGTGCGGCCACAGCGCCTATCCGCGCATTTCGCCGGCCATGATGGTCCTGATA
Source organism: Duganella callida (assembly GCF_004614165.1). GTDB lineage: Bacteria > Pseudomonadota > Gammaproteobacteria > Burkholderiales > Burkholderiaceae_D > Rugamonas > Rugamonas callida. Next base: position 1,359 of record NZ_SPVG01000012.1, on the reverse strand, counting down.
CGCAAGGGCGAGCAGGTATTGCTGGCCATGCACACCAATTCGCCGTACCGGCGCTACACGGCGCTGGCCGGTTTCCTCGAGGCGGGCGAGTCGGTGGAAGAGGCGATCCACCGCGAAGTGCAGGAGGAGGTCGGACTGCGCGTGCACAACCTGCGCTACTTCGCCAGCCAGTCTTGGCCGTTCCCGCACTCGCTGATGATCGCCTACACGGCCGACTATCTGGACGGCGAAATCCGCACCGACCAGAACGAAATTGCCGACGCCCGCTGGTTCGGCCCGGATGACGAATGGCCGGAAACCCCGGTCAAGGTGTCGATCGCCGCGCGGCTGATCGATGCCCACCGGCCCAAGCGGTAGGGGCCGAGGTTCGATATACTGTCGGCCAATTTCAAACAAAGGTGTTTCAACATGTCTCATGAATTCTCGGAAAACGACTGGCGCCGCCTGATTGCCAGCTTAGGCGAAGACCCGGACCGTCCCGGCCTGGTGGAAACGCCGCATCGCGTGGCCAAGGCCTGGAAGCACTGGACTTCCGGCTACGAGCAGAACCCGGTCGAACTGCTGAAGGCGTTTGAAGACGGCGCCGAGCAGTACAACGAATTCATCATCGTGCGCGGTATCCCCGTGTACAGCCACTGCGAACACCACCTGGCGCCGTTCTTCGGCAAGGCCACCATCGGCTACATCCCGAACGGCAAGATTGTCGGCCTGTCCAAGCTGACCCGGCTGGTGGACTGCTTCGCCAAGCGGCTGCAGGTGCAGGAGCGCATGACCATGCAGATCGCCAACGCGCTGATGGAAGTGCTGGAGCCGAAGGCGGTCGGCGTGATCGTCAAATGCCGTCACCTGTGCATGGAAAGCCGCGGCATCCGCACCCCGGGCGAGGAAACCGTCACCTCGGCCATGCTGGGCGAGTTGCAGCCGAACCTGGCGATGCGCACCGAATTCCTGTCGCTGGCCAAGGACTGAGCCCGATGACGGCGATCGCATGGCTGAGCGGCAGCCTGGACGCGGCGCTGGCGCAGGCGCGTGCACAGCAGCGCCCGCTGTTCCTGTACTGGGGCGCGGTCTGGTGCCCGCCGTGCAACCGCGTCAAGGCGGAAATCTTCGCGCGCGAGGAATTCGTGCGCGGCAGCGCCGGCGTGCTGTGCTACCACCTCGATGGCGATGCGCCCGGCGCGCAGGCGCTGGCCGCGCGGTACCGCCTGCGCAGCTACCCGACGCTGGTGCTGTACGCGCCGGACGGCGGCGAAATCACCCGCCTGCCGTGCGAGCTCGACGGTGAACTGTTCGTCGCCGCTTTCGACACCGCGCTGGCCGTGCACGCGGCCGGTTCCTCGGCGGCCGCGGCGCTGGCGG
>NZ_SPVG01000132.1 GCF_004614165.1 Duganella callida | reverse complement strand
TCCGGGGTCAGGTCTTCCATTGCGTCACGGGCTCTGCCGTAGCGGCCGCTACGGCAGAGCCCGTGACGCAATGGAAGACCTGACCCCGGAGTTTGACCTTGGAGTTTAGCGCAGCTGGAGGCGGCGCGAGGCTGGTTGGTCGTCCAGCTTGAAGACGGCAACGACGGCGCTCAGCGCGTCAGCCTGGTCGTGCAGCGAGGAGGCTGCCGCGGCCGCTTCCTCCACCAGCGCGGCGTTCTGCTGCGTCACCTGGTCCATCTGGCCGATCGCCATGTTCACCTGCTCGATGCCGCTGCTTTGTTCCAGCGTCGCCGAGGTGATTTCGCCCATGATGTCGGTCACGCGCTGGATGCTTTCCACCACTTCGCCCATGGTGCTGCCGGCTTGCGTCACCAACATGCTGCCGGCGTCCACCTTGTCCAGCGAGTCGTCGATCAGCGCCTTGATTTCTTTCGCCGCCGCAGCGCTGCGCTGCGCCAGGTTGCGCACTTCCGACGCCACCACGGCGAAGCCGCGGCCCTGCTCGCCGGCACGCGCCGCTTCCACCGCGGCGTTCAGCGCCAAAATGTTGGTCTGGAAGGCGATGCCGTCGATCACGCTGATGATGTCGGCAATCTTGCGCGAGGAACCATGGATGGCTTCCATGGTGTGCACCACTTCCGACACCACGCCGCCGCCGCGCTGCGCCACTTCCGATGCCTTGACCGCCAGCTGGTTGGCCTGGCGCGCGTTGTCGGCGTTCTGTTTGACGGTGGCGGTCAGTTCTTCCATCGACGACGCCGTCTCTTCCAGGCTGGATGCCTGTTCTTCGGTGCGCCCCGACAGGTCGAGGTTGCCGGCCGCGATTTCGCTCGAGGCGGTGGAAATGCTTTCGGTCCGCTGGCGTACTTCGGTGACGATGCCGATCAGGCCATCATTCATCTTCTGCAAGGCTTGCAGCAGGCGGCCGGTCTCGTCGGTGGTGGTGGCTTCGATGTGCGTGGTCAGGTCGCGGTGCGCCACCGCTTCGGCGATGCCCACCGCCTGGCACAGCGGCACGGTGATGCCGCGCGTCAGCCGCCAGGCGCAGAAGGCGCCCAGCGCCAGCACCACCAGGCCGAAGCCGATCATGAAGGCGCGGTTGCCTTCGTACAGGGTTTCCACCTTTTGCGCCTGGGCGTCGATACTCTTGCGCTGATGATCGAGCAAACCGCCCAGCGAACCCAGGTACGCCTTGCCGTACGGCGTGAAGCGCTGCTCCAGTTCCTCGGCGGCTTCGTCCACCTTGCCTTCTTTTTTCAGGGCGACGATCTTGTCGCGCGAGGCCACGTACAGTTTGCGGTTCTTCATCATTTCCGCAAACATGGCTTTTTCCTCATCGCCTTCCAGCAGTTCTTCGACCTTCTTCTGCAGGCTGTTGATCTCGGCGGTGGACTGCTTGACGTCGTCCGCGAAGAACGGCCCCAGTGACGGGTCGGCGCTCTTGGAAATGGCCGACGTGCGGCGCACGCTGGTGTGGATCAGACGGTACCAGTCGGCGATCATGCGCTCTTTCGCCAGCGGCTGCTGCATCATGTCGCTGGTGGCCATCGCCACCGTGTGCATGTGGCGGATGCCGATCGCGGTCATCAGAATCATCAACGCCAATACCAAGCCAAAGCCCGCCGCGAGGCGCGTGCCAATATTCAGATTTTTCATGAGTAGATTGCCCTTGTGTAGGCAGAGTTGGGACTACGACGTGTTGCTACTTGTGAAACTCGAGGCGGGCAGAAGAGGCGAGTTGCCCTAAAGAATCAACAGTTTAGCACAGCGAATAATTTAATGCAGGCGTGTGACTAGGCTGTGACTTGCAGTGTGCTGACAATACCACTGTCGAATGAACTGCCGATGACCGTGCTGGCCAGGTTGGGGTTGGTCTTGAGCAAATCCGCCCAGTTGGCGGAGGCTTGTTCTGACAGGCCATTCACCGAGCCGCTGCCGGTGTAGACGCCGGAGGCCACAGCGCTGGTCGCCAGCGTGGAGACGATGCCCTGGTCGAGCGCGAATTGCGCGGTGTTGGAGGTGTCGACATTGCTGCCGTCTTTCGGCACGTTGACCGCTTCCTCGACGGTGCCGGCCTGTTGTATCGAATTCAACAAGCCGCTCGGCGAATACACCGTGGCGCCAGTGCCGCCACCCAGCGACGCCACCACCGCCGACTGCGCGGACAGGCTGACCGCTTCCGACGACTGCACGGCGGCAGTGGTCGGCGCAACGGTGGGCACATACGGCTGAACAGCCGTATTGTTGGTGACAGAGTTGAGCGAGACGGTCATGATGCTTCCAATATAGTTCCTGACGGCACCAGAAGCAAGGACAAAAAAAGCCGGACCCAGGTCCGGCTTGTCGTGTTGCTATCAGATCTTGGCGGCGTCGTGGTCGCGCTTGGTTTTGTCGAGGTGACGGTCCACCTTGTCTTCCTGGCGCGCCACCTTGGCCTCCTGCTTGTCGACCGCGTGCCTGGCGATGACTTTTTCGTCATGTTTGATTTCCTGCTTCTGCACCTTGATCGCCTGTTGTTCGTTGCGGCGCGCCTGGTCCAGTTGCTGGGCACCGGCAATGTCGCCCTTCTTCAGTTCCTGATGCTCGGCGCGGCCCAGGGTCTTGGCTTCCTGGCGTTCGGCCTGCAATTGCTGTTTGCCGGCCGCGACCTCCCCCTGCTTCACCGCGATCACCGCGGTATCGTGCCTGATTTCGCGGCTATCCTGATGAATCTGTTTGGTGTCCTGGCGGAGCTGCGCATTGTCGTGCTGGACCTGGGCCACCGGGTTCTGCGCGAAAGCGGCCGCGCTCAGCATCGACAGCAGGCCGGTCATCATCAGGGTCTTGGTTTTCATGGCAGTATTCCTTTTGGATGGGTTTGCAGACCGCTGTGCATCAGCGTTCTTGAGCATTCAACGCGGCCGCCTTGTGCTGAGACGACCACATTTCCGTAAGAAAAGTTACGAGTTGTATCCAGCAAGTGACTGTGCCAGCGCGTGCTGCCAGACGCCAGCCTGGGCGCGGTTCCACACCAGCGCCACCTGCTCGACGCATTCGAACGCACAGTCAGTCACATGAATGCGGCGCAGCTCCGGATCCTGCAGCGCAAAGTCCGGCAAATAGGCCAGCGCCTGTCCCGCCTTTACCAATGTCAGCAGTAGCTGCAGATCGTCGGTCCAGTAACGTATCCGCCGCGGCAGCTGGTCGTCACGCCAGCCGTCCGAACGCGCGCCACGCTGCACGCCGCAGAACAGGGAACGCGACGGGCAGGCGAAATCGTACAGCAGCACTTCTTCTGTGGCGGCTTGCAGCACGCCTGCGTCGCGCGGCCGGCGCGCCAGCTTGCGCACCAGCGGGTGCTGCCTGCCGCCCACCAGATGCTGGGTGACGCTGCCCAACGGCGTCGCTTCCCACGCATCCGACCAATGTTCGCCGCGACCGTCGGTGACCGCCTGCGTAACAATGGCCGCATTGATTTCGCCGTGTGCCAGCGCCGCCAGCGCCTCGTCCTCGAACATGGCCTGCAGGCGCAGCCTGCTGTTGGCATAGTCCTGCATCGCCTGGGTCAACATCCGGCCGTGACGCCACAGCAGGATCGCCGGGCCGCCGACGCGGCAATCGATGGCGGCCTGCTCGCCCATCAAATCGGCCTTGGTCTGGTCGGCCAGCGCCAGCAAGGCCTGGGCGCGATCCAGCAACAGTTGGCCACTGTCGTTGAGCGCCAGCTGTTTGCTGCTGCGGTCGAACAATGGCTTGCCCAGCGCCTCTTCCAGACGCCTGAGCGCTTTCGACACCGCCGATGGCGTCAGATGCATCTCCTGCGCAGCCGCGCCCAGCGAAGGACGCCGCGCCGCACTGATGAAAATGCGCAGATCGCTGAGATTCATGGTTTCCTGATCGGACACAAAAAGTGAATTTAAGTTGCTTTACTGGACAAGCTCATCATCTTACCATCTGCACACCATGATCACGAACAAACAATGGATCTACCGCCGCCAGCCTGTCGGCCAGATCACCACGGACCACTATGAGCTGGTCGAACAGGCGATGGACACTACTCTGGCGGATGGGGAAGTGCTGATCGCGTCGCGCTACTTCAGCGTCGATCCCTACATGCGCATCGGCCAGTCCAGCAAGCCGACCTACGACGCCGAGGCGCATCCGCTGAACACCGTGCAGCAAGGAGGGGTGGTGGCACAGGTGCTGGCCTCGCGCGCCGAAGGTTATGTGGAAGGCGACTGGGTGCAAAGCTACACCGGCTGGCAGACGCACGCGCGGGTCCACGCCAGCGCCCTGAAACGCCTCGATCCCGCCGTCGCGCCGGTCACCACCGCGCTCGGTGTGCTGGGCATGCCGGGCCGCACCGCGTGGTTCGGCCTGACCGAATCGGGCAGGCCGCACGCCGGCGAAGTCGTGGTGGTGTCCGGCGCGGCCGGCGCGGTGGGATCGCTGGTGGTGCAGTTCGCGAAGCGTCACGGCGCGCGCGTGCTGGGCATCGCCGGCGGCGCCGCCAAGTGCGCATGGCTGCGCGACGCCTTGGGCGCCGACTGGGCCATCGACTACAAAGCCTTCAGTAACGCCGACGCGCTCGGCGCGGAGATCAAACGGCTGACCGGCGGCGTGGACGTCTACTTCGACAACGTCGGCGGCATGGTGACCGATGCGGTGATCCCGCTGATCAACCGGCGTGCGCGCATCGTCATCTGCGGCCAGATCAGCCAGTACAGCGGCGGGCTGGAAGCGCCGGAGCTGGGACCGCGTCTGCTGCACCACATGCTGTACCAGCGCGCCACTATCCAGGGCATGCTGGCGCGCGATTACCTGCACCGCATGGACGAGATGATACGCATCGTCGCACCGTGGGTGCGCGCCGGTGAAATCGTCTTCGAAGAAACCGTCATCGACGGATTCGAACAGTTGCCGTCGGCGTTGAATTCCCTGTTCACCGGCGACCATCGCGGCAAGCTGCTGGTGAAGGCATGAAGGCGCCGCTGCTCGCATGCGTGCTGGCCGCCGGTGGCGCCGGCGCGGCCGATGTCACCTACGGCGAACATGGCATGGCGCTGTTCGGCGGGAAGGAGGCCCTGTACGCCTCGCACCTGCCGATGTTCCATGCGCCGCATGATTACCAGGTGATCCTGCGGGTTCACGTAGCCGATCCCGCCACCGATGCAGAACTGCGCAAACGCCTCGACGGCAAAACCGCCTTGTGGACCATCGCACCTGAAAAATTCGAACTATCGCGTCTGGCGCCGCGGTCGGCTGTGCCGCTCAGACAATTCAGGGCCGATCTGGTGCAAGGCCATTTCGAACAAGGCGGCAAGACGCAATACGCCGCGTCGACCATCGTGGTGGACAAGGTGCTGCTGTTCCATAAACTGTCGCCTGAACGGCGCGTCAGCGACAGCGATACTTACCTGCAGATCGGCGCCGGCAGTCAGCGCTACCTGGTCAAGCAGATCGACAGCCGTCCCGACTACGACCACATTGTCGCCTACCGCGCGTCGGCCGACGCGCCGACGGCCAGCGTCACCATCAACAAATACGGCATGCGCCAGCCGGACAAGGCAGAACTGGCCGCTGCGCTGCACATTCAGGCGCAAGCAATCCGTGGCACCGTCTATTTCTACACGGACGATCTCAAATAAGCTTGGGATACCAGACGTCGCAACCGGCGCATCGCACCTGTGCGCACGTCATCAAAGCAGCCTTTCGTAGACCTGCAAATCGCCAACTGAAAAACAGCAGAAAACCATCTCGCCATCGAATCGCACCGCCTTCACGGTGGACACAGCCACCTCGGCAGCCAGTTCGACCGGATAGCCATAGATGCCGGTGCTGATGCTGGGGAAAGCGAGACTCCGCACACCGTTGGCGACCGCCAGTTCGAGCGAGCGGCGATAGCAGGAAGCCAGCAATTCCGGCTCCTCATGGCCGCCGCCGCGCCATACCGGACCGACGGTGTGGATCACATACCTGGCCGGCAGTCGATAACCCTTGGTGATCCTGGCGTCGCCGGTCTGGCAGCCACCCAGCAGCCGGCACGCCTGCACCAGTTCAGGTCCGGCCGCGCGATGAATCGCCCCATCCACGCCGCCACCGCCCAGCAGCGACGAATTGGCCGCGTTGACGATGGCATCGAGTTTCAGCGTCGTGATGTCTGCCTTGATCGCTCGCATAATGAAAAACGGGACACTCGCGTGTCCCGTTCGTTTTACTCCGCAGTGGCGGCAGCTTTTTTAGGCGCTGCTTTCTTTGCGGCTGGTTTCTTGGCGGCCGGCTTTTTGACGGCTGCCGCTTTCTTCACCGGCGCGGCTTTTTTCTCTTCCGCCGCGCCGTCGTCGGCGGCGGCCTTGCCTTTCGCCGCGCCCGGCTTGGCCTTGCGCTCCTCGAACTCGAAGCTGATCTTGCCGTCCTTGCCCCTCACCAGGAAGGCCTTGAACGGACGGCGCGTGCGCTGCGAGATGAAGCCCGGCAGCAGGTCGGTCTTGCCCTCGTTGAGCAGCTTGGCCATCTGCTCCGGCAGGATTTCCTGCTGCAGGATGATGCGGCCGCTGCGGAAGTCGCAGGTCTTCGGCTTGGCCACGCTGTTCTCGCACACATAGGCCAGGCCCATTTCGTACACGCCGCCGGCGCACTTCGGGCACGGTCCCAGCGGCTTCTGCTCGCTGAAGTCGACCGGCTCCGCATCTTCCGAATCGTCGTTCTGGCCGAAGTCGAATTCCAGCTTGTAGTTGCTGATCTCTTCGTCCTTGACGATGCGCAGGATGGCCGCGAACGGACGGCCCATCTTGGAGCGGAAGCCCTGCAGCGGACCGATGGTACGGTCGCGCAGCAGCTGTTCCACTTCCTCGATTTCGAACTGGCGGCCGCCCGGCGTTTTGCTCATCGAGAAATCGCACTTGGTGCAGGCGAAGCGGCGATAGTTTTCCTTCACCACACTGCCGCAGTTCGGGCATTTCTCGTGCAGGGTGTGGTAGTCGCCCGGAATGGTGTCGTTGTCGTACTCCTTGGCGCGCTTGACGATCACCTGCGTCATCTGCGCGATCTCGCGCATGAATTCCTCGCGCGAGATGCGGCCCTTCTCCATCTGCGACAGCTTGTATTCCCACTCGCCGGTCAGCTCGGGCGCGGTCAGTTCGTTGACGCCCAGGCCGCGCAGCAGCGTCATCAGCTGGAACGCTTTCGCGGTCGGCATCAGCTCGCGGCCTTCGCGCAGCAGGTATTTCTCGGTCAGCAGACCTTCGATGGTGGCGGCGCGCGTGGCCGGCGTGCCCAGGCCCTTGCCGGCCATGGCGTCGCGCAGTTCGTCGTCTTCCACCAGCTTGCCGGCGCCTTCCATCGCCGACAGCAGCGTCGCTTCGGTGTAGCGCGCCGGCGGCTTGGTCACCAGGCCGTTGGCGTTGACCTGATCGGTCAGCACCTTCTCGCCCTTGGCGACCGGCACCAGGCTCTTGTTGCTGCCCTCCTTGCCGCCTTCCTTGTCGTCGTCCTGCGCTTCCTTGCCGTAGATTGCCAGCCAGCCCGGATTGGTCATGACCTTGCCTTCGGTCTTGAAGGTGTGGCCCGACACTTCGGTAAAGCGGGTGGTGACCTGGAACTCGGCGGCCGGGAAGAACACCGCCATGAAGCGGCGCGTCACCAGGTCGTACAGCTTCTGTTCCGGTTCCGACAGGTTCTTCGGCGCGATGGTGGTCGGGATGATCGCAAAGTGGTCCGAGATCTTCGAGTTGTCGAAGATGCGCTTGTTCGGCTTGACCCAGTCCTTGTCGAGGATCTGCTTGGCGAACTGGTGGTAGTTATGGTTTTCCTTGACCACATCCAGCGTCTGCTTGACGGTGGCGATGTAGTCCTCGGGCAGGTGGCGCGAGTCGGTACGCGGGTAGGTCAGCACCTTGTGCTTTTCGTACAGCGCCTGCGCCAGGCCCAGGGTGTTCTTGGCCGAGAAGCCGAAGCGCGAGTTGGCCTCGCGCTGCAGGCTGGTCAGGTCGAACAGGCCCGGCGAAATCGAGGTGGTCGGCTTGGATTCCTCGGTGACGTTGCCCTGCTTGCCGCGTACGGCCAGCGCGATCGAGTCGGCCGCGGCCTTGCTCCACAGGCGCTCGGCGCGCTTCTCAGGATCGTTCTCGTCCTTCTTGAACTTGGTGTCCAGCCAGCGGCCTTCGTACACGCCGGCGGCGCAGACGAATTCGGCGCGCACTTCCCAGTAGTCGCGCGGGACGAACTTCTTGATCTTTTCTTCGCGCTCGACCACGATCGACAGGGTCGGCGTCTGCACGCGGCCCACGGTGGTCAGGTAGAAGCCGCCCTCCTTCGAGTTGAAGGCGGTCATGGCGCGGGTGCCGTTGATGCCGATCAGCCAGTCCGCCTCCGAACGGCAGCGCGCGGCGTCGGCCAGCGGCATCATCTCGTCGTCGCTGCGCAGGTGGGCGAAGCCGTCGCGGATCGCGTTGGGCGTCATCGATTGCAGCCACAGCCGCTTGACCGGCTGCTTGGCCTTGGCGTTTTGCGCGATCAGGCGGAAGATCAGTTCACCTTCGCGCCCCGCGTCGCATGCGTTGATCAGGGTGGTGACGTCCTTACGCTTGATCAGCTTGTTCAGTACCTTGAGGCGCGCCTCGGTCTTGGCGATCGGATTCAGCGCGAAGTACGGCGGGATCATCGGCAGGTGGGCGAAGCTCCATTTGCCGCGTTTGACGTCATATTCTTCCGGAACGGCGATTTCCAGCAGGTGACCGACGGCGGAGGACAACACGTACTCGTCGGATTCAAAGTACTCATCGTGCTTGGTAAAGCCGCCAAGCGTCTTCGCGATATCGTTCGCGACAGAAGGCTTCTCGGCGATGATGAGGGTTTTGCTCATATTTTAATATCTCGTTTTTAACACTTGGGAGGGTACAGCATGCGCATCATACATGCATCGCGCCGCAGTCTGCACGTTTGTGGCGTAGATAGCAAGCCAGCCATGTGAAATACTTGTCAAAACGCAATTGAAGAGTGTTGACGCCGCAACCGGAAGCGGATTGGATTGTTGCTTCAGGCGTATCAGTGCAGCAGGCGGGGCGCCTGGTCTTCGTCGGAGCCGAACAGATCGTCGAACATCAGCGCGTCGGGTTCCTTGCCTTGGCTCCACAGCAACATCAGCACGATGACCTTGATCTTGCCCAGCGACACCGGGCCTTCGTCCAGCGCCAGCGCGCGCTCGACGACGATTTCGCGCTGCAGCGGCGACAACACCTTGGCCGATTCGAGGAACTGGATGAAGCCGATCACCGCCGGGCCGAGCGCGTCGACCTCCTCATCCACGTAGAAACGGGTGCCGGTCGAGGAAGCAGTGAGCGTGTGTTCAACGCCGGCCATGGCGGTCAGGTCATTCAGCCACACCAGGGCCTCGGAGATCTCGACGTCGTCAAAACCGACAGCCGACAGCTTCTTGGCCAATGCAGCCGGTTCCGGACAGGCATCGGGACGGTAATACGTTTCGTAGAGGTAAACAAGGACGTCGAACATGGCTCTACTCTATCAGCTAAAACAGATTGCACACAAGTGTCGCACCACTTCGTTGTTTCATCCGCGCAAGCGCTGGAACATGCCGCCGGGCAGGCGCTCCAGTAAGCCCGCCAGTTCCAGCGCCAGCAACTGGCCCTGCAGCTCGGCTGCGGATTGATTCAAGTGTAGCGCCAGAACCTCAGCCTGCACGGCATCCTCGCCCATGGCGTCCAGCACGCGGTCGACGAAGCTGTCGTCGTAGCCGGGCCGCGCGCCGGCTTGTCCGTCGGACACCATTTGCATGGCATGCAAGACATCGGCCGCCGTTTCGACCAGCTTGGCGCCCTCGCGTATCAATTGGTGACAGCCTTTGGACAAGGTTGCATGGATCGATCCGGGCACCGCATACACGTCGCGTCCCTGCGCCGCCGCCAGCCCGGCCGTAATCAGGGACCCCGACTTGGCGGCCGCCTCCACCACCAGCACGCCGCGCGACAGGCCGCTGATGACACGGTTGCGGCGCGGGAAATTGCCGCTCAGCGGCGGCGTGCCCAGCGCATATTCGCTGACCAAACAGCCCTCCTCGGCGATGCGCCGCGCCAGCGCGCCGTTGCGGGCGGGATAGATACGGTCGGCGCCGGTGCCGACTACCGCCACCGTGCTGCCCGGCCCCTTCAGCCCGCCGGTGTGGGCGGCCGCGTCGATGCCCAGCGCCAGCCCGGAGACAATGGTCAGGCCGGCATCGGACAACGCCTCGGCCATGCGCTCGGCGTTCAGCGCGCCTTGGCGGCTGGCATTGCGCGCGCCCACCACCGCCAGCGCCGGGCGCGCCAGCAAGTCCGCACGGCCCTTGACGTACAGCAGCAACGGCGCGGCGATGATGTTACGCAGAAGCGCGGGATAGCCGGGATGACCGAACGCCAGCAAGCGGTTGCCCGGCTCCCGCTGCCATGCGAGCGTGGCGTACAGTTGCGCCGCCAGCCGCGGCGGACGCGGGCCCAGCAGCGCATCGGCCTGGCGCGGCCAGGTCAGGTGCGGCAGCAGCTGCGCGCGGCTGGCTTCGAAGATGGCCTGTGGCGAGCCGAACTGTTCCAGCAGCCGGTGCGCCGTCAACAGGCCGACGCCGTCGGTCTGCTGCAGGCGCAGCCAGCTTTCCAGTTCCGCCTCCGTCAGGGCGATATGGGTATCCGTGGCGTGCACGGCGCGGCTTACTCCGGCGACTTGGCGACGTCGCCCACTTCCACCGGCGCCGTCACCTGCATGATCAAGCCATAGGAAATATGCTTGAACACGCGGAAGATAAACAAGCTGCCCACTTCCTCATCCGGCAGCTTGACCTGCTGCTCGCGGCCGAACCAGCCCTTGGGCGCGGTGGCATCGCTCACAGTTCTTCCCGCATGGTACAGCTGCAGCACGGCGCCGATATCGAGTCCGTCAAGCTTTCCGCGATTAATGCTGACAATCTGATTCTGGCCGGCATGGGTGACGCCGCCATAGATCGCCACCACGCGCGCATCCACCGCCTGCTGGGGCGGATGCGGCACATAATTCTGCATCGGCGTCGGCGGCACCGCGCGCAGCTGGTCGCCCTTGCCCATTTCCTGGCTGGCGGTGGCGACGCTGAAGGTATGCACATCGCCGCCGTCGGCCTGCAGTTTCAGCGTGCCTAAATAGAAAGCCTCGTAACCGACGATCTGTTGGGTGACGGGATCTTTCAGCGCGGCGCCGGGACGGAACACCTGGAACGTGGTGTTGCCCTGCAAGTCGCCGCGCACGTACGCCTTGTCGCCCTTGCCCAGGAAGACGCGCCCCTCCTGCGTGGCGACGATGCGCGGCGCGCCTTTCAGTTCGTCGTCCTCGATGATCAGCGGCTGGGTCAGGAAGGGTTCGATCACGCCCGGTGGAATCGACGGCACGGCGTCGCGGCCCAGGCCCTCGGTCCGCACGCGCGGCTGCAAGCGTTCGGCGCCCAGGGCGGCGGCGCCATCGGCGACGACCGGATTGCCGAGCCGCAGGCGGCCGGCGGCGCGGTCGAACCAGATGATCTGGCCCGGATAAATCCAGTGCGGGTTGGCAATCTCATCGCGGTTCATGCCCCAGACTGTGGGCCAGCACCACGGCTTGTCGAGGAAAGTACCGGCAATGTCCCACAGGGTATCGCCCTTGACCACCAGGTGCTGGTCGGGCGCGTCGGCACGGAAGCGACAAACTGGCGCCGCCGAGGCCGCCGTCAGGCCGGAAAAAAGGGCGGCAATCAACAAGCGGGTACTGACTGTGCTAAAATTTTTCATTAGTAGATCCAGTAAGTGCGCCGCAGGCACACGGCAGCTGATCAGTAAAGCTTGCCAGATTGAATCAAATTCTGCCCATAAAACCCTCAACTAGCAAGCGAACCGCGCTACGGTCTCCCGCGCGGTTGTTGCGTTTTGGGAGGGCTTCCACGGCGCCTGTTGGCAAGGCGTTCACTTAGATATCATTAGTACACAGTTCATGGCTATTTTAAATATTCTGCGTTACCCCGATCCGCGCCTGCACAAAGTAGCCGCGCCGGTCGCCGTGTTCGACGAGCGCCTGGAAAAGCTGGTCGCCGACATGGCCGAGACCATGTACGAAGCGCCCGGCATCGGCCTGGCAGCCACCCAGGTGGACGTGCACGAGCAGGTGATCGTGATCGACATCACCGAAGACAAATCGGCGCTGACCGCCTTCATCAATCCGGAAATCCTCTGGTCCAGCGACGACAAGCAGGTCTACGACGAAGGCTGCCTGTCGGTACCGGGCATCTACGACGGCGTCGAGCGCCCGTCGAAAGTCAAGGTGCGCGCCTACGACGTCAAGGGGCAGCCGTTCGAACTGGACGCCGACGGCCTGCTGGCGGTCTGCATCCAGCACGAGATGGACCACCTGAAGGGCAAGGTGTTCGTGGAATACCTGTCGCCGCTCAAGCGCAACCGCATCAAGACCAAGCTGCAGAAGGAAGAACGCGGCGCCCAGCGCGAAGCGCAACTGCGCGCGCAAGGCCGCCGTTACTAAGCTATTCTCTCTCCACCGCCGGCCAGCGGCTGCGCTGCTGCCGGCCGGCGCACCGTCACAAATCATAAGGAAATAATATGAAAGTGATCTTCGCCGGTACGCCGGAATTCGCCGCCGTGGCGCTGCAAGCGCTGGTCGAAGCCGGCTTCGACATCCCCCTGGTCCTGACCCAGCCCGACCGTCCCGCCGGGCGCGGCATGCAGCTGCAGCCGTCCGCCGTCAAACAATACGCCGTCTCCAAGGGCATCGAAGTGCTGCAGCCGCTGTCGCTGCGCATGGACAGCAAGGACCCGCAGCGCGCCGAGGAAGCCAGGGCCGCGCATCAGCGCCTGCTGTCCACGTCCTACGATGTGATGGTGGTCGCGGCCTATGGCCTGATCCTGCCGCGCAGCACGCTGGACATCAAGACCTGCCTGAACATCCATGGTTCGCTGCTGCCGCGCTGGCGCGGCGCCGCGCCGATCCACCGCGCGATCGAGGCCGGCGATAAGGAGACCGGCATCACCATCATGGAAATGGAAGAAGGCCTGGACACCGGCCCGATGCTGCTGACCGAACGCGTCGCCATCGAAGACAGCGACACCACCGGCAGCCTGCACGACAAGCTGGCCGCACTGGGCGGCAAGATGATCGTCGAGGCGCTCAACAAGATGCGGCACGGCGAACTGGAAGCGGTGGTGCAGCCGGAGGAAGGCGTCAGCTACGCGGCCAAGATCAGCAAGGAAGAAGCGGCGCTGGACTTTTCGCATTCGGCGGAAAATATCGGCCGCAAGATCCGCGCCTTCAATCCATTCCCCGGCGCGTATGGCGTGGTGAACGGCGTCAACGTCAAGCTGTGGGGTGCGGAGGTGCTGGAAGGCGGCAACGCGCCGGCCGGCAAGGTGCTGTCGGCCGATGCGCAGAACGGCATCGTGGTGGCCTGCGGCAGCGGCGCCCTGCGTTTGACCGAGCTGCAGAAACCGGGCGGCAAGCGCCTGCCCGCGGCGGAGTTCATCAAGGGCTTCCCCCTCGAAGGGCTGAGCTTTTCAGTTTAAGTTGAAGCGTTCGCGGCACGCGAGGTTGATATCGGTCTCGCGCGTCGTCAGCGCCTCGCGCAGATACAGCAAGGCGGCGTGCCGCCGGGCCAGCGCCTCCTGTTGCGCTTCCACTTCCTTCAGCAGGATGGCGGTCTGCCGCCTGGTCTTCTCGATCGAGCACTTGCCATTCTCCTCCAGCATGCCGCGAATGTCGTCCAGCGAAAAGCCCAGTTTCTTGGCGCCCTGGATCAGCTCCAGACGGTCGGGCGCATTGCTCGCATATTCGCGGTAGCCGGCCGCCGTGCGCGAGATCGGCGCCAGCAATCCCTGCTCTTCATAAAAGCGGATCGCGGACGGCGCGACGCCCGATTTCTTTGCGAGTTCACCGATTTTCATTTTGCACTTGACCCTCAAGTTGACTTGAAACTTATTATAGGTAAGTCCGCCCATGCCTGCAGGCGATGGGCAGTTTTCAACCATGGAGCCCGCAATGACCGACGTTATCGACAAACTGAATTGGCGCTACGCCACCAAGAAATTCGATCCGAGCAAAAAAATCGCCGCCGACAAGCTGGAACGCATCCTCGAAGCGATCCGCCTGACGCCAACCTCCAGCGGCCTGCAGCCGTTCGAAGTGTTCGTGGTGGAGAATCCGGAGCTGCGCGCGAAAATCCGTGAAGTGGGCTGGAACCAGGGCCAGATCACCGACGCTTCGCACCTGCTGGTGTTCGCGGCATGGGACAACATCACGCCGGAACGCGTGAACATGATGTTCGACCTGACCAACGAAGTGCGCGGCTTTGTCAACGAAGGCTGGGAAGCGTACCGCAAGCAGCTGCTGGGCATCGTGGCCGCGCGCGGCGATGAAGCCAACTACCAGGCCGCCGCGCGCCAGGCTTACATCGCACTGGGCAGCGCCCTGATCGCCGCCGCCTTCGAAGGCGTGGACGCGACGCCGATGGAAGGCTTCGACCCGGCCAAGGTCGACGAGATCCTGTCGCTGAAAGAGCGCAACCTGCGCAGTGTGGTGATGCTGCCACTGGGCTATCGCGCCGATGACGGCGACTGGCTGGTGAACCTGAAGAAGGTGCGCCGTCCGAAGGACAAGCTGGTGACCGTGCTGGCCTAATCGTCCAGCGCAAGGACACGATCGCCCTCGCCCGGCGTGCAGCCTTCGGCGATCGGCGTCCAGCCGCGATGGATGACGACCCGTTTATCATCGTGGCACAGCTCCACACGCTCGCTGGCCGGGAAGCGGGTGTGGACGAAATCCTCCAGCGTGGTGGGCAGGCTGATATGCAAGCGCAGTGCATCCTTGTCTTGGTCCGGATGATCGTCCAGGTGCAGCAGCGGCACGAAGTACGAGGCCAGCATCCAGAAGCGCGAGCCGACATCGACCGGCTGCGGAGCGTAGTCCGCCTGTTTCAGCCAGCGCTGCGCGCGCTCGCGCAGATCGTCGCCATCCGGCAGATCGCCCCAGCCGGCGGCCAGCATCTCGATCACCCACTGATTGCAGTTCTGATAGCGCACGCTGTAGGCGTAGGCATCGGCGCTGTATTGCGCGGCCAGCAGATGCAGCGCGCGCTCGCGGTCCAGCAGGGCCGGACGCAGCGCCAGCGATGCCGGCTGCGGCAACCTGACGATGGACACAAAACCGAGCCTGGGATCATCGGTGCCCATGGCAAAACCGGCCAGTCCCTGATCGTAGATGCGCGGACGCCTTTCGTCGCAGGCGTAGTACAGCTGGCGTGCCGACCATTGCCCTTCCTCGGAACGCCAGGCCAGCGCCGCATGAGAATAGCGTATGCCGAAGCGCGACAAATCGAGGCCGGAACGGCTGACCAAAGCGATACCATCCTGCGCGGACAATTCCTCCCGCAGGACGCCGGCAAAGCGCAGCAGGCGGTCCTGCTCCGCCGCCGTCAGCGGCTGGTCGCGGTCGCAGAAGCGCGACACGCCCGAACCGCTACTGGCCTGCGCGGCGCCGGCCAGGCAGACCAATGCCAACGCCGACAAGGCGCGCTTCGACATTACAGCGGACGGGAAGCCAGCTCGCCGTACCATTCATCCTTCAGCACGAGGTAGAACGGCTGCTGTTTGTCGGCGCGGCCGAATTCGATGCCGTACACGCGGTTGTGCGCATACATCACATCGCCGGCGTTCATGTTCTGCTGGGCGAAGGTGGATTGCGGCATGTCCAGCACCACGCGCTGCCGGGCGTCGTCGTCCATTTGCATGGTGATGCGGGTACGCTCGGCGCGGTCGGGGGTGATGCCGATGTCGATGATGCGGTAGTGACCATCGGCCACGCGGCGATTGTTGCCGCTGGAGCTGTTGCTCGATCCATTCAGCGAATCGGAGATGCTGCCGCTCGACGCCGAACCGGCGCTCGATGCTGAAGAGACAAAACTATCTGCCTGCGCGTTCATGGCGCACACCAGCACACCGGCGGCGCAGAGCAAACGCATGGTCAAATTGATATTCATGTGCTGCACTTCCTTCGTTGAAAGAAGAAAGTATATCGTCTTGGCGCGCGGCTGCAACGGCTTGCGCGATGATCAAGTCGCGAACTACAACACTCCGAGCGCGCGTCCGAAATCTGCCAGGTGCCGCATAATCTCCATGCACGCATGAGGAGACAGACATGAACGAAATCACCTGCTGGTTCGACTTCGCCAGCAATTACAGCTACCTGAGCGTGATGCGCCTGGCGCGTCAGAACCAGGTGAACGTACGTTGGAAGCCCTTCCTGCTCGGCCCCATCTTTAAAGAGCTGGGCTGGGATAACTCGCCCTTCGTCCTGCAAAAGAACAAGGGCGCCTACGTCTGGATCGACATGCAGCGGCAGTGCGCCAAATACGGCCTGCCATGGCGCCAGCCGAGCGCATTCCCACGCCGCTCCATCCTGGCCGCGCGCGTGGCGTTGCTGGGCGAAGATCAGCCATGGATGGCCGACTTCTGCAGCCGCGCCATGCTGGCCAACTTCGCCGAAGACCAGGACATCGGCAGTGAAAGCTGTATCGGCACCATTCTCGACGCCATGGGGCAGGATGCAGAACGCATTTTAGCGGCCGCCCAGTCGCCCGAAAACAAGGCGCGCCTGCACATGCGCAGCGACGAAGCAAAAACCCTGCGCCTGTTCGGCGCTCCCACCTTCTTCGTCGGCATGGATATGTACTGGGGCAACGATCGCCTCGACGACGCTCTAGCCCAAGCTGCCATCGGGTAAAGCTGATTTCGCCTTTTGCTCCGCTTGGGGTGGATAAAACCATTGAGGCGGATCAGCCGTGCTCGAACAGCAGATTGTTGCGGCGATGCCGCGCCTGGCTGAAGCATATTCAGCTATGCCGTATAATCCCAGACCGCCCTTTGCTTGTGGCGCGTTCCCTACGATCCCAGAGATATCAAATGAACAACTCCGTGTCCCGCTCCGCCATGTCCCCCACCGATGCCCAGCTGCGCGAGATCCTCGCCCGCCGCATCATGATCCTGGACGGCGCGATGGGCACCATCATCCAGCAGTACAAGCTGGATGAAATCGCCTATCGCGGCGGCCCGAACGGCAAGTTCCTCGACTTCGCTGCCCCCGCCGACAGCGGCGCGCGCGAGCTGTTCGTCAAGGGGAACAACGAGCTGCTGACCCTGACCCAGCCCGGCGTGATCCAGGAGATCCACGAACGCTACCTGGCCGGCGGCGCCGACATCATCGAAACCAATACCTTCGGCGCCACCTGGATCGCCCAGGACGACTACCACATGGGCCACCTGGCCTATGAAATGAACGTGGCAGCAGCCAAGCTGGCGCGCGCCGCCACCGCCAAGTACAGCAGCGCCGACAAGCCGCGCTTCGTCGCCGGCGCGCTCGGCCCGACCCCGAAGACCGCCTCGATTTCGCCCGACGTCAACGACCCTGGCGCGCGCAACATCACCTTCGATCAGCTGGTGGACGCCTACTACGAACAGACCAGGGGCCTGATCGACGGCGGCGTCGACCTGCTGCTGGTCGAAACCATCTTCGACACGCTGAACTGCAAGGCGGCGCTGTTCGCCATCGAGAAGTACTACACCGACCACCCGGCGCAACTGCGTCTGCCGCTGATGATCTCCGGCACCGTCACCGACGCCTCCGGCCGCATCCTGTCCGGCCAGACCGTGCCGGCCTTCTGGAACTCGGTGCGTCACGCCAGGCCGCTGACCATCGGCCTGAATTGCGCGCTGGGCGCTGCGCTGATGCGTCCCTACGCCGAAGAGCTGTCGCAGATCGCCGACACCTACGTCTGCATCTACCCCAACGCCGGCCTGCCCAACCCGATGAGCGACACCGGCTTCGACGAGCTGCCGGCCGACACCTCGGCGCTGCTGAAGGAGTTCGCCGAGGCGGGCTTCATCAACATCGCCGGCGGCTGCTGCGGCACCACGCCGGACCACATCAAGGCCATCGGCGAGATCCTGTCCAGCGTAGCGCCGCGCACCGTGCCGGAGGTGCCGGTCGCCCAGCGCCTGTCCGGACTGGAGCCGTTCACCATCGACGACAGCTCGCTGTTCGTCAACGTCGGCGAACGCACCAACGTCACCGGTTCCAAGGCCTTCGCCCGCATGATCCTCAACGAGCAGTACGACGAGGCGCTGAGCGTGGCGCGCCAGCAGGTGGAAAACGGCGCCCAGGTCATCGACATCAACATGGATGAGGCAATGCTGGATTCGCAGGCCGCCATGACCCGCTTCCTCAACCTGATCGCCTCCGAACCGGACATCTCGCGCGTGCCGATCATGATCGATTCGTCCAAGTGGTCGGTGATCGAGGCCGGCCTGAAATGCGTGCAGGGCAAATCCATCGTCAACTCGATTTCGATGAAGGAAGGCGAAGAGGAATTCATCCGCCAGGCCAGACTGTGCATGGCCTACGGCGCCGCGGTCATCGTCATGGCCTTCGACGAAAAAGGCCAGGCCGACACCTTCGAGCGCAAGATCGAGATCTGCGGCCGCGCCTACAAGGTGCTGACCGAGCAGGTCGGTTTCCCGCCGGAAGACATCATCTTCGACCCGAACATCTTCGCCGTCGCCACCGGCATCGAGGAACACAACAACTACGCGGTGGACTTCATCAACGCCACCCGCTGGATCAAGGACAATCTGCCGCACGCGAAGATCTCCGGCGGCGTGTCCAACGTCTCGTTCTCGTTCCGCGGCAACGACCCGGCGCGCGAAGCCATCCACACCGTGTTCCTCTACCACGCCATCAAGGCCGGCATGACCATGGGTATCGTCAACGCCGGCATGGTCGGCGTCTACGATGACCTGCCGGCCGAACTGCGCGAGCGCGTGGAAGACGTGGTGCTGAACCGCCGCGAGGACGCCACCGAACGCATGATCGAATTCGCCGGCACGCTGAAGGCCGGCGGCAAGCAGGAAGCCGCCAACCTGGAATGGCGCAACGGCCCGGTCGAGAAGCGCCTGGCGCATGCGCTGGTGCACGGCATCACCCAGTTCATCACCGACGACACCGAAGAGATGCGCCAGCAGGTGGCCGCCGCCAATGGCCGCCCTATCCACGTGATCGAAGGTCCGCTGATGGACGGCATGAACATCGTCGGCGACCTGTTCGGCCAGGGCAAGATGTTCCTGCCGCAGGTGGTGAAGTCGGCGCGCGTGATGAAGCAGGCCGTGGCCCACCTGATCCCGTTCATCGAAGAGGAAAAGGCGGAGGAGGAACGCCGCACCGGCATCGTCGCCAAACCGAAGGGCAAGATCGTGATCGCCACGGTCAAGGGCGACGTGCACGACATCGGCAAGAACATTGTCTCGGTGGTCCTGCAGTGCAATAACTTCGAAGTGGTGAACATGGGCGTGATGGTGCCGGCCTCGGAAATCCTGGCGCGCGCCAAGGTGGAGAATGCCGACATCATCGGCCTGTCCGGCCTGATCACGCCGTCGCTGGAGGAAATGGCCCACGTGGCGCGCGAGATGCAGCGCGATGAGCATTTCCGCATGATGAAGATCCCGCTGCTGATCGGCGGCGCCACCACCAGCCGCGCCCACACGGCCGTGAAGATCGCCCACCACTACGAAGGCCCGGTGGTGTACGTGCCGGACGCCTCGCGCTCGGTCTCGGTGGCGCAGTCGCTGCTGACGCCCGAATCGCGTGCGCAGTACATCGAAGAGATCGAGCAGGATTACGTGCGTATCCGCGAGCAGCACGCCAACAAGAAGGCGCTGCCGATGCTGTCGATCGCCGACGCCCGCGCCAACAAGATGAAGCTGGAATTTGCGCCGGTGAAGCCGAAGTTCATCGGCCGCCGCGAGTTCAGGAACGTCGACCTGGCGACCATCGCCAAATACATCGACTGGGGTCCGTTCTTCCAGACCTGGGATCTGGCCGGCCCCTTCCCCGCCATCCTGACCGATGAAGTGGTGGGCGAGGCCGCGACCAAGGTGTTCGAAGAAGGCCAGGCCATGCTGAAGAAGCTGATCGACGGCCGCTGGCTGACCGCCAACGGCGTCATTTCGCTGCTGCCGGCGAATTCAGTCAACGACGACGACATCGAGATCTACACCGACGACAGCCGAGGCACCGTGGACTTCACCTACTACGGCCTGCGCCAGCAGGGCGTCAAGCCGGTGGTGGACGGCGTGCAGCGCCCCAACCAGTGTCTGGCCGATTTCATCGCGCCGAAGGCATCGGGCGTCAAGGACTACATCGGCATGTTCGCCGTGACCGCCGGCCTGGGCATCGAGAAGCACGAGAAGCGCTTTGAAGACGCCCACGACGACTACTCGTCGATCATGCTGAAATCGCTGGCCGACCGCCTGGCCGAAGCGTTCGCCGAGTATCTGCACGAGCGCGTGCGCACCGACCTGTGGGGCTATGTGCCGGCCGAAGCGCTGAGCAACGAAGACCTGATCGGCGAGAAGTACCTCGGCATCCGTCCGGCGCCAGGCTATCCGGCCTGCCCCGAGCACACCGTCAAGCGCGACATGTTCAGGACCATGCAGGCCGAGGACATCGGCATGCAGCTGACCGACTCCTTCGCCATGTATCCGGGTGCGGCGGTGTCGGGCTTTTACTTCGCCCATCCGGAGTCGAAATACTTCGTGGTCGGCAAAATCGGCGACGACCAGGTGAGCGACATGGCACAGCGACGTGGCGTCGACAAGGGGGAACTGGAACGCTGGCTGGCGCCTAATCTGAGCTGATCAGGCCCGCCAGATAGCGTTTCGGCGGCTGCCCCAGAACGCGTTTGAAGGCGTTGCCGAATGCGCTCTCCGAGGAATAGCCGACCGACGCCGCCACCTCCGCCACCGAGGCGCCGCCGTCGCGCAATGCCTGGCTGGCCAGGTGCATGCGCCAGCGTATCAGGTAATCCAGCGGCGGTATGCCCACCGCCGTCTTGAAGCGCGCGGCGAAGCCGGAGCGCGACATGTGCGCGCGCTCGGCCAGTTCCGGCAGCGTCCATCCGCGCCCCGGCTGCTCGTGCATGGCCTGCAGCGCGCGGCGCAGGCCGGCATCAGCCATCGCTCCCAGCCAGCCCTGGGCCACGCCGCCCGGCGCGGCCAGATATTCGCGCATCAATTCGATGAACATCATCTGCATCAATTGGCGCGCCTGCACTTCGTTGCCAGCCTCCTGCTGCGCGATCTCGGCGGACAGGCGCGCCAGCAGCCAGTGCACGGTCTGCGCCCGCGGCGCGGCGGCGGGCAGATGGATCAGCGCCGGTAGCGCATCCACCAGCAGCGGCGCGACGGCCGCATCCAGCGTCATCTTGCCGCCCTGGATATGACAGGCGTCGCCGTTGCCGTAATGGGCCACGTGGTCGACGGCGTTGGCAAATACCTCACGCGCCTCGCGCGGCGGCAGCGCCAGATCGCTGGCGACCACGAACGGCCGTCCCTTGGCCAGCAGGAAGCAATCGCCCTGCCGCAAATGCAGCGGCGGCTCGCCTTCCACTTGCAGCCATGCGTCACCGCGCAGGATCGCGTTGAATTTCAGGCCCTCATAGCCGCCGACGCGCACCGACCATGGCGCACCCGCCACCAGCGCGGTGGAAATCACGCTGCGGGCATTCAGCAGGTTGAGGACATCGGATAGTGGATCGGCCATGATTTGGATGATCGCGACAGAAAACCAGATTATGCAGCATAGATTGTCTGTCGCGCTGCCCCCATAGTGTGGCCCTCACATCACGGAGCCCTACCATGCAAGCACCACTCCACAGCGGCTACACGGCCGCCTCCACCGCCGCCGAAGTCATCGCCGACGCGCCGCGCAGCCTGGCCGGCAAGGTCGCCATCGTCACGGGAGGTCATTCCGGCCTGGGACTGGAAACGGTACGCGTGCTGGCCGGCGCCGGTGTACGCGTCGTCGTGCCGGCACGCTCGCCACGGCAGGCCGCGGCCGCGCTGGCCGGCATCGACTGCGTCGAGGTGGCGGCGATGGATCTGATGGCGGCGGACTCGGTCAGCGCCTTTGCCGACAGTTTCCTCGCCAGCGGCCGGCCGCTGCACCTGCTGATCAACAGCGCCGGCATCATGGCGGCGCCGCTGGCGCGCGATGCGCGCGGCCATGAATCGCAGTTCGCCACCAATCACCTCGGCCACTTCCGCCTGACGCGGCATCTGTGGCCGGCGCTGCAACGCGCGCAGGGGGCGCGCGTTGTGTCGGTCTCCTCGCGCGGGCACCAGATCGCCGGCATCGATTTTGACGATATCGATTTCCGTGAACGCGAATACGACAAGTGGGTGGCCTACGGCCAATCGAAAACGGCCAATGTGCTGTTCGCGGTCGGCGCCGACGCGCGCGGCAAGGATGAAGGCATTCGCGCATTTGCCCTGCATCCGGGCAGTATTCTCAGTCCGCTGGCGCGCCACCTGACGGCCGAGGAAATCGCCGGCTTCGGCGTCCACGACGCCGACGGTCGCCTGATCAACGATCCGGCGCGCGATCTGAAGAATGTGCAGCAGGGCGCCGCCACCGCCGTCTGGTGCGCCACCAGCGCGCAGCTGGACGGCATCGGCGGCGTGTACTGCGAGGACTGCGACATCGCCGCCGTCGAAGCGGAACAGCGCCGCGGCGTGCGGCCGTGGGCGATCGATCCCATGCTGGCCGACCGCTTATGGGATGTCAGCGCTGCTGATCTTTAAGGAACTTCCACAGCGCCAGGCCGCCGAACAGCAACGCAAAGCCCAGCTGCACCGCCATCGCCGGCGCGGCGCCGGCCAGATCGAGGCCGCGCCAGGTGACGGCGTCCAGTCCATCGACCGCCCAGCGTGTCGGCACCACCAGCGTGGCGGTCTGCATCCACTCCGGGAAGACGAAGGACGGCACCCAGGCGCCGCCCAGCATCACCATGATCAGCGTGGCGAAGGTGGCGATGCCGCGCGCCGCTTCCGGCGTCTTGCCGAAGGCGGCGATCAGCAGGCCGAAAGCCGCCGTCATCAGGCCGAAGCAGACCGCCATGCCGATGAAGCCCGGCAGGCTGGTGATCTCCACCTTGAAAATCAGCGCGGCGCAGACGAACATCGCGCACATCAAACCGGTGGCGATGATGGCGCCCGCCACCGCGCGGCCCATGACCAGCGTGGTCAGCGACACCGGCGCCGCCAGCAGGCGGCTCCAGATGCCCTGCCGGCGATCGAGCAGGATGTTGATCCCCATGTTGACGCCCATGAACAGGATGAACTGTACGCCCATGCCGGCGAACGAATGGGCGTAGCCGTTGTATTTCGGCCCGCTGCTCAGCGCCTGATCGTGGGTGGTGTAGGGGATGCTCATGCCGCCGCTGCCCGCGTCGGCGGCGGGCTTGGCGTTATCGGCGGCGGCACTGCGGGTGGCCGCGCGCTCGTCCTGGAATTTCTTCAGGCTGGCGAGGAAGTCGCCGAGCTGCGCCTGTTCCGTGCTGCGGTCTCTGGCGGCGGGCAGCTCGGCCAGATAGCGCTCGACCGTCTGGCTGCCCTCGCCGTTCATCACGGCGGCACTGGTCACTTCCATCACGTGCTGGGTCAGCAGGCCCTTCACCATTGCCAGCACGGTCGATTGCGAGGGGTCGTAATACACCGGCAGTTCGGGCTTGTCGCGGCCGCGGAACAGCGCCGATGCCGAGTGCTCGCCAAAGCCGGCCGGGATCACCACCGCCACCGGCAATTTGCCGGCGCGGACCTGCGCCTGCGCCTCGGCGTCGCTCAATTCCGCTACACGCAGATTGCTGTCGGCTTTCAGGCCATCGGCGATCTTGCGCGCGTTGGCGGATTGGTCGAGCAGCACCAGGCCGACGTCGATGCGGCTGGTCTTGCTCTCGCCGCCGCCGCCGAACAGGGAGCCGAAGAAGGCGGCCAGCACCACCGGCATCAGCAGGTGCAACATCAGCGCGCGTTTGTCGTTCACGTACAAAATAAGATCCTTGCGGATCAGGGCAATCAAGGCGGTCATGGTCAGTCCCGCAGGCTGCGGCCGGTCAGGTTGAGGAAGATGTTTTCGAGCGAAGTGCGGGCGGTGGCGAAGTGACGCAGCGCCAGGCCCTGCGCGTCCAGCCACGCCAGCACCGGCGCCGCGTGCGCGCTATCGGCCAGGCCGATGTTCAGCGCGACGCCGCTGCGTTCCACCGCCGTCACGCCGGGCAGCGCCCGCACGCCGGCCAGCAGCGCCGCCGACGGTTCCGTCGCCAGCTCGACCTCCAGCGCCGCCTGTGCCGGCAGGCGCTGATGCAGCGCGGCCGGCGTCTCGTCGGCCAGCACCTTGCCGTGATCGATGATGACGATATGGTCGGCCAGCCGCTCCACCTCTTCCATGTAGTGGCTGGTGTAGATCAGCGCGCGGCCCTGCGCCTGCAGCGCTTCCAGCGTGTCGAAGATGGCGTTGCGGCTTTGCGGATCGACACCCACCGTGGGCTCGTCGAGGATCAGCAGCTGCGGCTCGTGCAGCAGCGCGGCGGCGATGTTCAGGCGCCGCTTCATGCCGCCGGAAAAAGTGGCCGGCTTGTCGGCCGCGCGGTCGGCCAGGTTGACCAGCGCCAGCACCTGCTCGCAGCGCTGCCTGAGCGCCGCGCCCTTCAGGCCATACAGCGCGCCGAACAGTTTGAGGTTCTCGATCGCCGGCAATTCCTCGTACAGCGCCAGGTCCTGCGGCACGAAGCCGATCTTGCGCTTGGCGGCGCTGGCGCCCTGCCCGACTGTCTCGCCGTCGAGCACGATGCGGCCGCTGTCGGCGCGCAGCAGGCCGCAGATCATGCCGACCGTGGTCGACTTGCCGGCGCCGTTGGGACCGATCAGGCCCACGGTCTGCCCCTGCTTCACCCTGAACGAGACGCCATCCACCGCCTTGCGCGTCCCGTACGACCGGGAAATCTGTTCCACGCTCAGTAACTCTGCCGCCATGCGTCATCCTGTCCGGGTTGTTATCAGATAGTCAGGATAACGTAAATGGCAATTGCGGTGAACTTTTTCTCGCGCGACCGGACTAAGTAGAGACACCGCCATCCGGCGGCCCGACCAAGGGGAGGAATTATGGCTAACGATTCATCTGTTAAACGCTGGCAGGACCAGCTGATCTTGCTGCTGGGCCTGTGGTTCTTCATCTCGCCATGGGTATTCAGCTATCCGGTCGGCTCGGCCCAGGCCTGGGTCGCGTTCGTTTCCGGCGCGGTGATCGTGGTGCTGGCGGCCTTCGACCTGTACAAGACCTACTTCTGGGCGGTCGTGCTGAATCTGCTGGTGGGCATCTGGGTGGCGGTGTCGCCGTGGGTGCTGCGCCTGGGCGACAATGTCGAACTGGTGTGGAACTCGCTGATCATCGGCATCGCCGTGGCGGTGCTGGCGCTGTGGGAAATGCGCACCGATCCGGAACTGCTCAAGCACTGGCCCGGCGCCGGCCACGCGACCTGACGCTTACAGCGCGTAGCGGACCACGTTGTCGCTCCACTCGAACGCGGCCAATTCCAGCTCCACCAGATCCTCGGTGGACATGGCCAGGTCGCGCAGGGTCGGCACGATGATGTCGTCCATGTCTTCGATACGCTCGATGCACTCGGTCAGCCTGAGCAGGCCGCCGTAGTAGCCTTCGCGCCGCAGCAGCGCGCCGCGCACCTCGTCGCTGACCGGGATCTGCTGGAGGATTTCGCCCATCTGGATGCCAAACAAGGTGTCCATCAGCGACATGATGCCGACCGTGAACGCAATATCGGCGCTTTCGCGCTGGCTGGGCCGCAGTTTCCCGGCCAGCAATTCCATCAGGCGGCCGCGCGTGGTGGCCAGCATCAGCAGCGGCGTCATGCTGTGGCCGCGCTTGCTCGGCTCGGCGTACAGCATGATCTGCAGCCAGCGCTGCAGCTGGCGCCGGCCAAGGATGGTGACGGCCTGGCTCAGCGAATCGATGCGCTGGCGCGCGCCCACCGCCGGCGTGTTCACCAGCCGCAGCAGGTTCAGCGCCAGCGACACGTCGCGCTTGATGGCGCGTTCGATCTCGTGGTTGTCGGCGTCCGAGGTGACCAGCGTCATCAGCTCCATCACCGCCAGCTGCGACGGCGACAGCTTCTTGCCGCTCATGATCACCGGCCGCGCGAAGTAATAGCCCTGGAAGTAGTCGAAACCCAGGTCCAGGCAGTTCTTGAATTCCTCGCGGCTTTCGACCTTTTCCGCCACCAGTTTTTTCTTGTCCTGACGGAAGCGCGGCGCCAGCCTGATCAGCGCCGACAGTTCGGTGTTGCGCATGTCCATCTTGACGTATTCGACCATGGGCAGCAGCGCCTGCACGGCGGCGGTTTCGCCGCTGACGTCGTCCAGCGCGAAGCTGAAGCCGTGGCCGGCCAGTTCCTGGATGCGGGCCAGCACCGGCGGCGTCGGCTGCATGGTGTTGACGATTTCCAGCACCACCTTTTCGCGCGGCAGGAACGGGAAGATGTCGCTCATGATCACGTCGGCATCGACGTTGACGAAGCCGAGCGCATCGCCGATGGTCTTTTCCATGCCCAGCTGCGAGGCGTGGGCGATCACGGCCGCGGTGGCGGTCAGATTGCTGCTGATGTGGGCCGGACCGACCGGCGCGTTACGGAACAGTAACTCGTAGCCGAACAGGGCCTGGTTGCGGTCCAGGATAGGCTGACGGCCCAGGTAGAACTCGCGCACGCGCAAGCCCTGGGGGCCGGTGTCATGTAGGGTCAGGTCTATCATTGCGGGTCCAAGTCGGCGGTCTATGCCAAACACCATTTTGACAGGATTGCACGATGATGTCTTGGACAATTTACATCGACTGCGGCTGGGCGGCGTCAGGCGCTGGAGGAAATATCCACCGTCTTGCCTGAAAACACGTTTTTAATGACAGCGCTGCCACTGGCGTCCACGGTCGCGGTCAGCTTGAGCGTCTTGAGGCCGGCCGCAATTTCTTCCACGTCGCCATTGGCGATCTCCACGTCCACCGTCTCGCCGGCGCCGTAGTTTTCCGTTTCCACGTGCAGATTAAGATCGACATAAAAGCGCGACACCCCGGCCACCGGCGTCTGCTCCTCACCGTACGACCAGAACAGGCGCTTTATTTTTTTATCCGGCTGGGCCGCCTCCTCGCCACCGCCTGCCGCAGCGGCGGCCAGCGCGGCTGTTGTG